>JAILQT010000037.1 GCA_024698805.1 Solobacterium sp.
CGGGATAGCCGAGATGAAATCATGGATCAGCGCAGCAAACGGATGGTTACAGAGCAGGATAAGACAGATCATCTGGAAGAGATGGAAGAAGCCGATAACGAAGTACAGGAAACTGGTACATCTCGGGACACCGCCCAAGTACGCATATATGGCGGCTAACTCCCGCAGAGGATATTGGTTTACGGTGCACACGGGAGCGGTACTCCGTGCTCTTTCAAATGAAAAGCTCGAAGGCTGGGGTCTGACGAACATGATCAAAGCCTACGAGCGTATTCATTCTTATCCGGTTCAACTGCAGTTTATGTTCTAAGTATTGGAAGCGCCGTATACGGAACCGTACGTACGGTGCTGTGAGAGGACGGGAGCTAATCACTC
The DNA here is from genome assembly GCA_024698805.1 of Solobacterium sp. Taxonomy (GTDB): domain Bacteria; phylum Bacillota_I; class Bacilli_A; order Erysipelotrichales; family Erysipelotrichaceae; genus Bulleidia. The sequence goes on from JAILQT010000037.1 coordinate 376, forward strand.
CCTCCTACTCGATTATGGATATATGTAATGGGTCGGTCTGAGAGCACAGCAGTCCATAACAGCTGTATGAAACAGAAAGCGGAAGTCAGGAAAGACAGGAAGGTTGCCTTTGCCGTTGTCCCGGCAGCTCATTGCTGTATTTATCGGCTGTTTAACACGCCAGTTAACTTATGAATATGATAGAAAAACAGCCGATAAAAGAGTATAATTGTTCTGTACTAAAAGACATGCGGTGCCAATATGAGTTTTATTTCGGTGAAAGAAGCAAGTGAAAAATGGGGAATCACGGAACGGGTCGTACGTCAGTATTGTGAGGATGGACGCGTCCCCGGTGCCTTTATTACGGGAAAAACCTGGAATATTCCCGACAGTGCCGAAAAACCGGGAAGGAAACCGAGGCAGCGTCCGGTTCCGGAAGATCTCACGGGCAGACTGGTTCTGGAAAAAGATAACAGGATCTCAGGAGGCATCTATCATAAGGTGCAGATCGAACTGACATACAATTCCAATCACATGGAAGGCAGCCGGCTGTCACACGAACAGACCCGGTATATCTTTGAGACCAACACGATTGATGCGCCTGAAGGTGCTGTAAATGTGGACGATATCCTTGAGACAGTAAATCATTTCCGCTGTATAGACCTGATGATCGACCAGGCAGACCGTCCTCTGACGGAAAACCTGATCAGGCAGTTTCACCTCCTCTTAAAGAGCGGGACTGCAGACAGCAGAAAAGGCTGGTTTGCCGTTGGTGCCTATAAACGGCTGGCAAATGAAGTCGGAGGCAGGAAAACGGCAGCACCAAAGGATGTTCCCAGGATGATGAAAGAACTGCTTTCAGATTACAAAAAGCATGAAACAGCGGCTTTTGACGATCTGCTGGATTTTCATTATCGCTTTGAGTCAATTCATCCCTTCCAGGATGGAAACGGCCGTGTGGGGCGGCTTATCCTTTTCAAGGAATGTCTGCGGAACGGGATCGTTCCATTCATTATCGAAGAAGATATGAAAATGTACTATTACCGGGGATTACAGGAATGGAAAAATGAAAAAGGTTATCTCCGCGATATGTGTCTGGCCGCCCAGGACCGCTTTAAGACATATCTTGATTACTACGGGATAAAATACTGACAGCAGGGCATCGGATGACCGGCTGCCAGGCAGTGTATATGGCAATGAAAATGAAACAGGACCAGCATGAATATATGCCGGTCCTCATTTTACATATCTGCTGTTCCCCGTACGGGGACAGAATCTGAAGTTTTTATGTCTGTATACCCTGATCATTGAAAATGCGGATACTTTGCGATAGTACCGATCAATGACACTCCATGTATTCCATCATGGCTGCAGCTGCTTTCTTGGCTTCGGCAGCTGCTGCTACGACAGTATTGGAACCGTGTACGACGTCACCTGCAGCGAAGACGCCCGGAACGGTGCACATGCAGTTCTCATCGGTGATCAGCAGGCCCCTTTCGTTGCCTTCCAGACCTTCCGTCGTCAGGATCAGCTTGTTTTTAGGTGCCTGGGATACGGCAAGGATCGTGGAATCAGCCTTGACGTGGTTCAGCTCTTCCTCATAACCGACGACCTTGTCATTCTCATCGAAGACCGCAACTTTGAATACAGGGCCTTCCGGTTCGATCTTCTCGATCGCCTGGCCGAATTCAAACTGCGCACCGTCAAGTCTGGCGTAATCCATCTCATGTTCGCTGGCTGCGATCCTCTTGGAACGCGCATACAGCGTGACATTCTGGGCCCCGTGCCTCAATGCAGTTCGTGCGACGTCCATTGCGACGTTTCCCATGCCGATGATCGCGACGTTCTCACCGATGGCGAAAGCACCCGGGTTGGCAAGATAGGAGATGCCGAAGTGGACATTGGGAAGGCTCTCACCTTCGATGCCGAGTGTCTTCGGCCTCCATACTCCTGTACCGACAAAGACAGACGCATAGCCGTCACGGAACAGGTTGTCGATCGTCAGTGCTTCACCCAGTACCGTATTGGGCCGGAAACGGATATCCAGTTTGTTCATGAGCTTTTTGAATCTGTCGATCATCGTCTTGGGCAGTCTGAATTCAGGAATGCCGTATCTTAACATGCCGCCGATATGGTCGTTGTCATCGAATACGGTGACGTCATAGCCGCTGGATGCCAGGATCACTGCGACGCTCAGCCCGGCAGGACCGGCACCGAGGACAGCGGCTTTTTTGCCTTTCTTTTCAGGTTTTGTGATCCTGACCCTGTCCAGGTAAGAATCGGATATAAAACGTTCGATGTGATAGAAATGAACAGGACTGCCCTTTCTGCCGAGGACGCAGTGACCGGCACACTGTGCCTGGTGATCACAGACGATCGAGCAGAATAAGGACATCGGGTTATTCTCAAACAGCTGTTTGCCGGCATCCATGATCTTACCGTCTTTGAACTTTGCGATGACTTCCGGGATCGGTGTCGCAATGGGACATCCTTTTTTGCACATCGGCACCTTGCACTGCAGGCAGCGCTGTGCCTCATTCATGATCGTTAATGCCATTGGTCTCTCCTTCTTAAGTGTTTGTTATTCTTATTGTTAAGTATAACGAATAACAACAGTCATTCATATGGACAGGATGGGAAACTTCATAGTCAGGATCGCAAAAAACGCAGATCAACATTCCGTATGCCTGACTTTGGGATGCAGGGAACTGCAGCCAGGGCTGAAAACGCTGATGCGATAAACAGCATGGACAACTCCCGTCTCGTAAGCTGTCTGGCAAACGGCTGCACATTCATGCGTTTCAATACGGCAAGGGCATATCTGGCTGAGATCTGCTAAAAATGGGCTGTCATCCAGAATGAAGAGGTTCCTGCAGTTGTCATTGCGTACAGATCCGAGATCTTGGGTATCCGCAGCAAGGTACACGGACTCGATGACATCGGTGTCTGCACAGACTTCACAGAGATCATCCGGAACGTAACGATCGACTGATGATTCAGACTGGAAAATCAGCAGGTCAGACAGCAGCGGCGAACATGGATCAGCCGCTGCAGTTTTCTTCTTTTTTATGTCAAAGGGATGAAAAATAATATGCATGAATACTTTCCTGATACCGCTTACTGTTTATTTGCTGTAACAGGAAACATACACACAAACCTTCCATGTGTATATAAAGCGTGAAAATTTACAAAAAGTTTCACTAAAATTAATGAAAATGCACATGAAAAATGACGCCAAATCATGAAAAAAGATAGAATTTCTGCCAATGTAAGTTTATAATGATGCATATTACCGAAAGGTGAAAGAGAGGAAAAGAAATGAAAAAGTACACTAACACAGCTCTGGCTTCTGTACTGGCAGCTTCATTACTCGCAGGATGCTCTTCATCAACTCCTGCTTCTAGTGCGGCAGCAAGCAGTGCAGGCAGTGCAGGAAGCGCTGGAAGCGAAGCCGCTCCTGCTTCTTCTGCAGCAGAGACTACACCTTCAGGCGATCAGATCCTTAAGTTCGGTCTGAGCGGCTTCGAAGGCGTCTTCAACCCGATCCTGTCCGACAACGTTTATGACTCTTACTGCACATCCCTGATGTTCGACGGTCTGGTCGATGTTGACAGCACAGGCAACTACGTTCCTGAACTCGCTACATGGGAACTGTCTGATGACCATCTGACATACACATTCACAATGATCGATGGCCCGACATTCTCAAACGGCTCACCTGTCACAACGGATGACGTTGCATTCACATACAACACGATCAAAGAAGAAGACTATGCTGGTCCTCGTACAAACGTCGGTGCAGCGATCGCTTCCATCGAAGTAATCGATGACAAGACAATCGCCTTCACAATGACAGACCCTTCACCTGCTAACCTGCAGAACTTCACATACGGTATCCTCGATGATGAATACTATGCACACAGCAGCTTCGAAGAACTCGCAGCTAAGAACAATGAACCGATGGGCTGCGGTATCGTTACATTCGACGGCTGGGCAGCTAAGCAGTATGTAAACATGGTCAAGAATGACACATACTATGGCGACCAGCTCAAGATCGACGGCATCCAGTTCCTCCATGTTGAGGAAGATGGTATCCTCGGTGCACTGCAGAACGGCGAGATCGACTTCTGCCAGCCTGCAGCTAAGGCTGAAAACGTTGAAGCAGTTGACGGCATGGACAACTCCCATCTCGTAAGCTATCTGGCAAACGGCTACACATTCATGTGCTTCAACACAACAAGAGCTCACACAGCTGAGATCCCTGTACGTCAGGCACTGCTCTATGCACTTGACAGAAAGAACTTCCTCACAGCTGAGTATGGTTCTGAAGAACTCGTTTCCCTCGGTATGGCTCCGATCTCCAAGACATCCTGGGCTTATCCCGGTGACGATGAACTGAACGCGTATGACTTCGACCTCGAGAAGGCAGCTGCTCTGCTCGATGAAGCTGGCTGGACTCTGAACGAGAGCACAGGCATCCGTGAAAAGGATGTCAACGGCGACGGCGAGATCAAGGCTGAAGACTATGAGACAATGGAACTCAACTGGCTGGTTTACTACGATGCTACATGGCCTGGAACACTGTCCGGCATGGCATTCGACAGCTGGGGCCAGATCGGCGTTAAGCTGAACATCTCCACAATGGACTTCAACACAGTCGCTTCTGAAACAATGGATGCGAAACCCGGCGAAAAGGATTTCGATATCTACACAATGGGCTTCTCCCTCTCCGTTGATCCGGATCCCACAGGCGGTCTGTTCGACGCTGATGCTTACTCCGAGGGCGGCTTCAACGCTTCCGGTTGGAGAAACGATCACGCTCAGGAACTGATGAAGGCTGGTCTTACAGAATTCGATCAGGCAAAGAGAGCTGAGATCTACAAGGAATGGGCTATCATCCAGAACGAAGAAGTTCCTACAGCTATCGTTGCTTACAGATCCGAGATCTGGGGAATCAACAACAGAGTACACGGACTTGATGACATCGGTGTCTACACAGACTTCACAGAGATCATCCAGAACGTCACTCTTGACTAATCGTTTGGATTAACAGAAACATTCACTGTTACGGCAGCGGCGAAATTTGCAGTAGCCGCTGCCGTTATTCATTTATTTAATTCTGCAGTTGATCTATCTAGGGAAAGGAGGATTTTGAATGAAGAATTATACGATTAGAAGACTTCTTCAGATCATTCCGGTATTCCTGGGCATTCTGTTCATACTTTTCTTTATCATCGATAAGGCACCCGGAAGTATTACTTCCAACATTATGGACCCCAGAATGACACCGGAACTGAAAGCCGCTCTGCAGGAAAAGCTGGACCCGAGCCTTCCGTTTTATGTAAAATTCGTAAACTGGATCGGTGAAGCACTTCATGGTAATTTCGGATGGTCAGCGAAGCATTACAGACCGGTACTTGACGTTATCAGTGAAAATATCGGCTGTACATTTGCGTTATCGCTGATCGCGCTGTGCCTTGCGATGCTGATCGGTATTCCTTGCGGGATCATCAGTGCGACA
>JAILQT010000114.1 GCA_024698805.1 Solobacterium sp.
CCCACTCACTCCTACGTGCTCTAAACAAAGCTATCCTCTACTTACAGAATAGCAGAAAGCAAGCACTGGAGACTGATTATTCATAACGTATTTGTGACGGCGCCACACGCGCCGTAATGGAGGAAATTATGAAACTTTTTAAAAGGATAATAACGCTGGCTGCTGCAGCTGTCCTGATGATGCCGGCAACACCGGTGTTCGCGGACAGCGACAGCGAGTTCGAAGAATTCCTGATGGATGAATTCGTCGAGCTGATGGAAAGCGATTTTATGACCCTGCATTTTGCACTTAAGGATTATGAAAAATACGGCATCGAAAAGCCGGAACGCATCATCGGTTCAGCCGACTGGGACGGATACGAAAGCGATGCGGCAGACCTGCAGGAAACACTGGACACGCTGCTTTCCTTCGACCGCGCTTCCCTCAATGCGGAACATCAGCACGATTATGACGCCCTGAAGTTCTATGTTGAAAACATGATCAAAATGAATGAATACAAATATTTCGATATCTGTTTCTATCCCGGCAACGCGATCACGTCGAACCTGCTTACGAATTTCACGGAATATGTATTCTACAGGAAAGAAGATATCGACGACTATCTCGATGTATTGAAGAGCACGCCTGCCTTCCTCGGCCAGGTCATGGATATCACGAGAAAACAGGCTGCCGAAGGCTATTTCATCAACGACAGTTCCCTGGACAAGGTGAAGGAAGACATTGCGAAATTCACGGAGAAAAAAGAGGACAACCAGCTGATCGTCATCTTTGAGAACAACGTCGATGCATTCGAAGGGATCTCGGATGCGGACAGGGAAGAATACAAGGCAGTCAACAGGGATATCGTCATGAACGAATTCATCCCTGCATACGACAGGGTCGCGGAGGAACTGGAAGCGCTGCGCGGCTCCAGGACAGCAGACCCTGCCGTCTGTGACCTGCCGGACGGTAAAGAGTATTACGCAGCCTATGCGAAGTACAAGGGAAGCACGGACGCTTCCGTCCAGGAGATGCTGGATATCTGCACGGATTATATCAAGTCAGGTATCTATGAACTCTATGCAGTATACGACGCAGCGGATGAAGAGATCAAAATGAGCGATCCTTCCGAAGTCCTGACATATCTGCAGAACCATCTTGAAGAATATCCCGAAGGACCGGAAGTCACATTCCGCGCATCGTATCTCGATCCTTCCGTCGCAAACGATTCGATCGTTGCCTACTATATGGAACCGCCGGTCGACGATCTGAAGGATAACGTCATCAAGATCAACGGCGACAATGTCGGCGATACGGTCGACCTGTATACGACGCTTGCACACGAAGGTTTCCCCGGACACCTGTACCAGATCACGTGGTATCTGAATACACAGCCGAGCCTGATCCGCACGCAGCTGAGCACACTCGGCTATACCGAAGGCTGGGCGATGTATGCGGAATCAAACGCACTGAAGGACAGCGGCATCGGTGAGGACATAGCGAAATTCTATGCGCTGAATATCGGCATTTCCTATGTTCTCGATGCGGCAGTCGACCTCGGCGTAAACGGTCTCGGATGGACTGTGGACGACGTCAGGAAATATCTCAAGGGCAATTCCCTGAATGAAGAGATCGCCCCGGAACTTTATGACTTTGTCACGGATAATCCCGGCCAGATCCTTCCCTACGGTGTAGGCCTGGCACAGTTCGCAAGACTGCGCGAAGACGCGGAAGCGGAACTCGGCGATAAGTTCGACGTTGTTGAATTCAACGAAGTCCTTCTGACATACGGGGACCGTACGTTCAATGCTGTTGAACAGGATCTCAAAGACTATTACAAATACGGTGAGGCCGATCCCGAAAAGCCGGCAGATCCCGAAAAAACAGACGAACCGGATACGCCGGCACCGGCTCCCGGCAGGAAGGGGATCAGTATCCCGCTGGTCATAGCCGGGGGTGTTCTGGCTGTTCTGTTGATCATATTCCTGGTCGCGCGCAACAGCAGGAAAAGATTCTGACAATGAAAAAAAACAACTGGACCCCGTGGCTGAAAAACGAATTTGAACAGCCGTATTTCAAACAGCTGGCAGCTTTCATCCACGAGGAGTATGAGACAAAGCGCATATATCCCCCCAAGGTGCAGGTGTTCTCGGCATTTGAGAATACGGATATAAACGACATCAAAGTCGTGATCCTCGGACAGGATCCGTATCATCAGCCGCACCAGGCGCACGGGATGTGCTTCTCGGTGAATCCGGGCATCCGGATCCCGCCGAGCCTGCTGAATATTTACAAAGAGATACAGAATGAGTACGGTTATCCGATGCCCGACAACGGGTATCTGATGCCGTGGGCAGTGCAGGGCGTGTTCCTGCTGAATACCGTGCTCACGGTGCAGGATTCCAGACCGAGATCCCATGCCGGGAAAGGCTGGGAAGTCTTTACGGATCATGCGGTAGCCAGGATCAATGCGAAGCCCGACCCGGTCGTATTCATGCTGTGGGGGAGGGATGCCCGCAATAAAGCGCAGATGCTCGATAAAACAAAGCATCTTGTCCTGGAGGCACCGCATCCTTCACCGCTTTCCGCGAACAGCGGCTTCTTCGGCTGCGGACATTTCCGCAAAGCAAATGAATTTTTGATGGGGAACGGGAAAGAGCCTGTAAACTGGCAGATCCCGAATCTGAGATGAGCAGAGATACGGAATGGGTGATGGCGCGGAAGAACCGCTATCACGGATTATCATTTTTAAAAAACGCATGCCGCGAAGCAGGCGATCCTCAGAGAGATCTGAGGATCGTTCATATTACCGGCACCAACGGCAAGGGAAGCACCGTCAATTACCTGCGCGATATCCTGATGAGTGAAGGATACCGCGTCGGTACGTTCACGTCTCCCCATCTGCAGGACCACCGCGACAGGATCCGCCTGAACGGGGAATGGATCCCGGAAGAGACATTCAGCAGCCTGCTGAAGGAGTATATGCCGCTGATCGAAAAATATGATCTCGGCATGTTTGAGATCGACTGCCTGCTCTGTTTCGTCTGGATGAAACAGATGAAAGCGGACTGGCTCCTGCTTGAAGCAGGGCTCGGCGGCAGGCTGGACAATACAAACATAATCGATAAGAGCGCGCTCAGCGTCATCACGAATACCGGCATGGACCATATGCAGATACTGGGTTCAAGAAAGGCGCAGATCGCGTTTGAAAAAGCGGGGATCATCAAGCCGGACGGGAAAGTGATCAGCGGGGAAAACGACCCGGTATGCAGGAGCGTAATCCGCGCACATGCGGCACGTATCCGTGCGGGCGCTTCTTTCCTTAACGCTTACAGGCCTGCCGGCACGCATGTGTTCAGGTTTCAGGATGAGCGGTATGAAGTGCAGGGCGCAGCCTATCAGAAAGCAAATGCGGCGCTTGCGCTGTACGCTGCGCAGATGCTCGGCGTGAACATAAAAAAAGATTCCGTAAAGGAAGCAGTGCGCACAAGTTTCTGGCCGGCAAGGTTCGAAAGGGTGCGTGCCAATGTCATCCTTGACGGTGCGCACAATACCGACGGGATACGCGCTCTGTGCTCGTCGCTGCAGGGACTCCCGCGTCCGCTGACCGTTGTATTCAGTGCCCTGAAAGACAAACAGGTCAGCGAGATGGCAGCGATGCTGGATAAAAACTGCGATCATCTGATCATGACCTATTTCGAAAATACACGTTCGGAAAAAGGTCATGCGGACAGCGGATATACATATATCGAAGACATGCGTGAAGCGGTGAAACGCGGTATTGAAGAAGCAGGAAACACCGGAACATGTGTGATTACGGGCTCTTTGTATTTTATTTCGATTATCCGGGAAATGTTTTTTGAAAAAACCTAATGAAATGTGAGTTTCGCAGTTTCAAAATGATTCAAGTCTGTAATATAATGAAAGCGTATTCAATGAATTATTTCAGGAGGCAAAATAATGAGACCTAACACAATGGCGGCCATGATCCTGGCAGGCGGAAGAGGAACCCGCCTTCTGGATCTGACCAAAAAAGTCGCGAAGCCGGCTGTTCATTTTGGCGGAAAGTACAGGATCATCGACTTTCCTCTGAGTAACTGCGCCAACTCCGGTATTTCAACTGTCGGTGTTTTGACGCAGTACGAATCAGTTCTGCTGAACGCTTATGTAGCGAAAGACCAGTTCTGGGGCCTTGACACAAATGACGGCGGCGTCTATGTCCTGACACCGCGCGAAAAGGACCAGAAGGGATTCGAAGTCTACAGAGGCACTGCAGATGCTATTACGCAGAACATTGACTTCCTTGACAGTGTTCAGCCGGAGTATGTCCTGATCCTCTCGGGCGACCACATCTACAAGATGAATTATGACAAGATGCTGCAGTATCACAAACAGCAGCAGGCGGACGCAACGATCGCTGTCCTCGAAGTCAGCCTGAAGGAAGCTTCAAGATTCGGCATCATGAACTGTGATGAAAATGACATTATCTATGAATTCGAAGAGAAGCCCGCTCATCCGAAGAGCACGCTCGCATCCATGGGTATCTACATTTTCACATACAAGACACTGAGAAAGTACCTGCTCGCGGATGACAAGAATCCTGATTCCAACCATGACTTCGGCAAAGACATCATTCCGGCATATCTGAATGACCAGAGAAAGCTCGCTGCTTACAGATTCAAGGGCTACTGGAAGGATGTAGGAACAGTTGATTCACTTTGGGAATCCAACATGGACCTGCTCAAGCATGATAACGAACTCGATCTCGGAGACGCATCCTGGAAGATCTATACGGAAGATGTCAACGCACTGCCGCAGTATATCGGCGATGAAGCTGAGATCGATAACGCATACATCACACAGGGAAGCGTTGTCCTCGGTGAAGTAAGGAATTCCGTCCTCGGCACGAACTGCCAGATCGGCAAGGGTGCACAGGTCATTGATTCCGTCGTTCAGCCCGGCGCAAAGATCGGCGAAGGTGCAAAGGTTATTCGCTGCATCGTAGCAGACGATGTAGAAGTCGCTCCCGGAGCAATTTGCGGATCTGCAGACAGCAGTGAGATCGAACTTGTCGCAAAGAAGTTCACGGAGTAGGAGGATAAAACATGAAAGCACTGGGAATTATTAATTTTGAAGACAACACAGCAGTCATCAGCGGTCTTGATGAATACCGTCCGGTACCTGCTATGGTCTTCAACGGACGTTATCGCGTGATCGACTTTGTCCTCAGCAACATGACAAACTCCGGCATCGATAATGTTCAGGTATACTGCAAGGAAAAACCCCGCAACCTGATCGAACATCTCGGTTCGGGCACGAACTACAACATCAACTCCAAGCGCGGAAAACTCCGTCTGCTCTATGGTGAGAAGAGCTTCTCTTCCCCTGTATACAACCACGATGTCGCTAACTTCATGCTCAACATGCAGTACATCGAGGAAGACAGGAACCCGTATGTTGTTGTAGCACCGAGTTATTTCATCTACAGTCTGGATTACAACACAGTCCTGGAAAAGCACATCGAATCCGGCGCTGACGTAACCGTCCTGTACACAAGCACATCCGAAGCGAAGACAAGCTTCCTCGGCTGCGATGTCCTGTCACTCGACAGACAGAAGAATGTCAAGGCATTTGACAAGAACCGCGGCAACACAAAGACAAAGAACATTTCTCTGGAATGCTATGTCATGACAAAGAAACTGTTCATCGAACTCGTTGAGAAAGCAGCAGCGACATCTTCACTGTACTGGTTCAAGGACATCCTGAAAGATTCCGTCGCTGACCTCAACATCGTAGGTTACAAGGTAAACGGTTTTGTCGCATGCATCAACAGCCTGAGCGAATACTTCAGGATCTCCATGATGCTGAGAGACAGAACAGTTGCCAAGGGACTCTTCAAGGAAGGCTGGCCTGTATATACACAGACAAACGACTCCAGCCCGACTACATATGCGGCGGGCTCCAGCGTCAAGGGAAGCGTTGTTGCGAACGGCTCCGTTATTGAAGGTACGGTCATTGACTCCGTTATCGGCAGAAATGTTACGATCCGCAAAGGTGCGGTAGTCAAAAACTGCATCGTCATGACAGGTGTATATATCGGCGAGAACGCAAAACTCGACCACGCTGTAGTAGACAAGTTCGCGATCATCCATCACGTAAAGGAACTGAAGGGAACAGACGAACAGCCTGTATACGTTAAGAGAAGAGACCGCATCTGATTAGAAGGAGAATAACATGACAAGATCAGTTCTGTTTGTGGCGGGAGAAGGCCTGCCCTATATCAAGACCGGCGGACTGGCAGATGTAATCGGAAGCCTTCCGAAAACACTCGCCAAAAGAGGACATGACGTCAGAGTAGTCCTCCCTCTGTACAAAAAGATCATTGAAAAGTATTATGACACGCTGGAAAGACTCGGTACGATCCAGGTCCACTCCGGATGGATCGACCAGCCGGCTACATATTACACAGCTACCACGGAAGGCGTCGTTTACTACTTCATCGAACACCAGGGATACTTCGAAAGGGATGCCCTGTACGGCTATGAAGACGACGGCGAAAGATTCGCATTCTTCCAGAGGGCTGTACTGGATATGATCTACTTTATTGACTGGTGGCCCAACATTATCCATACAAATGACTGGCAGACCGGCATGATCCCGCTGATGGCACATGCATGCTATGCGGATGATTACCGTTACCAGCAGATCAAACATGTATACACGATCCACAACATGGCTTTCCAGGGCAACTTCGGCGTCGATATGCTGCCGAGCTGCCTCGGTCTGGATTACAGCTATTTCGATAACGGCTCGATCAAGTTCGATACAGGCATCAGCTTCATGAAGACGGCCATCGTTTACGCTGACAAGATCACAACAGTATCACCGACATACTCCAACGAGATCCTCACACAGGCATACGGCGAAAGAATGGATGCAGTTCTCCGTTACCGCAGGGAAGACCTCTGGGGCATCGTCAACGGTATTGACGTAAACGAATGGAACCCGAAGACAGACAAGCTGCTGGCTAAGAACTATGATGTCAGAAGCTGGGTATCCGGCAAGAAGGCCAATAAGAAGGCACTGCAGGAAGAACTCGGACTTGAGGTCAGGGAAGATGTAATGCTGATCGGTCTTGTTTCCCGTTTAACGAACCAGAAGGGTATCTATATGATCACTGACCGTCTCAGTGAGATCATGGGACTCGACATCCAGTTCGCTATACTCGGAACCGGTGAAACAAATGCCGAGAATGCGTTCAAGTGGATGGAATCCGAATATAAGGGCAAAGGCGTTTACTACTGCGGATACAATGAAGAACTTGCACACAGGATCTATGCAGGCTGCGACCTGTTCCTGATGCCTTCACTGTACGAGCCCTGCGGAATCGGTCAGCTGATCGCTATGCATTACGGTGCACTGCCGCTCGTTCGTGAGACCGGCGGTCTGAAGGATACCGTACAGCCGTTCAACCAGTACACTGGCGAAGGAAACGGCTTCAGCTTCTGGGCTGCAAATGCGGATGACATGGTCTACACGCTCCGCTGGGCTACAGAACAGTACTACAACAACAGACCTGGCTGGAAGGGCCTCGTCAAGAGTGCCATGACAACAGATGTCAGCTGGGAAAAGAGTGCTGACATTTACGAGGAACTCTACTACACAATCTGCAACTGGCCGGATAATTAAGTGATTAAGCAGCTTCGCGGCATTATCCGCGGAGCTGTTTTTTCTGCAGGATACAAACATGACATTTGCATGAAAATAGCCCTGCATGATTAACACAATTAAAAGGCGAGTGCTATAATGAAAACAGTATTTTTGAAGGAGGAATAATTCTAAATGGCCAAAGTTACTGTAAAAGACCTGGACGTTAAGGGAAAGCATGTCATCGTACGCGTAGACTTCAACGTACCGCACAAAAACGGTGTTATCACTGACGACAATCGTGTCCGTGCTGCACTGCCGACAATCAACTATCTGACAGAGAATGGCGCAAAAGTCCTGCTGCTCAGCCACCTGGGCAAGGTAAAGACAGAAGAAGACAAGGCAAAGAACGATATGTCGATCGTTGCTGACTGCCTCGCTTCCCTGCAGAGCGCACCTGTCAAGTTCGTCAACGCAACACGCGGTGAAGAGCTCGAAGCTGCTGTCAAGGCACAGGAAGACGGATCGATCGTTCTGATGCAGAACACACGTTATGAAAAGGGTGAATCCAAGAATGATCCCGACCTCGGCAATTACTGGGCATCCCTCGGCGATCTGTTCGTTGAAGACGCATTCGGTTCTGTACACAGAGCACACGCTTCCACAGTAGGAATCGCTTCTCATCTGCCTTCCGGTCTCGGTTTCCTGGTTGACAAGGAAGTCACAGTTCTCGGCAAGGCTCTGAACGATCCCGAAAGACCTCTCGTTGCTATTCTGGGCGGCGCAAAGGTATCTGATAAGATCGCAGTTATCGAAAATCTGCTGAAGATCGCTGACAAGGTCCTCATCGGCGGCGGTATGTCCTATACATTCTCCGCAGCTATGGGCGGAAAGATCGGTACATCCCTGCTCGAAGCAGACAAGATCGACCTTGCCAAGAAGTTCATTGAAGAAGGCGGCGACAAGCTCGTTCTTCCGATCGACACAGTAATTGCGAATGACTTCTCCAACCCGACAGAGATCAAGACTGTTGACGCAGGCGAGATTCCTGATGGCTTCATGGGCCTCGACATCGGTCCGAAGACAGTTGAACTCTTCAAGAAGCAGCTCGAAGGCGCAAAGACAGTATTCTGGAATGGTCCGATGGGCGTATTCGAGGATCCGAGATTTGCAAAGGGCACGATCGAGATCTGCAAGTCCCTCGCAGAGCTTGAAGGCGCTACAACGATCATCGGCGGCGGCGACTCCGCATCTGCAGCCAAGAACCTCGGCTTCGCTGAGAAGTTCAGCCACATTTCCACAGGCGGCGGCGCATCTCTGGAATACATGGAAGGAAAGGAGCTTCCGGGCATTACGATCATCCCGGAGAAATAATATCTCATGGCAAGAAAACCTGTAATTTTTGGAAACTGGAAAATGAACAAGACACCCTCTGAAGCACTTGAATTCATGAAGGGTATCGAAGAAGTACTGACCGGTGAAGAAGCTGCCGACTATGGTATCGGCGCACCGTATGTTGATCTGGATGTCTGCGTCAAGAACGCAAAGAACCTCCTGATCGCTGCTGAAAACTGCAATGAAAAGGATTCCGGCGCATACACAGGCGAAGTTTCTGTTCCTATGCTCAAGGAAGTAGGCATCACATACTGCATCATCGGACATTCCGAGAGACGTACATATTATGCTGAGACAGACGCTGCATGCGCTGCAAAGGCAAAGAGACTGCTCGCTGACAACATCATTCCTATTCTCTGCATCGGTGAGACAGAAGCTCAGTATGACGCAGGCGAGACAGCTGCAGTCATCAAAGCACAGCTCACAGGTTCCCTGGCAGGCCTCACAGCTGAAGAAGTCGCAAAGATCGTTATCGCATATGAACCGATCTGGGCGATCGGCACAGGCAAGAGCGCTACAAAGGAAATCGCTGAAGACTGCTGCAAGTGCGTACGTGACAATGTCAAGGCTCTGTATGACGAAGCTACTGCTGAGGCAGTACGCGTTCAGTACGGCGGATCCGTCAAGCCGACAAATATCGCTGAATACATGGCTTGCCCGGATATCGACGGTGCTCTGATCGGCGGCGCATCCCTGAAAGTTGATTCCTTCAAGGAAATCATCGACGCAACCAAATAAGGTTTCAAAGAGACTCGCTCTCTGAAATAAAAGGTATTTATAGGAGGATAAAAAATGCCTAAATTCGTAGATCCAATCATTGAAGTACATGCTCGCGAAGTAATCGACTCCCGCGGCAACCCTACAGTTGAAGCTGAAGTTACAACAGAGTCCGGCGCTTGGGGCCGTGCAATCGTTCCTTCCGGTGCTTCCACAGGTGAGAGAGAAGCTCTCGAGCTCCGTGACGGCGACAAGACACGTTTCAACGGTACAGGTACACTGAAGGCAGTTGCTAATGTAAACGAGAAGATCGCTCCGGCAGTTATCGGCCTGAACGTATTTGACCAGCCTGCAATCGACAAGGCAATGCTCGACCTCGACGGCACAGAGTTCAAGTCCAACCTCGGTGCAAACGCAACACTGTCCGTTTCACTGGCTGCTGCACGTGCAGCTGCTGACTCCTGCGGTCTGCCTCTCTACAAGTACATTGGCGGTCCGAACGGAAAGGTTCTCCCTGTTCCGATGATGAACGTCCTCAATGGCGGCAAGCACGCTGACTCCGCAGCTGACTGCCAGGAATACATGATCATGCCCGTAGGCGCAAAGAGCGTCCGCGAAGCAGTTCGTATGGGTTCCGAAGTATTCCACGCTCTGAAGAAAGTTCTCAAGGGCTATGGATACAACACAGCAGTAGGTGACGAAGGCGGTTACGCTCCTTCCTCACTGCCCGGCGGCACAGGTCCGTTAGAGACTCTCGGTAATGAAGGCCCTCTGGCTCTCATGGTTGAAGCAGTTGAAAAAGCAGGATACAAGCTCGGTGAAGACATTTGCTTCGCTATGGACCCTGCATCCTCCGAATTCTTTGATGAAGAGAAGGGCTGCTATGTACTGGCACGTTCCGGTGAAGGCGACAAGACCAGCGAAGAGATGATCGATCTCTATGAGAGCTGGGTTGAAAAGTATCCGCTGATCTCCATCGAAGACGGCCTCGCAGAGAATGACTGGGATGGTTGGAAGAAGCTCACAGAGCGTCTCGGCGACAGGATCCAGCTCGTCGGTGACGACCTCTTCGTTACAAACACAACATTCCTCAAGAAGGGTATCGACCTCGGTGTCGCAAATGCGATCCTGATCAAGGTCAACCAGATCGGTACACTGACAGAAACACTGGATGCTATCGAAATGGCTAAGGAAGCCGGCTACACAGCAGTCGTTTCCCACCGTTCCGGTGAATCCGAAGACGCTACGATCGCTGACCTCGTAGTTGGTGTAAACGCAGGACAGATCAAGACCGGTTCCATGAGCCGTACAGACCGTATTGCTAAGTACAACCAGCTGATGAGGATCGAAGAAGAACTCGGTGATGTAGCTGAATACAGAGGCAGAAAAGGCTTCTACAACGTTAAGGCTCTCTCCGAATAATCGGACATTAAAAAGTAATCAGATAAAAGGGTCCCTCATTCGGGACTCTTTTTCATATGGCCGGATTTCATGCGTGATCACATAACAGTGACCAGGGGAGCAGGAGGAACAGCTTCGTTTCCTTTATTGCGGCATAGTAAGACCACACATCATTCTGTGTGGTCTTTCGACAGATTACGCTGTTCAGACGGAACTCTTCCTGCTTCGGATCATCCCCGCAATGATCATGACGATCGCAGCTGTATACAGGATGACCGCTGCGTAATGCGGCAGGCTGAAGATCATGTGATCCGTCAGGATGACAGCTCCTGCCAGTCCAAGCCCGGTCATGATCAGCTTGTTCATCTTAAGCCCCTCTCGCATTTCTCAGCAGCCTCATCTTGAATTCCCGGATCCTCACTGCATACCTGCTTGTGAAGATGATGCCGATAATGATCACACCGGTCGCAACACCGAGTCCGGCGCTTCCGATGAATTCATACGGGTCTGTTTCGTCCAGTCCCAGCAGCACCGTGACCAGGAATGCGGCCAGCCCGATCAGTCCGGCAATAAACAGATAGTGCATCCTGTGCAGCAGTCTTTCTTTTTCTTCGTTGCTGTAATCCGCAACCTGCAGTACAGTCTTCTTTAATTCTTCATTCATACGCTCACTCTCCCTTTCTCCGTTCAGGATCTCGCGGAGGTCAACTTCATAGAAATCAGACAGCTCGATAAGGATATCCAGATCCGGCATGTTGGCGCCGGTCTCCCAGCGGGAAACGGTCCTGCGTGCTACGCCGGTCCTCTCCGCGAGCTGTTCCTGGGTAAGTCCTTTTTCTTTCCTTAACTCCTGAAGGAATTTTCCAATCTTGATGAGATCCATATGTGTGACCTCCTTTCTGACTTCAGAATAGTCCGTTTTTGCATGTATAAACAGGACGCGGAGTGAGCAAACGCCCTGTTTTTGCGGATGGGACACACTGTGTCCCGGTGATCCTGACCATATTAAGGCATAAATAACGCTTAAATGATATCATCTGACTCCCTGAGCACAAAATAACATACTCTGTGTTCATTTTCTGATGAACTAAGGGAACAGACCTGTTCATATTTCAGCAGCTGTGCCGTAGCCATGAACATCGGTTTTACGACATGGATCTGCATTGACATCGTATGATCCGTGCTTCTGTAATCGTGGAAACGGAGGCCGTACCATGACTCTTCAGACTGGAAGTATACGGCATCCGGCCTGCAGGAAGGGATATCCCCGTCAGTCTGGAAGCTGTATGCATAGGAATCCCTGCGTACGGATTCCAGGATGGAGAAGGCTGTCCGGTCATCAAGCTGAATGACAAGTATCGTTTTCCCATGGAAAGAATGCCCGTATTCTGATACATTAAACATGCATATATTATAGGTTGGAGATGAAAATGAAGAAAGCAGTCTTTTTTGATATCGACGGAACACTTGTTTCTTTTCAGACGCATCAGGTATCTGCGATGACATTCGAAACACTCCGGAAACTGAAGGAGAACGGTTATCTGCTGTTCATCGCGACAGGCAGGGGGAAAGACGGACTGAAATGTCTGGAGGACTTCCCGTTCGACGGGTATATCACGCTGAACGGACAGTACTGCTATACAGGTACAGGTGAAGTCATCTATGAGAATTTTATCCGCAAAGAGGAGCTCGCAGTCCTTCTGGATTATCTGAAGGAACACCCGTTCCCGTGCGGCTTTACGATGGAGAATACGAAGGTATTCAATTACAGGGATCAGCGGGTGGATGACGTGCATGCGATCACGCAGAATGACGACCACCCGGCCGGGGATGTCTCCAATGTGATCAATGAGAAGATCTACCAGGCAATGGCCTTCATCAATGAAGCGGAAGAGAAGGAACTGATGAAGGAGCTGAAAAACTGCACAAGCGCAAGATGGTATCCGACATTTACGGATATATCCCCGATCGGCGGGACAAAGGTCAAAGGCATCGACCAGTTCTGTGCGTATTACGGTGTTGAACTGCAGGATACCTATGCATTCGGCGACGGCGGAAATGACCGTGAGATGCTCGAACATGTGCACACATCGATCGTCATGGGCAGCGCGGATGATTCCATCAAAGGCATAGCGGACTATGTGACGGACGATGTCGACCATGAGGGCATCACGAAAGCGTGCATCCGGCTGGGAATGATCTGATTTCCCGGGTAATGATATGATCACGATCGTGCCTGTAAAAACAGAAGAGATCGGACTGCTCTCCATGATCGCCTCCGAGATCGTAAAGGAACATTTCGACCCGATCATCGGACCGGAGCAGAACGACTATATGATCCGGATGTTTCAGAGTGTTTCCTCGATCAGGGAACAGTTTGAGAAGGGATACAGGTATTACTTTGTGAAGAACGGGGATACGGTCGTCGGCTTCCTTGCGTTTTATCCGAAAGGGGATGTCCTGTATCTTTCCAAGTTTTATCTGTATAAGGATGAGCGCGGAAAGGGGTATGCGAAGCAGATGCTCGCATTCACTGTGCAGGC
This sequence comes from Solobacterium sp., assembly GCA_024698805.1. Classification (GTDB taxonomy): domain Bacteria; phylum Bacillota_I; class Bacilli_A; order Erysipelotrichales; family Erysipelotrichaceae; genus Bulleidia. The sequence continues at coordinate 13,683 of JAILQT010000114.1, forward strand.
AGCGAAAGACGCGGGACTGCAGGCGGTCGAACTGAATGTCAACCGGAACAACAGCGCCGTACAGGCGTATGAAAAAATGGGATTCATCAAGGTCCGTGAGGAAGTCAATGATATCGGATGCGGCTTCGTAATGGATGATTATGTATTCCGGTATACGGTATGAAGGGAGGGGCCGGACTCTCCTTTTTCCGTGCCCATTCCTGCTATACATTTAGCGGTTTTCTAAGTATATTATATTTAAGTGTACAGGGTGCAGATAATTGAGGAGATGCAGCGCACCCGCCCATGCATGCGAATGCGGGAAGAAAGCTGCAGTAACGGATCATGGAAAAAGATTATTTCAGATACATCATTGAAGATGGTGAAGTGCGCATCACAGACTATTCTGGTAATGAAGAAGAAGTATGCATTCCGCCTGAGATCGACGGGATACCGGTGACCGGCATCGGCAAAGGCGCATTTGAATTCTGCGTAAGCCCGAAAAAGATCACGATTCCGAAAGGCGTTGCGCGCATCGGCAACGATGCATTCTGCGGCTGCAGCAATCTTTCAGAGATAACCATACCCGAAGGCGTGAAAAGCATCGGCAAAGGTGCGCTGTCACGCTGCCCGGGATTGAAGGAGATCAGGCTTCCGGGGAGTGTTGAAACCATCGGCAGTCACGCGTTCAGCAGTGACACCGGACTTACGGAGATCGTTATCCCGGAAGGTGTCGAAACGATCGGGCGCCTTACCTTCAGCGGCTGCACAGGGCTGACAAGGATAGCTCTCCCGGAAAGCGTTACCGGCATCGGTGACGGCGCTTTCAGCGGCTGTGCCGGCCTGAGGGATATAAAGATCCCGGACGGCGTAACGAAGATCGAGATGCGTACATTCGAGGGCTGCAGGAGCCTGCAGGAGATCACGCTGCCTGCGAATATAACCGGTATCGGCAGCGACGCGTTCTCGGGCTGCAGCAGTCTGACAGGGATCACCATTCCTGCTGCTGTGACCGGGATCGGCAGCGATGCGTTCCGCGGCTGCACCGGCCTGAAAGAGATCACGATCTTTACTTCGGATGTGGCGATCATGCGTGATCTGGAGGAAGACCTGCCGGAAGGTGCGAAGATCGTAAACAGATCGGAATTCTACACGCAGAGGATCGGGAAAGCACTGGATACGTTCAAAAAGATCATTGCGGATCCGGCTGATGCGGAAGCCCTCGTAAAGAAGATCGACAGTCTTTCGATCACAGACAAGGAACTGTTCCTGGGTATTTTTGAAGGGTTCGCGAAATAAATCCGGACATACTGCATAAACGGACAAAGAGAGGCGATGCGCCTCTCTTCGTTTTTTTGTTTTGTTTTTGACTGTCAGACGATCTGTATCCGGATCCTGCAGTCTGACAGGGGATATGCCGAACATGCATGGACATACCCGAACTTTTTGTCTGCCCATCTTCTGCCGTCGCCTTCCGCAGGTACGAATACGTCACCGGACAGGAGTTTGCAGCGGCAGTAACCGCATGCGCCGCTCCTGCACCGGGTATTGTTTTTGATGCCGGCCCTTTCCATGGCAACAGCAAGAGGCTCAAGCGAAGAAGCTTCAATGACATCTTCCTGAATGCCCCTGACGACGGTCAGTCTGAATGTCTTTTCTTCCTGCAGCGGATATCCTTCTGCTTTGGTGATATCACGCGGTGCGCCGAATACTTCCATGCGGATCCTTCTGGCCGGCACGCCCAGTTTGTCCAGCTCGCCTTTTACGAAACTGTACATCGCGAGGGGGCCGCAGACGAAATAACTGGTATCCTCTCTGGAATACTTCCGGATCAGGTTTGCCGTGAGGAAGCCTTTTTCCCCGTCATAGTCTTCCTCGCCGGAGATGACATTGATGAAGCGGACACGGTCACAGCTGATGGAACCCAGTTCCTTTTCAAGGATGATGTCCTTTGTCGAGACCGACCCGTACAGGATCGTCAGATCCAGATCCAGTGTCCCGTGCGCGATCTCTTTCGCCATGGAACAGAACGGCGTGATGCCGGATCCGCCTGCGAGCGCAAGCACATGTTTCGCATCGCGCAGCGGTTCGTAACAGAACTGGCCGAACGGGAGATGGACGGTAAACCGGTCGCCTTCCCGGACGTTCTCATAGAACCAGGTCGAGACGAAGCCTTCCTTTTCCTTCCCTTTGCGGACCGTTACCTCAAAGAAAGGGTCTTCCTGGATCGCCTGATACGGGGCGCTGGAGATCGAGAACGGCCTTGTCGTGACGGTATCGCCGATCTTCAGGTCAAACGATACGTACTGTCCTGCCATGAACGGGGGAAGCAGTCCCTCCGCCGGTTTGAATGTATAGGTCTTCGAGGTGACAGATGCGTCTTTGACGGCTGTGCAGACCACATCCGTATGATCCGGATGCAGGCGTTCGGCTGTCTCACGGATCGGGTCGCGGTAGATGTTGTTGGGATCGCCGTAACGGATCAGATCACGTCTGGCTTTGGTGACACGGCTGGCGCCGGTCACATCTTTCAGGAAACCGTTGACCTTCATTTCTGTGCCTCCCTCATCCATGCGAGGATCTCCCTTGCGGCGATCCTGCCGTTGTTGATATTGCATGCCATACCGTCGCCGACAAGCTGGTGGCTCGCGCAGCCGATCAGGCCTTTGATATAGAACTCATTCTGGAAGTCTTCCAGACGCGCAACGACGGAATTGTCCATTGAATGCTGGTAGCCGTAGATGCCGCCCCTGTAATCGCTTGTGTAGTGGGACATCGTGACAGGTGTCTCGATCTCGATCTCAACGATATGTTCGAGCAGGTCGACGCCGATGCGCTTCGATACGGTATCGATCATCTGCTTTGCGACCCTTCTCTTTACGTCAAAGTATTCTTCCGCCTTCACATCCATGAAACTGTCGGGCAGGGGCAGCGTCGTGATCGAGAGGGAAGTCATGCCTTCCGGGACACAGTCCGGGTTGGCATAATTCAGGCAGATCGTTGTGAGGTACGACCAGTTTCCAAGGCTTCTGCCTTCTTTCCAGAAAGCATCCGTATCGAACGGGATCTCACTGGAGAATACCGAATAGGTATTGATATTCAGGTCCTGCGGCTTTTTATCGAGCAGCAGCACGACGGAGAAGTTCGTGACGCTCATCGGCATCGCATTCGCATGTTTCCTTGCCTGGACCGGCACTTCGCTCTGCGGTTCGATCATCTTTCCGTATACCGTATTCGGATACGGGGCGCTGGCGATATAGTCTGCATGGATCTCATCACCCCTGGATGTACGGACACCGTATACCCTGCCGTTACGGACAAGGATCTTTTCAACGTTCTGGCCGTATTCCGTCTGTACGCCGAGCTCATCGCACTTTTCCGCCATTGCGCAGGCCATCTCATGCGAGAAGCCCCTTGCGACATAGCTGCCGCCGAGCATATAGTCGGCCATCAGGAACGAATAGATCGTAAACGGCAGTGTGGACATGGGTTGTCCGACATAGATCCAGTATGCGCTGAGGATCTTCACGACATCTGCGGGAAGGTCAAATGACTTTTCGATGACTTCCTTCGCGCTGTAGCCGGCTGTCTTGACAAGGGGCTCATGTTTCAGCAGCATCATTGCCTTGGACAGTGTATGGTCATTCAGATACAGCACGGATTCATATATGTTTTTGCATAATTCCATCAGCCGGTTGACTTCATCCTTCGTTCCGGGATACTGTTCCTCGATCTCATCTGCACAGATCCATGTCCCGTCATCCCGTCTGCCCGCGTGAAGCGTGATATCGATCCCGTCTTCCGGGGAATACAGTTCATAGGCTTCGGGGACACGCAGCCACTCGATCGCGACCTTCATCTCATCGAGATATTCCCGGATGTAAAGAGGTGCTTCTTCGGGACCGAGCGACATCATCTCATGAAGGGTGGCTTCCATTTCCATCCCGTTCCGGACAAAACTCGTTGCCATACCGCCGGGAAGGTTATGCCTTTCCAGGATCAGGACATCCTTTCCTTCCGAGGCAAGCTTCATCGCACAGCTCATGCCCGCAAGCGCGCCGCCGATGACGATCACATCATATTTGTCTTTGTAAAATGCCATATATACTCCTTTTCGTCAGGAAAGGCGTCCGGGGACGCCCTGTCTCAGAAGAATCTTTCCACGAGTTCTTTTGAATACTCCGCTGTTTCATCCATGTCGCCGAAGCTCATGATCTCGCCGGCATAGAATGTATCGTATTTGCCCTGCATCGCTTCGACCCTGTCATACCATCCGGAAGCGTAATCTTCCGAGAAGACATGCGGGAAGTAGTACCAGGACTGTTCGTTGACGACTGCAGAAGCGGGATTTCCCATCGTTTTCAGATCATCAAGGACTGTCTTTTTGCAGATATCATACGGGATCTCCGCCGTGTTCTTATGCTTGCGGAGCGCATACGTCGTAATGACCTGGTCCTTTGAATCCCTCCATCTCCTGTAATAGACCATCAGATGGCCGAGCCTTTCCGGCGTCATATTGTCAAATACATAATAGGAGATCTCCGGATGATCTTCAGGCTTTGTCTCGACTGCGAGAACGTCATAGCGTTCGTAGTCGATCTTTGAGAAGAATTCCTTTTCGTCTTCACGCGCATCCGCGTAATCCGGGAAGAACTGCAGCGGCGCTGTAACGATCAGCTTGTCATATACTTCAACTTCACCGTTGACGGTCACAAAGACCTTTCCGTCTGTCCTTTCGATCTTCGTGATATCGCTGTTCAGTCTTGCGTGATTCTTTAATTTTGCATCGAGCGATTCCCAGATGAACTGCGTGCCTTCCTTCCATGTCCACAGATTGATATTTACGAAATTCATCGTTGTCTGGAAGTCCAGGTATTTCAGTACATACGCTGCAGGGATCTCGTCAAAATAACCGTAACCGAACGATGTATACGGGCCGATCCAGATATCCCTGATCAGTTCAACGCCGTTGAGCTCGCAGAATTCATTGAACGGGAGCGCGAGATCCTTCAGGTTCTCATTGACGCCGGATACAGGTTCGCGTCCGGGCGTTACAGCGAAGCCTTCGTATCTTCCCTGCGCCACGCCCCTGTGACCGTTGATGTCATATCCTTTGTATTTTGTTTCCAGGAGCTCGCCGAGTTTCTTGACCTGTTTCCGCATCGCCATCAGATGCGGGATCCTGAGAGGATTCTTCTTCGGATTGAAGGGCTCGATCACCTTGCCGCTCCTGTCTTTGTAGTTCCTGTTCAGTTTGGGCCCGTCATGCGTGATGCCGCAGAATTCTTCGACATCATGTACCGCATAGTAGGAAGGGACGCCCATGATGGCACCCATCTCATACCTTCTGCCGTTGTAGTGCGGACTGTGGCACTTCCCGCCGACATGGTCGTTTCTTTCCAGGATCGTATAGTTTTCATATCCTTTCTGTTCCAGATACATGCCTGCTGAAAGACCGGCGGGACCTGCGCCGATAATACAGATTTTTGTATTCTTATCCATTATTTTTCCCCCATACAAAATATTATTTTTATTATAAATCAGTTTTACAGGCGATGCACATACTTATGGTATAATTTGACCATGAAAGTACAGAAGAGGTTCAGCGGCTTTGAGGACCTTCTCAAAACGCAGTCGAAAAATCATTACACCCATACCGCAGTCATTTACGACGAAGAATTTAAAGTGGCCTGTTCCTATGGCGAACTCTATGACAGGGTCCTTTTCCGGAGCTCCCAGCTGAAGAGTTCGGGGAAAACATGCATAGGCATTCTGGCTGATTTTTCCTTTGCGTGCATCGTTGAGATATTCGCTGCGAATCTGGCCGGGCTCCAGGTCGTCATGCTGGACAGGACGATGCCTGCACCGGTCCTGAAAGAACTGATCGGATACACCGACGTCGATATTCTTTTCGGAAACAGGAGGCAGGTATCCGAACTGGAAGATGCCCTGACGGAAGGCGTAAAGGACGGGAAAGGAAAGATCCTTTTCTTTACGAGCGGGACGACAGAACGCGCAAAAGCAGTTGTCCTGACAGACGGGACGCTGATGAGCAGTGCCTACAACGGCGGATGCATGCTGCCGCTGAAAACAGGCGATATCCTGCTCAGTATCCTGCCCTTATGCCATGTGTTCGGCTTCGTATGCGGCCTTCTGTGGGGACTCTCCTGCGGCGCAAGCGTAGCGCTGTCCAGGGGTCCGCGCCACTATACCGATGACTGCACATACTTTAAGCCGACGGCGATCAGCGTTGTGCCGATGCTGCTGAAATTCCTGCTGCAGTACAACCTGATGAATGATGAACTTGACCTGATCCTTGTCGGTGCGGGTGACTGCGCAAAGGAGATCCTGAATGCAGTGCATGCGACCGGAAGGCGCATATCCTACGGCTACGGCCTGACAGAGACAAGCTCAGGCGTCGCCATCAGCGTCAGCGGCGATCCTTCCGCCATGGAGATCTGCCCGGATGACGAGATCTTTCTGGCGGATGACGATGAGATCCTTGTCAGGGCCCCGGAATGCATGATGCTCGGTTATTATAAACTGCCGGAAGATACGGATGCCGTGCTGCAGGACGGCATACTGTTTACCGGCGATATCGGCCAGTTCGACGCCGACGGACGCCTGCATATCATCGGCAGGAAGAAAGAGATCCTTGTCCTTTCCGACGGCACGAAGATATTCCTGCCCGAGTACATCCGCGAGATCAGCAACCGCCTGCTTACGCAGGAGATCGCTGTGATCCTGCGGAAGGACAGACCGTATATCGTGGTCCATGACGAGAGGAGCAGCGAAGAACTGATGGCTTTGCTGAGTGACTGGATCCCGACGCTGCACAGGGACCATCAGCCTGCAGGCATCATCAAATACGAAAAAGAACTGCCGCGCACAGCAACAGGCAAGATCAAGACATGGGAGATCGCAAAGGAGACGGAAGACGCATGATAACCAGAGAAGATATATACGGGAAAACAGTAAAGATCATCCGCGACAATGTACCGGATATGTTCGGCACTGACCTGAACGAGGATACAGTGCTGAATGCGGAAGGCAATGTCGACTCCATGGGGTTTATCCTTGTCGTCACAAAGCTGGAAGGGGAATTCAGCGTCAGGATCCCCGACAGGGAATGGGATAAGATCCGCACGCTGGGCGACCTGGTCGATACTGTATACAGGCATCTTCCGAAAGGTAACGAATGACATACAGAGTCACATATAAGCTCAAAAACAAGGATGTGAACATGTTTATGAGACTGCGCACATCCGTTTTGTATGAGATGCTGCAGGAAGTGTCCATCGCGCATACGGAAGAGCTGGGCATGGGCAGGCAGAAGACACTGGACAGGGGCCTGCTGTGGGTCATCATCCAGCACCGGATGGAATTCCATGCCCCGATGGAATACGACGATGAGATCACCGTGGAGAGCTGGCCGGGAAAGACCATGCATGTGCTGTTCCCGAGATTCTACCGCGTGACGAAAAAAGACGGCACGCTGTGTGCCGAAGGCAATGCGATATGGGCCCTGATCGATGCGGCGGAACGCAAGTTCATATTTCCCGAGAAGTACGGCATCCGCATCATGGAGGAAGTGACCGGCTGTGAATCCGAACCGGTCCGGCGCATGGAGCGGAAGATACCGGAAAAGATCGCGGAATGGACAGTGCCGTTCAGCGTATGCGACCTGAACGGTCATATGAACAATTCCCGGTACTATGATCTTGCGGAAGACCATATGCCCCTTTCCCTTCTGGAAAGGGATACCGTGCTGATCGAGACGGAATATGCCAATGAAGCACGCAGGGGCGAAGTGCTGACCCTGCGGTGCGATACAGGTGAAGATGAGCGGTACTTCCTCGGCGAGACACAAAAAACATGTTTCCGGATGCGCTGGAAATTCAGATGATTCCCGGCGCATTTTTTGTTGTACACTTTTTGTATGGCGAAGACGGAAGAAACACGGATGCTGGAACAGGCACTGGATGACAGATGCAGGAAGAGGCGTGAATACGGATGTACGGAGGTCACGATCGGCTTCAAAGGTACAGGCAAAGGCGATGAGATCGCCGATTTCATGTCGGTCGATTCCAGGGATGTGATCCGGTGCTACGAGATCAAGGTCTCGCTGCAGGACCTGCGCTCGGAAGCGAAAAAGTCCTGGTACGGGGATTACAATTACCTTGTCGTCTCGGAAGGCCTGTATATGCAGTCGCCGCCATGGGGGAACTACATCCCGCCGTACGCCGGCATCATGGCAGGCAGATCCCTGAAGATCATGCGCCAGGCAAAGAAACGCCCTGTCAGCGATGCCGACAGGAACATGCTGAAGGAAAGCCTGATCCGTACGCTCTACTGGAAAATGGACACGTACAGGAATGCATCGGACCCGGAGGCGCAGAAAGAACTGCGCGCACAGCTTGCATCCCTGCAGGAGGAGTTCGACGCCTACCGGCAGACACATGACAGGACGGTGTGGACCGTACAGGATCTGGAATACTATTACCGGAAGAATCACCAGACGGAGGACTTCAGTCTGGAACAGTTTGCGAAGCAGCAGCGCAAAGAATTCACAGCCAGGACAAAAAAACAGCTGGTCTGGAAAGACGGCAGCTGTCCTGTATGCGGAAGAAAAGCAGCAGGGGGCATCCTGACGGATTACTGTCCCTTCTGCGGCAGCGATCTCAGGGAGTTCACTCCGTGATCCAGCCGAAATGCAGGCATGCATTGCGTATGCCGTCATCCTCGGCCGCATCTGTAACATAATCAGCCATTTCAAGAAGAGGCGGATAACCGTTGCCCATCGCAATGCTTGTCCACTCTTTTTTAAACATGATCATGTCATTCTCACCGTCGCCGAAAACGACGACGTCGCGGATATCCCCGTGCAGGTGATCGATCATGTCGCGTATGCCCTGGTCTTTTTTATCGTGCTGGTAGCACAGGTATTCCGGTACGAAGCGGATATGGCCGAGAATATCCTTCTTTGTCAGCTCATCCTCCTTTTCCTGCGGTATGGATACATACACCTTGTAGATCTTTTCCAGATCGTCATAGGACGTTTCCGGATGATACATATACTCGGTAGGTTCCTGCCTTTCACCGACCTGGTCGATGAACCGGCGGTCCCGCATGAAGACCCTGATGCTGTCATCGACAGATACGAGGATACCGTAACCAAGCGCGTCTGCTTCATGGATGATCTCCAGTGCCTTTTCCCTGTCCAGAGGGGCGTTGCGGATCAGTTCGTCCTCGATGACGAGCGCTGCTCCGCCGTTCGATACAAAATTATGTATGCCTGCATCCGCGGCAGCTTTGATCGTCTTGTAATAGGCCCTGCCTGTGCAGATCGCGGTAAAATGACCGTTCTGTTCCAGTTTCCGAAGTGTGTCCAGACCGCTCGGCACCAGTTTGCCGGTATGGATATCCGTCAGCGTGCCGTCAATATCAAAGAAAAAATACTTCATACATGTTACCTCAATCAAAATATAAGCGAATCCGCGCAGCTTGAAAAGAAATTGTATAATTTTTTTGTAAGGTCCTTTCCGGAAAAGACACTTATAAAGGTGAAGGAGGATACATGGAGGACAGCAGAATCGTAGACCTGTACTGGGAAAGAAATGAAGACGCGATCAAAGAGACCGATAAGAAATACGGGAACTACTGTTTTTCATGCGCCTGGAACATTCTTTTCGACAGACAGGATGCCCAGGAATGTGTCAATGACACATGGCTGAAAGCCTGGAATCTGATGCCTGATGAAAGACCGTCTATGCTGAAATACTTTCTCGCAAAGATCACAAGGGGGTTCGCCCTGAACCTCTACAGGAAGAACAGTGCCGAAAAAAGAGGCTCCAACGAAACAGAAGCTGCCCTTTCGGAACTGGAGAACGTGCTTTCAGGCGGAACGGATCCCGAGCAGGAAATGTTCGCAAAAGATCTGCAGTCCGCGGTCAATGCATTCCTGTACCGGTTATCGGAAAAAGAAAGGAATGTATTTATCCGCAGATACTTCTATATGGAAAACACGAATGAGATCGCAGAAAAATACCATATGACGGAAAACAATGTCGGTGTCGTGCTGAACCGGGCACGGAAGAAGCTGCGTCAGTATCTGCTGAAGGAGGGGTACATATGAAACTGTCCGAGAGGGTGCTGGACGCAATGAGCGGGATCGATGAGAAACTGCTGAAGGACAGCGAAGAATATACAGGAAAAAAGAAAACGTTTGACCTCAGGATCCTGGCAATGAGTGCGGCAGTACTGCTGCTGGCGGTGCTGGTCATCCCGCATATGCCGAAACAGTCGGGAAGCGCGGTTCCCGCAACGGCAGATCAGATCGCAAAGGAAGAAGAATACCCGGCTGAGGCCGCAGAAGCGGAAGAAGAGAAGACCGCGGAAACATCCGCTGCCGAATACGGAACGGAAACAGCTGTTACGGAAATGACGGATGAACTGCAGAGGGCGCTGCAGGAACAGGGGGAAGTCACGATCATAGCGGAACCTGCGGAAACAGTGCCGGAAGACATGCTTAATGACATGTGCGCGGAACTGCAGGAAAAAGGATACGATGTGTCTGAAAAGGATGGAAAGCTGATCATCATAACAGACAGCGCCTCGTTTGATGCGGGAGATATGCCTTCCGGCTGCGGCTGGCTGCTGGACCTGTATAACTGAAAATATCATTTGAAAAAGGGAGGAGATCATGAAAAAGGGATATGTTGTTTTAATTGCGGCCGTTTTGCTGGCAGGATGTTCAAGAGGAAAGGCTGCAGCCGCCAGGACAGATCAGTATGAAGCGCCTGTGGAAGCGGCGGAAGCGGAATACGGGTACACCGAGACCACTGAAAGCAAATCTGCAGCAGCGGAAGAAGGTTATCTTGCGGAAAATGATATGCTTAGCGAAACGGAACCGCAGGTCACAGGTGAAAAGCTTGTGTATACCGGCAATATGCGCATCGAGACACTGACGTACGATGAAACGGTCAGCCAGCTGCTGGACCTTACGAACAAATACAAGGGCATCATCGAGAATCAGAATGAGAATGTCAATGATTATTACTGGAGAACGGATGCGGAAGACAGGTCTGTAAGGTCCATGTCCCTTGTGCTGCGGATCCCGACGAAAAACTTCAGCACGTTCCTGGATGACATGCAGGGCACCGGCAAGGTCATGAGCAGGTCCGTCAATGTTGAGAACATAACCAGGCAGTACAATGACAACTCCGTGCTGATCACGTCACTCGAAACACAGGAGGAAAGGCTTCTGGAGATGATGGAAAAGGCAGAGACGATCGAAGATATGATCACTGTTGAACAGAGGCTGACAGAAGTGCAGACAGAACTCAACAGGCTGAAGATGAACAAGTCATCCATGGATACGGATATCGAATACTCCACGGTCTACCTGACAGTCAATGAGGTCAGGCAGTACCAGGATTCGAGACCGGATTTCCTGCACCAGCTGCAGGAAGCGTTCACCGGCGGCTTCAGTGATTTCGCATACGCGCTGGGCGGACTGCTGCTGGGTCTGACAAAGGGCCTGCCGTTCCTTGCCTGCCTGGCAGTGATCGGATGGATCGTGTACAGATTCCTCAGGAAGAAGAATTTCTTCAGGAAAGGGAAAGAATAACACAGGCAGCCGGCTGATCTTGCCGGCTCTTCATGTTTTCAGAGATACCGATAAAACAGTGTAGGAAAGTGATTGTATTTTGATATACCATCAAATATGATTTCTGCGGAAAGCAGGAATTATATGATAGATAAATTATCCGTGATAGCGGCAGATATTGACGGCACGCTCGCTTTGAAAGGCGGGAACCTGATGCCCAAAACCAGGGAGATGCTGCAGGAGCTCCATCGTCAGGGTGTCCTCTTCGGCGTCGCCACAGGCAGGCCGATGGACCGCAGGATACTGCAGATGGCAGAGACCTGGGGTCTTGGATTTGAATTTGATTTTGCGATCGGGATGAACGGCGGCGATCTGTATGACAAAGAGTCCGGCAAGATCGAACATTACTACCAGCTGAAGAAAGAAGATGTCCGTACGATCATCGGTACGATCGCCGATCTGGAACTGAACGCGATCGTTTATGTGAACGGTTATGACCAGATCAGGGCACTGCATATGGATGAGTTCCTTACGGATTCCCAGAAACGCAACAAGTCGATCGTTGAGATCGGGGACACGGACTTCGTCAGTGAATTTGATACAGGCAAGATCGAGATCCATCTGAAGCCGGAGAATATGCCGGTATTCCTCGAGAGGACGGCTTCCCTGAAGAGTGACAGATGGAATATGATCAAGACGTTTGAAGGCTTCAACCATGTCACGATCGAATTCATTGATCCGCATGTGGACAAAGGTCTCGCGCTGCGCAAGTTCAGTGAAGAGAGCGGTATCCCCCTGGATGAGATCATGGCTTTCGGTGACCAGGACAATGACATCGAACTGCTGGAGGCTTCCGGCTGGGGCGTCTGCCTGCAGAACGGTTCTGACCGCACCAAGGCTGTCGCACAGGCTGTGACGGAATACGGCGTCGAGGAAGACGGTGTCGGCAGGTATCTGGAAACACACTGGCTCGGCAGATAAAGATCACGGAAGTGGTCTTTTTCTATGACGTCTTCGCAGCATTTACCCGGATAAGGAAAAAAGGACAGGTGACCTGTCCTGTACGGGATCATCTCTTCCTGAAGAGGTGGTCCTTTTCAATTCTGTCTTTCCAGCCGCCCATTGCCTTCCCGGCACGGAATCTGGTCACTGTCTCGGAGACTTCCTGATAATTCAGCGCGACGCCTTCGGCATCGTTCGTAAATGTGACGGCCCTGTCCGCGTTGATGCCGAATCTGGAGGCTTCCGCAGCCGCGTCGATGTTTGCGCCGAGGAAGAGGAATTCCCAGTCATATTTTTCCTTCATCTTCCCGATCATTTTCTTCACATCCTGGTAGCTGTACTGTCTGGATGCGTTCTCCATGCCGTCGGTGATAATGACGAAGATCGTCTTTTCGGGAACGTCTTCTTTACGTGCATATTTGTGGATCGTGCTGATATGCCGGATGGCTCCGCCGACGGCATCGAGCAGTGCCGTGCAGCCCCTGACATAGTATTCCTTATCCGTGATGGGCTTCACCGTACTGATATCGGCACGGTCGTGGATCACTTCCGTCCGGTTGTCAAAGAGGACTGTGGATACATATGCCTCTCCTTCTTCTTTCCTCTGTTTTTCAAGGAATCCGTTGTATCCGCCGATCGTGTCGGATTCAAGTCCGGCCATGGAGCCGCTCCTGTCAAGGATAAATACGATCTCTGTAAGGTTCTTCTTCATTTTCTGTTCCTCCTTTTGTTTACGATCACAGAATACAGGAAGAACAGAAAGAAAAGGTCGCCCGTAAGGCGACATATTAATTTCCGAGCAGCGGCTGGTCGAATTTGAACAGGATCTCATTCACCTCATAGACGTTATAGATGCCTCTCTCCATGCAGTACTGGATGATGATATCCGCTTTTGAAGAAGGTGAAAAGGCATAACCGGCCGAACGCATCAGCTCTTTCGTGTCATGGAAGCTGAGTTCCAGCGCCAGGGCAAAAGCAATAACGGTATTCTTTTTCGGATGATAGGAAGGGTTCGAACGTATCTTGGAGAAAAGTTTCCTGTCAATGTTCGCTTTCCGGTATACATCGGAATCCCTGAGTTCCCGTTCGTCGATCAGCCTTAATAACATATCGGAAAAAGTCTCCGCCTGAGCGGCCATCCTTTCCTGCAGGCTTATCGGGTAACTGACCGCCTCTTCAAAGGGGATCTCCTGTTTATGGGCGGACGGCCGGAAGATGGAACCGGGTGAAAAGCCCCGGTTCTTCCTGCGTCTGGGAGCGTCGGCAGATTTCGGCAAACTGACTGATTCGGCGGTGCTGTACATTTCCGCGTAGCTGTCATCAATAAAAGACCGGATATCGCTTTCGATCTTCTGGCTGATGCGGAACGCGCTTTTATCAAAGACAACAAGGAGTACGTCCAGATCCTGTTCATTCAGGAAATCAGAGATCGTCTGTCTTGCGGTAAGCAATGCGAGGTCTTTCGGGAAACGGAAAGTACCGCTCGCAAGCAGGGGGAAAGCGATGCTTTCACAGTGCAGGGAAACAGCTTTTTCAAGACACTTCCTGTAACACCCGGCCAGTATTTCCGCTTCATGATGACCACCGTCCGTCCATACGGGGCTTACCGTATGGAATATGTACTTCGCATCCAGGCCATAGGCGTCCGTGACCTGTACGTCACCCGTTTTAATGAAACCGATCTTCTTTCTTGCCTGCAGCAGTTTTTCATATCCGGCCCTCCGGTAGATCGCTTCTTCACCGCTCCCGCCGCATTCCGGTTCGGGATTCGCCGAACATACGATCACATCCGCGGGAACCCGTGCAATATCGTTTCTGATGATAGTCAGTGGCATTTTTTTCTCCTCTTCAGTACAATTATTGCATGATTACATGCAGAATGATTTGTAAAAATGATCATGAACTGCCGAAGATCAAACGTCTTTACGTCAGCAGCTTCCCGGATGATGAACGGATCCCGTATCACCGGCTGGTATCCATGCTCGGCAGCACCCGCGTCATGCACGTGTATTATGAGGACGGACAGTTCATCGGCATGACATATATTTTCCTGTTCCGGGATATCGCATATCTGGGCTATATCGCCGTTGAGGAAGGAATGCGCGGGAAAGGTCTCGGCACTTCGATCCTGAACATGTTATGTGATATGTATCCTGCATACAGGGTCGCGATCGATATCGAGGAACCGGATGCGGAAGCGGACAATGCGCAGGAACGGATCAAACGAAGGGATTTCTATGTTGCGAACCGGTTCGAAGGGACAGGCATCTTTTACAGATTCTACCATGTGGATTATGAGATCCTTTCCCGGAACGGCAGTATTACAAAAGGGGAATGGCAGGCCCTGATCAGAGAACACTGGGGCCCGTTCGCAAAAACAGCGGTATACAAGGAGGTTTCATGATGAAATGGATGATTGCGTCGGATATACACGGATCCGCATATTACTGTGAAAAACTGAAGGAAGCTTATGAAAGGGAGAGGCCCGGCAGACTGCTGCTGATCGGGGATATCCTGTATCACGGGCCGAGGAACGACCTGCCCAGGGACTATGATCCGAAAAAGGTGATCGAAATACTGAACAGTATTTCAAAAGACATCATCTGCGTCAGGGGGAACTGCGACAGTGAAGTGGACCAGATGGTGCTGGATTTCCCGCTGATGTCCGATTCCATGGCACTCGTGATCGAAAACAGGTTTTTCTTTGTGACGCACGGTCATATCTTCAGGGAAGCGGACCTTCATTTCCTGCATGAAGATGACATCCTCCTCAGCGGGCATACGCATGTGCCGGCAAAAGAAAAAAGAGGGGATCACTGGTATATCAATCCGGGATCCGTCTCCATACCGAAAAACGATTCACCGCACAGTTACATGACGGCAGAGAACGGCAGCCTGTACTGGAAGACGCTGGACGGTGAGATCTACGACGAATTCAGTCTCTGATGTGAATGGAACAGGCCCTGCCGGCATATCCGGCAGAGCCTGTTCTTTTAACAAATGCAGAGTATGTAAGTCAGTCCTGCTCCTGGGAAGGGGATTCCTCATCATCAGGGTGCTCATTCTTTTCCAATGCCTCATTGACTTTTTCCGCAATTTTGACAGAGGAATTGAATGTAGCGATCGCAATGAGCGCTGTTCCTGCAACAGCGACAGCGAGTCTCCATAAAGTTCTCATAATGCTCCTCCATTTGACCGCCGGTCACTTTCAGTTTAGCAGGTTTCTGAGACGGAATCTTTAAGTTTCGTTTATGTCTGGGGGAAGATGGATCCCCGGATCGATTCCGTGGTTTTTCGAAAGGACCCTACTCCCTTTCCGCTGCAGATCGAAATATATGGTTATCAAATAAGGTCCTGCTATATAGAATAATAATGTTGATTCATCTGGGATATCATTGGGAATAATGTACGGAGGACGGTCTATGACAAGATTCAGAAAGATCCTGGCAATTGTATTATGCGGCGGAATGATGGCTTCATCTTTCAATTCCGGAATCCTATGCGCTGCAGAAACGAAAGCTCCGGAGTTTTCGGAAGAAAGAGTTCCGCTTGTTTCGAACGAAGACAGACAGCAGACTGCAGATACCGTGCTTGCGTTTACCTCAGACGTGCATAACAAGCAGGATAACACTTCTGCAGAACGGCTTTCATCCTGGATCGATATGGTCGTCGGGAAATACGGAAAGATCGATCATATGGGCTTCTGCGGGGATATGGCCCAGGCATCCGCGCCGGAAGAAGAATACTGGGCTTACACACAGAAAGTGATCGATGTTGCAGAGAAAAAACATATCCCTGCATGTTATACAACAGGCAATCACGAATTCAGACCCGGTAATTTCAGCGAGACTTCAAATCCGGTCAGGGAATATTATACTGTCGGCGGTAAAGGCGGGGAGGGAGAGGACTTCTATATCTATTGCCTTGGGAGTGATCTGGCTGACAGCTATTCAGCTCATTATACAGAGGGCCAGGCAGCAGCCCTTGTGAATAACCTGAAGGGTGTCAGCAGGGACAAAATGATCATTGTACTTACCCATTTCCCGCTGCACAGCTACGTCACCGGCAGCAGAAAAAGAGAGACAGAGAATGCGGATCTGGTCATCGAAGCGCTGAACGAAGTCGTTTCGAACGGCACACCAGATACGTCTGATGACAAGACAGTCGTTTTATTATGGGGACATAACCATACTCTGTCGGATACGAATTACGGCGATATCTGTGCACCGGGCAACAGGCTTGTCTATAATACATCCGAAAACAGCAGGAAGATCCGGTTCTATTACGCAGCTGCCGGATGCATGAGCGATGAAGAATACAGCAAGGGCAGCTTTAATACAAAAGGCAAAGGACTTGTCATTACGATCGAAGAAGACCAGCCCGGTTTTGTATATTATGATGCAGGAGGAAACGATGTCACAGACGGGATCATTTACCCGCATGCCCCTCTCAAAGTGACCGGCGTGTCGCTGGATAAGTCAGAGGCTGCAGTCAAAACAGGGGATACGGTCAAACTGAATGCCACGGTCACTCCCGGGAATGCATCGTTTACAGATGTGAAATGGACCAGCAGCGATGAAACGGTTGCGGCGGTTACCGATACAGGTTTTGTGAAGACTCTCGCAGAGGGGACCGCTGTGATCAGGGCCGCAGGCGTCAGAAACAATGATGTCTATGATGAATGCACCGTTACAGTCAGGGATCATACAGAACCGGAGACCGGGTGGGAAAAGACAGGGAAAGGCTGGATCTACCGTACCGCAGACCGGGATCAATACAAAGACGGCATATACATGATCGGCGGAAAGAAATACGGTTTTGACGCGGACGGCATCATGGTCACGGGCTGGCGCAGATTCTCCGGAAAATGGTACTGGTTCGCATCGAGCGGCGTTATGGCGACCGGGTGGAGGAAGATCTCCGGTAAGTGGTACCGGTTCGATCCCGCAGGCGTTATGGTGACGGGCTGGAAGAAGATCTCCGGCGTATGGTATCACTTCGCCGGCTCCGGTGCAATGACCGCCGGCTGGAAGAAGATCTCGGGAAAGTGGTATTATTTCGCAGATTCCGGCGCTATGGTCACAGGATGGAAAAAGATCGCTGACGTATGGTATTACTTCCAGTCTTCCGGCGCGATGAAGACAGGCTGGCTGAAGCGGAATGATAAGTGGTATTACTTCAGGGCTTCCGGTGCGATGGCTGCAGGCTGGAATAAGATCGGCGGCGTATGGTATTACTTCCTGTCCTCCGGTGCGATGAAGACCGGCTGGCTGAAGCTGGGTGACAAATGGTATTATTTCAATTCCTCCGGTGCTATGGTCACAGGGGCCGTAACGGTCGGCTCAAAGACATACACATTTGACAGCAGCGGCGTATGCCGGAATCCGTAAATACACAAAGCAGGCAGGGATGCGGCCGCCGGATCGTGTCCCTGCTTTTATGCCGGTCCGCAGGAAAAGAAATGTGTTCGGAATAAGCAGGCGAACCGTTATTTTCAGGAATTGGTATGGCTAACGGCAATTAAAATGATACGATATAAGCAGAAGGAATACGCAAGGAGATAATGATATATGATTCCCGAACAGTATAAGGATTACATGTTCAATGAGAACGATTTTCTGCCTGAGGATTACAAGGTCGAAGATCCGGAAAAGCTGGAGCTTCTGAAGAAGCTGGGCTGTCTGATCACGGATGATCTGAAGAAGAACAGCCCGAAAAAGCTTACGCCGAACGACCCGGAGATCTGGGCACTTGACAAGATCATGACGAAGGATGAAGTGAAATTCATGCTGTCGTTCAAGAAGAAGCGCGTCAACAAATATACGGTCGACCAGCTCGCGGAAATGAACGATATGACGGTGCAGGAAGCACAGAAGTTCTGCGACGGACTGTGTGAAACAGGTATTCTTGAATACAACCGTGAAAATGAGAACAGGGTCAGGCAGTATTTCATCCCGAAGTTCGTAGTGGGCTCCGGTGAATACATGATGATGAATTCCAAACTGCTTGCCAAAGTGCCTGAGATCGCTACGCTCTTCAACCATATGTCCATGGTCCCTGTAGGCAGGGTAGCGGCTTTTGCGCCTCCCGGAGGCGGCGGAATGGGCATGCATGTCATCCCTGTCGAAAAAGCGATCGAACATGAAAGCAAATCTGTCAGTGTGGAACACCTGTCCCACTGGCTGAAGAAATACGACAAGTTCTGCGTGGACGTATGCAGCTGCAGAAGACAGCAGGCAATGCGCGGCGAAGGCGTCGGCGATATCGAAGGCTATATGTGCCTGGCAGTCGGCGACATGGCGGAATTCCTCGTCGAAACGAAGAAGGATGCGTATTATATCACCTATGACGAAGTCATGGAGATCCTCGAACGCGCGGAGAAGAAAGGCTTCGTACACCAGATCACGAACCTCGACGGTGAAGATACGATCGTCGGTATCTGCAACTGTTCCGCAGGCACATGCAATGCGATCCGTACATCGCAGCTCTTCAATACGCCGAACATGTCCGCTTCCGCATACCGTGCGCACGTTGATAAGGAAAAGTGCGTAGCCTGCGGCAAGTGCGTCGAGGTATGCCCGGTAGGCGCAGCCAAACTCGGACAGAAGCTGTGCAGGAAGAACGGAACCGAAGTCACATATCCGAAGGCGGAACTGCCTGACAATGTCAAGTGGGGCCATGACAAGTGGAACAAGAACTACCGTGATGACGCAAAGATCAACTGCTATGACACAGGTACCGCACCGTGCAAGACCGCATGTCCCGCACACCTGGCAGTACAGGGCTATATCAAGATGGCTGCCGAAGGCAGATACATGGATGCCCTGAAGCTGATCAAGCAGGATAACCCGTTCCCGGCTGTATGCGGCGCTGTCTGCAACAGGAGATGTGAAGAAAGATGTACAAGGGGTACGATCGACAAGCCTGTAGCGATCGATGAGATCAAGAAATTCATCGCAGCGCAGGAGCTGAACGCCGAAAACAGATATATCCCCGAATGCATGAATGATGAAGGCAAACAGTGGGATGATTATAAGATCGCCGTGATCGGTGCCGGTCCTTCAGGCCTTTCCGCAGCGTATTATCTGCGTACGAGGGGATATCCGGTAACGGTCTTCGAGAAGGAAGAAGAACCCGGCGGAATGCTGACATACGGTATCCCGGATTTCCGTCTGGAAAAGAAGGTCATCGATGCAGAGATCGACGTGATCAGAGCCATGGGCGCCGAGATCCGCTGCGGTGTCGAGATCGGCAGGGATATCACGATCCAGGAACTGCGGGAGCAGGGCTACAGGGCATTCTATGTCGCGATCGGCATGCAGGCAGGAAGGAAAGCAGGCATCCCGAATGAGGAATACGCAATGAGCGGTGTTGAATTCCTCAGGAAGGCACATGCGGATCACAGCCCGTTCCTGCGCGGCAGGACCGTTGTCATCGGCGGCGGAAACGTAGCGATCGACGTTGCGAGAACTGCGCTTCGTGCCGGATCGGACGATGTGGAGATGTACTGTCTGGAAGGTCCGGATGAAATGCCCGCAGCAGCGGATGAGATCGCCGAAGCGAAGGAAGAAGGCGTTAAGATCAAGAACTGCTGGGGTCCTGCAGAGATCAAAGTCACTGACGGCAAGATCACGTCCATCGTTATGAAGCACTGCATCCAGGTATTTGACAAGGACGGAAAGTTCGCACCTGTATACGATGAGACTGAGACCAAGGAAGTACCGTGTGAAAATGTCCTGATGTCGATCGGACAGTCAGCTGTCTGGGGTGACCTGCTGAAGGGTACGAAGGTCGTCCTGCGGCCGAACGGTACGGCAGAGGCGGATCCTGTCACACTGCAGACAGCCGAAGAAGATATCTTTGTCGGCGGCGATATCAACCATGGCGCGAAGTTCGCGATCGATGCGATCGCAGACGGACGCGAAGGCATGGAATCCATCAACAGGTTCGTCCATTACGGACAGAGCCTTACGATCGGCAGGGACCTGCGCAAATTCATCGAATTCGACCGTGACGATATCAGGGCTGAAGGCTATGATACAGCCGACCGTGCAAGACCCGGCATGAAGCCCGGTGAAGCCGCAAAGACCTATGAAGACCTCAGGCTTCCCCTTACCGAAGAACAGGTCCGTACGGAAGCTGCGAGATGCCTGTCCTGCGGTGCTACGACCGTCGATACGAACAGATGCATCGGCTGCGGCCTGTGCACGACAAGGTGCGAATTCGACGCGATCCATCTCTCCAGGGACATTCCTGAGAATTCAAGGATGTACACTGCGGAAGACGGCAAGCTCAAGGCGATCCTGCCGTATCTGGCAAAACGCGAGATCCGCATCCTGAAAAACAAAAACAAGAAGTGATCCGAAAGCAGGAAGACAAAGCTGAACAGGGGGATCCGGGATTCCGGATCCCCTTTTGCGGTGATGCGGGATGCATACGGTTTTGCGAAACATGAAGCCCGTGCGATAATGAAAACGTACAGTTGTATGACAGGGATCATATGAACGGAAGGGGTCGGAATATGGAAAAATACCTGGTTTTTGATATCGGCGGCACATATGTCAAATACGCGCTGATGAATGATGATTATCAGATCTATGAACAGGGAAAGAGACCTTCGGCGACAGATACGATCGAGCATCTGATGGAAGGCCTGAAGGGCATCGTTGAAGAGACCGGGGAAGATTATAAAGGCATTGCCGTATCCATGCCCGGAAGGATCGATACCGCCAGGGGCATCGCGCATACCGGCGGCGCATATACATTCATACATGACCTTCCCTTCGCGAAGATGCTGGAAGATGCTTTCGGAAAAAGGACTGTGATCGGAAACGACGCGAAATGCGCTGCCCAGGCCGAACTCCTTTCCGGCGCAATGAAAGACGCAGAATGCGGTGCGGTCATCGTGCTCGGTACAGGCACAGGCGGTGCGATCATACTGGATCACAAAGTCTGGATGGGCGTGTCCGGGGGAGCGGGAGAGCTGTCCAACCTGGTCACGGATATCGACAGATATATACAGAACCTGCCGCTGCTGGACGGACTGACAAGCACCTTCTCCGCATACGGTTCCGCTTCCGGTCTGCTGATGCAGTACGCAAAATTCAAAGGCCTGCCCAGGATAGCCGGATTCAAAATGAGCGGGACGGAATTCTTTGAGGAATATGACAGCGGCAGCCTGCAGGCTAAAGAAGCCCTGAAGATGTTCGGACGCTATACGGCAGCGGGCATTATGTCCGTGCAGGCGGTCCTCGATCTGGAGCGTTATGCCATCGGCGGCGGGATCAGCGCCCGCAAAGAGATCACGGAAACGATCCGCGAAGGCCTGGATTATCTGTATGACAGCCGCAATAACCCTTTCAGCAAGCCCGAGATCGTGACCTGCGTCCATCACAATGAAGCGAACCTGATCGGTGCGCTGAGCTTCTATAAGGAATTCGCAGAAAAAAAGGAACAGTGAATACTGTTCCGCAGATGTCAGAGATTCCGGATGACACCGAACAGGATCGAA
Organism: Solobacterium sp.; assembly: GCA_024698805.1. Taxonomy (GTDB): domain Bacteria; phylum Bacillota_I; class Bacilli_A; order Erysipelotrichales; family Erysipelotrichaceae; genus Bulleidia. The sequence goes on from JAILQT010000114.1 coordinate 35,783, forward strand.
GCTGCCAGCACGGTCCAGACCATGACATTTTCGATCTTTGAGAAGGATGTCTTCCCGGTCTTGATGAAGCGGCAGGACCTGTATACGGCATAGGCAGATGCCGGGGGCAGCAGCACCAGCACGAAACCGTTCGCTTCAAACGCTGTGCGGATATCCCCCCTGAGCAGGGACATCAGGCAGTGACTGATCCCGCATCCGGGACACAGGTAACCCGTCAGCGAGCGGAAAGGGCAGGGTATATACACTCCTGTCAGGCGGATCCACAGGGCATAGAACATGCCTGCAGCCAGTACCGGCAAATACTTCCTGATCAGTGATCCCGCCCGTGTTTTTTCATCGTTCATGAGAGAATTGTATCATGTTTCATAACACAAATTACATTTCACAAATCTTTCACATTTCTAACATAAATATTACACAGTTATTTTGTACTATATAATTGTCTTAAGAGATAGACATATATTTCTTTCCCTCCCAATAATCAGAAGAAAGGTCTGTGCCAGCGGGCCTTTTTTCATCGTGTCATGGCAGCTGCGGTATTCAGAAGGATCTCAATAAAGACAAGGAAGATCGCCTGGTCATCCAGGAACGAAATACTGCTGTCCCGTGATATGCGCGGCAGGACGATATAATGGCTGCACATTTTTTTGAACGGAAGGGCAGGGGTCATCGTGAAGCAGATAACAGGACAGTCATGTCCGGCAGCGGTTACAACATGATCATTGTAGATCCCTGCGTTGTCGGTAATGGTAAAAATGACAAGCAGATCCTCTTCTGTGAGCATTTCGCATGTATCGCTCATGTCCGTCGTATCACAGACCGCTTCCGCATCAATACCGATTTTAAGCAGGCGCTGTTTCAGCTGCCGGGCACTGTTAAAGGTGCGGTTGACCCCGAATATCTTTGTACGCCTGCTGCGGATCAGGAGGTCACTGATCCGGTCCAGGTCCTCACGGTCGAAACATTCCGGGATCCTTTTAATATATTCCGTATATGTGTCTGTGATCGCGTGAAAGCTGTCGGCCTCAGCGGAAGTTTCCGTCTGGGAGGCATTGCGGCTGACAAGGTAGCGTGACAGGTCAAATTTGAATTCGGCAAAACCGTTATAACCGATGCGGGTGGAAAAACGCACCAGCGCAGCTTTTGAAGTATGTGTATATTCTGCAAGGGCGCCGATCGTGGAGCGTGCCGCATCACGCGGATTATCCATGATCCAGGCTGCGATCTCGCGGTCTGTTTTTGTCATGTCTTCATAATAGGACCGGATCCGGTCCAGCGGGTTAAGTGCCATATGTCTTCCTCCTGATTCTATGATAACAGAACGTATCTTTAAAACAAGTTTCATGTTTCTTAAAACTTTCGTAAAATAATTTCAATTTACTATTGAAACTAGTTTTATCAAGTGCTATATTATGAGTGTCAGAAATAAAACAAGTTTCAGAAAGGGGTTAAAACATGGACGGTTTTATTGAAAAGATCCAGAATATTCTCGTTCCGTTCTCACAGAAGGTGAACAACAGCAAGATCCTCAAAGGTATCAGCGGCGGTTTCTCTGCTATGCTGCCGGTCGTTATGGTAGGTGCGATCTTCACGCTGCTGGCCAGCCTGAATATCGGTCCTTATCAGGATTTCATCACATCGGTCGGTTTGAAGAAGATCTTCTCGATCCCTGCAGACTATACAACGAATATGATCTCGCTCTATGCGGTATTCCTGATCGCAAAAGCTGAGGCATCTGTCCTCGGAATGGATGAAAGGGATTCCCTCTCCTCGGGTATCATCGCCCTGATGGCATTCCTGATCATGATCCCGCTCGGGGTATCCGGCACGGATGCGGATACAGGCGTAGTCGTCAATGTCGCAAGTGCTGTAAACATGACATTCCTTGGTTCTGCAGGCCTTTTCACGGCCATGATCGTCGGCATCCTGTTCCCGTACCTGCATAACTTCTTTATCAAAAACAATATTTCCTTCAAGATGCCGGATTCTGTGCCCCCGATGATCTCCAAGTCATTCTCAGCACTGATCCCTGCCCTCGCACTCGCTGCACTGGCAGTCGTGCTGCGCATGCTTGCAGGAATGACATCCTACGGTTCCGTAACGATGCTGATCTACGGACTCCTCAAAGCACCTCTCACAGCGATGGCAGCCAGCCCGCTCACATTCATGCTCCTGCTGCTGATCTGCAACGTGCTCTGGTTCTTCGGTATTCACGGCGGTATGGTCGCAACATCCATCATGTCCGTACTCTATACAGAACTGACACTGGAAAACCTGGCTGCGTACGGCGCAGGACAGGCTCTTCCCAACATTATTATCCAGCCGGCATGGTTCGCAATGGGCAACATCGGCGGCTCCGGCTGTGCGATCGGTCTCTGCCTCTGCCTTGCACTGTTCTCCAGATCCGAGCGTTACAAGGCACTGAATAAGATCTCACTCCCTTCCGGCATCTGCGGTATTTCAGAACCGATGGTATTCGGATTCCCTCTCGTACTGAACCCGATCATGCTGATCCCGATGCTCGTTGCACCGCTGGTCACATTCCTGCTCGGCTATGCAGCCATGGCAGCAGGCCTTGTACCTTACATGGTAGGCGTCAACGTATCCACAGGCACACCTGTACTTCTCTCCGCATTCGCCGCATGGGCTGACTGGAGAGGCATACTTCTGCAGGCAGTACTGATCTGCGCAGCAGTTGCTGTATACTATCCGTTCTTCCGCGCTGCCGATAACCAGGCGCTCGCTGAAGAGCAGGCATCCGCTGCAGAATAAAAACAATCATAAATTGAACTCCCCGTTCAAATGAAGAAAAAGAGCAGCACGCAGGATGCATGCTGCTCTTTACAGAAATCAGAATTAGCCACAGATACATTGGTCATAGTATTATTTAGTAGAGGTTTATGATATGACAAAAAGACCAAATATAATCATCATCAATCCCGATGAGATGCGGTGGAACACGATGGGGCATATGGGAAATCCCGCTGCCTCCACGCCCAACCTGGATGCCTTTGCACAGAATGAAGCAGTCTCCTTTGAGAATGCATACTGCCAGAACCCGGTATGCGTTCCCAGCCGGTGCAGTTTCTTTACAGGCATGTACCCGCATGTGAACGGATACAGGACGATGCATTACCTGATGCATGACGGCAAAGATACGCTGTTCGCGGAACTGCGGAAGGCAGGATACAAAGTCTGGATGAATGCGAGAAATGATTTCATCGCGGCGAATGTACCCGGTGCCATGGCATCCCAGTTCGATGAGTTCCATGCATATGCGCCCGGTAAGGGCATCAATGCCAGAAAAGGACACGGCGTGATCGAAGGATTCCCGTACTCGCACTATATCGGCGTTGTCGATGAAGTGACAACAGATATGGAGGATACGCTTGCGGCGTGTGAAAGGATCCGCAGACAGAAGGATGAAAAAGACCCTCTCTGCCTGTTCATCGGCTGGATGAACCCGCATGTGCCGTATGTAACGGACCGCGAACATTATGACCGCATCGATCCTGCAAAGATCCCGGAAAGGGTAAGATACAGCGAGACAGAAGGCAAATCCGAAATGATCCGGAAGCTGCGTGAATTCGCTGACCTTTCGGAATTCCCCGAGGAAAAATGGAAAGACCTGCAGCGGATCTATCTTGCGCAGTGCTCCTATATCGACGATATGTTCGGCATGATCATCAGCGCCCTGAAAGAAGCCGGCATCTATGATGATACAGCGGTCTTCTTCCTTTCCGACCACGGTGATTTCGCAGGTGATTTCGATCTTCCCGAAAAAGCCCAGAATTCCTTTGAGGATATCCTGACGAAGGTCCCGCTGCTGATCAAGCCTCCCAAAGGCGAAGCAGCCGATCCGGGAAAGACATCCGCATTAACGGAGCTGGTCGACTTCTATGCGACTGTCATGGATTATGCAGGTGAAGAGCCCGGGCATGACCAGTTCGGCGTCAGCCTGCGGCCTGTGATCGAAAACAGACAGAATCCAAACCGACAGTATGTATTCTGCGAAGGCGGCAGGCGCGCATGCGAAAAGCAGGCGGATGAGTATCACAAATACGGGGATGCAGGGCCTGCAAAAACCAGTGACTACTGGGCAAAGATGAATGCCGAAGCAGATGATGATGCGCATGAAAAAGGCACGATGATCTGCGACGGGAGATATAAATATGTCCTGCGTCTGTCCGGGAAGGATGAATTCTACGATCTGAAGGAAGATCCTCAGGAGAAATACAACAGGATCCAGGAAGAAAGATATGCATCTGAGATCCTCCGCCTGAAGCTGCAGATGCTGAAATGGTACCAGGAGACATGCGATACCGTGGCGCGTGAATATGATTCCAGGTTCCTCACAGAAGAATCGATCAAAAAAGCAGAGTGATCTGCTTTTTTAAAATGTGGTTAACCATCCGGACGAACAGAGCCCAAAGACACCGAAAACAGGTTATAATAAAGCAGTGGAGGTTTTGAATGAAAACGAAACAGATCTCTGTAAATGAAGGCATCCTTGAAGGCGAGGAGAAAACTACATGCCTGATCTTCCGCGGCGTACCTTATGCGGAAGCCCCGGTCGGCAAGCTTCGTTTCAAAGCCCCTGTTCCCAAATATCCGTGGAAAGGGGTAAGACAAGCTTTAGCATTCCCCGCAATGTGCCCGCAGCCGGATCCGACAGGCGGATTCTACGGAAAGGAATTCTATACTTCTGAACAATATCCTCTGCCTGCGCAGAGCGAAGACTGCCTCTATCTGAATATATGGGCACCGTCCATGAAAAGACCGGGCGGCTATCCGGTCGCTGTGTGGATCCACGGCGGCGCGTTCGACCACGGTTTTTCCAGTGAGATGGAATTTGACGGTGAAACGTTCGCTGCAAGGGATGTGATCCTGGTGACGATCAATTACCGTGTCGGCGTATTCGGTTTCTTTGCGCATCCGGACCTGAAGACAGACGGCGTAGGCAATGCCGGGCTGCTGGACCAGATCCAGGCCGTGAAATGGGTGAAAAAGAATATCGCCGCATTCGGCGGGGACCCGGACAGGATCACGCTGTTCGGCCAGAGCGCAGGTGCCATGAGCGTACAGGCACTTCTGTGCAGCCCGCTGGCGGAAGGCCTGATCAGCAGGGCGATCATGCAGAGCGGCGGCGGTTATAAAAACGGTCTGACCAGGGTGGTCAAGCCTGAGGATGCGTATAAGACGGGCAGGAGGATCATGGACCTCTGCCGGGCAAAGAACCTCAACGATATGATCCGCATGCCTGCGGAAAAGCTGGTAAGCATCCTTCCGGAACTGTATGAACAGTCCGGCGGACTTGCTTTCTCTCCGGTCATCGACGGCGAAGTGCTCAAAGAGGATTTTGACACATGTCTTGAGAAGGGGCATGTACTGGATATCCCCGTCATGCTGGGGATCACGGCAGACGATATCACTGTTGAAAAAGGTACGGACGGTAGACGCAGCAGGTTCATGTTCGGCTGCACAGGCTGGGCAGACGGGCACAGCCGTACTTCCGACCAGCCGGTATTTGTGTATTATTTCAAACGCAGTCTTCCCGGCGACGATGCGGGCGCATTCCACTCCTCCGAGCTCTGGTATGTGTTCGGCACGCTGGGCAGGTGCTGGCGTCCGATGACGGCGCATGATTACCAGCTGAGCGATATCATCATGGAGAGATGGACTTCATTCATGAAAAACGGCGATCCCGGCAAGGAATGGAAGCCGTATTCAAAAGGGAATTTTGTCAGGGTGTTCATGTAAAAAGGGCTGCGGCGCAGCCCTTTTCACATGAACGCTTCTTTATCAAGAACCGAAGAAGCCCCCTCTTCTCAGCGTAAGCGAAGGCGGGGGAGCGTGTCACTCCATCACCGCTGTCACCATTGGAAGTATCTGGATCTTCCTGGACAGTATATTCTTCTGCAGGCTGTGTTTCTCGCCCGGCCGGTCGGGGAACGCTTCGAGCAGTTTTTCCCTGAAATCCCTGTTCGAGAAGAATACGGATCCTTCATCAATGATGGATGTAAATGCGACAACGATCACATCCAGCTCCTTTTTGTCACGCAGGACTTCGATCTCGCGCAGGATCTCGTCTTCCCTGCCGCGCATCTCTGCAACAGAAGGCACGAACACCTGCGAGATCATCGTGTGCTGGCCGCTGATCTCAAAGTATTTGATATCCTGTACGATCTGCTCGCGCAGGGACCTGTCGTTGCCGGATGCGGCAGCGGTAAACATCTCTTTGCTGAAGGTATCGATATCCAGATCCGCGAGGGCCGCAAGCAGATAGGCGGCTTCTTTGTCTTTCTGTGTGCTTGTCGGCGACTGGAACACCAGTGTGTCGGAAAGGATCGCACCGAGCAGGAGTCCGGCAAGTTCCTTCGGCATCAGGATCTGGTTCTCCCGGAAGATCGTAGCGATGATCGTTGCTGTGGAGCCGATGATCTCATTGCGGAATGAGACAGGCTGCGTCGTAGCGAAATCATTGATCCTGTGATGGTCGATGACTTCCAGGATCTGCGCTTTCTCGATCGCTTTGACCGACTGCGAGAATTCGTTGTGGTCGACCAGGATAATGCGCTTGTTTTCATGATTGAGCACATGGAAACGGGAAACATACCCCATCATATGCGACTGTTTATCCAGGACGGGATAGCTCCTGTATCTGGACTGCATCATCTTTTTGGCAGCGTCTTCAACGAACATATCCGAACGGAAAACGACAGGGTTCTTCTTCATGATCAGGCTGACAGGGGGCGCAAAGAACAGGTAACGGGATGTGTTCATGCCGCCGTGGCCGGACAGGATGATCGGACAGCGGGATTCTTCGGCTGCACGCAGAACATTTTCGCTGACTTCATTCGGCCAGACGATGATCAGGAGGCCTGCGCCTTTGCGTATCAGTTCTTCCTGCGCAGCAGCGTCGCTGCCGACGATCACGATGCGGTCTTCGACATTGTAGTTCATCGTGCCTCCCTCCGAGAGCGCGACGATGGAGACCTTGCCGCTGATATGCGTATCACTGCAGTTATAGAGGATCCTGCCGTCGATCGTAGCGGCGATCTCTTCTACCGTCGTATGCTTCAGAAGCTCGATCTCGGCAGCGGTGTCGCCAAGTGCGATATTCGCAAGATCGCTCTTTGACACATAGCCGATCATTCTGTTTCCTTCATCGACGACAGCCAGGGATTCCCTGCCGCATTCCTTCATCCTGCGGATCGTTTCCAGGAATGTCGTCTCCTGCGAGATCGTGACAGGCGGGTCGCAGTCGATCTCTTCCAGGGTCTTCCTTGCGTCCTTCAGCAGAAGGGGCTCATCGAACCCGAAGCGGTCAAGCAGGTACTTCGTTTCCTGGTTCAGATCACCCAGCCTGCAGGGCACGGCTTTGATGCCCTGCGTTTTTTTGTAGAAAGCATATGCGATCGCAGCCGCGATCGAATCGGTATCCGGATGCCTGTGTCCGGTTATGTATACTGTTTCATCTCTCATAGTCTGTCTCCGTATTCCCATTATAAACAAAAAGCAGGCGGACCTGCTTCATTGTTTTCTCAGCTGAAATAAACGTATTCGTCTTTCGGCTTCTGGTACCTTGCGCATCTGTCTGCGTACAGCACGACGGTCTTGGCGTCGGAATTCTCGATCGGAAGGGTCTTCAGGGTTCCTTCCACTTCGATCCAGTCGCCTTTTTTCATCTCCCAGATCTTTACGCCGGTCACCGTGATGCCGCACAGGCTCGTATCCTGCGCGCAGCAAACCATGGCGCGCCTGCCAAGGATGAACGTCTGCTTGTATCCGGGGATATTCTCCGCGTACATGCCGCGGACGATGATGTGCTTGCCGTCATACTTTTCCGGATCTTCCACTGCGTCCATGTACCAGAGACCATAATCATCATCCTTGATATCGATCACGGGATCATCCAGGTTGAACGGAAGCAGCCCGCTCTTCAGCTGGACAGGGGCGCCGAAGGCACCTTCATAGAAGATCTGGCACCTGCTGTTGATCGCCTTGATGTTGCCCCTGAGAAGGGTGCCGGAAGTATCTTCTGTGCAGCGGTTGACGATCACGGTATCGCTCCAGCGGATCTGTTCGAAGATCATCTGCCGCATGGCATTGATATACAGCTCGAATGTGGACGCGTCGACTGTTGTCAGTATCTGCACGAGCGGCCAGTATTCAGGCATTCCTGCCAGGATCCATTCCGTTACCGGTTTGGTGCCGTTATATTCGATGAATACCTGGTCGGGATGATAGATAGTATCCAGTTCCCTGATCTTTTTCGCGGTCAGTTTCTCGGGATCGTCCATATATTCGATGAATGCGTGATGTTCTTCCAGCCAATCCTTTTCAAACGGTATCTCGCCCTGTTCAAAGCAGATGATCAGCGAACGGCTTACATCTGCCATGAAGTCTGCATCGCTCATCGTATCCTTGATCAGCGTCGTTTTGCCGCTGTCGAGGAAGCCGGTGATCAGATATACCGCTGCCGGCATTATTTCACCCTGATCCTGAAGAGCTTCTTGACTTCTTCAAGATCAACATGTTCACCGATCACGGTGATCAGGCCTGTATAGGCAGGCTTTCCTTCACGGATATCGGAATCACCCGGTACATAATCGAAGAAGATCCAGCTTCCGTCCTGTGCCGGGACGATTCCCTTTGCACGGATGATATTCTCCCCGAGTGAAGAAAGGATCGTTTCCAGTTCTTCACGGGAATACTTGTTGTATGTTTCAAATCCGACGGAATCGAATACTTCATCCGCATCGTGTTCACCGTGATGATGGTGATGATGGTGATGGTGGTGTGAATCATCATGGATGCGGATGCGGTCATACTGTCCGTCATCCTCATCTTCATCATCGTCATGATGGTGGTGATGATGCTCGTGCTCATCTTCGTCATCATCGTCATGATGGTGGTGATGGTGTTCATGCTCATCTTCGCCGTCATCGTCGTGATGGTGGTGATGGTGTTCATGCTCATCTTCGTCATCATCGTCGTGATGGTGGTGATGATGTTCGTGTTCGTCTTCATCGTCATCGTCATGATGGTGGTGATGGTGTTCATGCTCATCTTCATCATCGTCATCTTCCAGTTCAGGGAAGCCGTTTGTGGAGCCTTCCATCGCTTCCATGATCGCTTCCGCGCTCAGGTCATCCCACGGTGTCGTGATGATGCGTGCATCCGGATTCAGCTCACGGATGATCTCAACGTCCTTTTCGATCACGGCATCATCGGTCATCTGTGTGCGTGAAAGGATGATGCATCCGGCTGTCTGGATCTGGTCATCGAAGAATTCACCGAAATTCTTGTGGTATACGGCACAGCGCTTTGCGTCGACGACAGTGCTGTAGCTGTTCAGTTCAAGTCCTTCGACGGACTGGATCGCTTTGATGATGTCGGAGAGCTTGCCGACACCGGAAGGTTCGATAATAATATGATCCGGTTCGTAATCCTTTACCAGCTTTGCGAGGGCTGCTTCAAAATCACCCTTTAGCGTACAGCAGATGCATCCGCTGTTGATCTCTGTGATCTCAATGCCGGCTTCCTGCAGGAAACCGCCGTCAATGCCGATCTCGCCGAATTCGTTTTCGACAAGCACGACTTTTTTATTGGCAAATACATCCTTGATCAGCTTCTGGATCAGTGTTGTTTTCCCAGCTCCGAGAAATCCTGAAATAACATCAATTTTTGCCATGTTTCACCTCTCTGTTTTATCTGATGCGCAAACATTATAGCACTTTAAATAGGTATGGTAAGGATTATGACTGATCTTCCCCCTCGGCCGTTTCTTCCTCTTCCGGTTCGAACAGATGCCGGTAATAGTCGCAGTTGTTGAAGTTGCGGCAGTAAAGGATCTTGTTTGAAACGATCTGGCGGATCATGTCGGTATAACCCTCGGGTATCTCCGCATTTTCATCATTGGGTGTGAATACGCCGGATCCTGCCCTGTACATGCCGAGATCTGTTTTCCAGTCATATTCGATATTGAATACGAGCGGCGGCGTATCCGAGAATACATCCCTTCCCGGCAGGAGCCTGGAATCCCATTCGGTATCGAACAGGTTGCACAGCGTCGGCAGGATATCAATGCTGGATACAGGATCATCCACGACGATCGGTTCTTCCTTTTCCAGGCATCCGGACCAGATGATCAGACGGTTATGATCCCTGTACAGGGCGGATGTGATCGGCTGTCCGTACAGGTCGGCAAGATTGCGGAGCGAGTTGTCTTCGTCCAGACCGTAAGGGAAATGATCCGCGGAAAGGACGATGACTGTATCATCGGCGATGCCTTTTTCTTCCAGCTTATCGACCAGGTATGTCAGGGCATCTTCCAGTTCCAGGTTGGCAGCGAGATAGCACTTGATGATCTCGGAACATTCCAGATCCTTGACGCGGTCATAGTTCTTTTCGCTCATATCGTTGGCGAGCGTATACTCGTTGTGCCCGGAAACGGTCATATAGTAGACGTTGAACGGTTCATGGTCGATATACAGGTCAAGTGTCCCCTGCATCATCTCCAGGTCACTCTCCGGCCAGCCCTTGGATACGAATTCCTCGATGCCGCTGCCGTAGCCCATGAAGCCTTCGGAATATCCCAGGCACTGGTGCGTCAGATGGCGGTCATAGAACGTATAGGTATTGTTGTGGAAAGCCATTCCGTAATAGCCTTCATCATTCAGAAGGGAACCCATCGTCAGACAGTTGTATCTGCCGGTCATTTTCTTGAAGGAGCTCCCTCCGTTCGTCGGCAGCATACCGAACACCACTTCGTATTCCCCGCCTGTCGTCCCGGCGCTTGCGGTCTGGTAATAATCCGTGAATCGGATCCCTCTGTTCGCCAGCCTGTACAGTGTCGGTGTCAGTTCTTCATCGATCACTTCGGCACTGAAGGCTTCCGCCGTGATCAGGATCAGGTTCTTTCCTTTGAACAGTCCTGTATATTCGTTTTCCTTTGTGCCGCTCAGGGAGGATACATACGCATCCATCTCATTCATCATCTGGTTTGAATCATCGAGATCCTCAAAGTCGATATCCAGCGTGTTGTATTCGTAAATAACGGGAGTGGGCGTCGGTTCGGGTTCTTCGGTCTCTTCTGCAGCGGTCTCCTGCACAGGCTCCGGCGTTTCTGTGACCTCCGGCTCTGCTGTGATGACGAATTCACTTTCGTCTGCAGAAGCGTGATACAGATCGAGAGGGAAGGCAGAGAGCAGTCCGTACTGGTTCACGCCTTTCTGGAAGTTGTATTCACTGCTGAATGAACGCGCATATACGGGGTTGCCGCTGATGAAGATCAGTACGAATACCGGCAGGCCGATGCACAGGGAACCGAGCATGAAGCGTGTATCCGTATCCGAAGTCCTGCAGTTCATCTTCTTCCGGAAAAGTATGAACAGCAGCACCGGAAGCAGGAACAGCACGATGTGCAGCATGCCGTCAGCCGAGAAGACCATGTGCCTGATATTGTCGGTGAAGCCGGACATGACGCCGCCCGCCCCGGCAAAGACAGTCTTCATGTCATAGAATACCTTGAACTGCCGGTACAGGAAGAAATTGACAAGGAATACGATCGCTGCAGCGGTATAGATCACGGTCCTGAGTATGAAATTCACCTTTTCGGAAAACAGGGATGTGAGCAGGGCGATCAGGCAGCTGTAGAAAAGCGTCAGGACGCCGGTGAAGAACAGGAACGGAAAAAGCGGCCCCCCGGTCGTTGAATAACGAAGCAGGATCTCGCTGAACAGGAGCGTGAAGGCAGTATATAATACGGGCTGTATCCGGTATAACTTTTTCATAAACATCCATTATTATGTTTCAAAAGATGAGATTTCGCAATGCGGAATATGAAATAATATAATATATGCGGGAGTAGCAGCGTATGAAGAATTATCTTGTATTTGACTGGGGCGGGACCTATCTGAAATATGCCCTGATGGACGGGGAAACACGCATCCTTGAAAAGGGAAAAGTACCTTCCCCGAAAAAGACCGATACGAAAGAAGTGTTTATGAAAACGATCGATGAGATCGTTTCCCGCTGTCCGCAGACAGACGGGATCGCGATCTCTTCACCGGGGATCCTGAACAGCGATACAGGCGTGATCGACGTCGTTGCGGTGTTCCCCTATCTCAGCGGCTGCAATATCAGGGAGGAGTTACAGGAAAGGTATCATGTGCCCGTATCGCTGGAGAATGACGGCAAATGCGCTGCACTTGCGGAACTGTGGAAAGGCAATCTGCAGGGATGCAGGGACGGTGCGGTCATGATCATCGGCACGGCCATCGGCGGCGGGATCATCCTTGACGGCAGGCTGAGAAGGGGCAGGCATTACAGCGCCGGCGAATTCTCGGAAATGTGTTTTGATATCTACCGCCCGGAAAGGAAGGAAAGCTACTGCAGCGCCCTCGGCGCAGCCGGGCTGATCACAAGGGTGGCGGCCGCACTGGGGAAAGACCCTGCGGAGATGAGCGGGGAAGAAGCCTTTGCCTGCATCAATGAAGGAAATGAAGCTGCGCTGCAGGCACTGCGCGAATATACGGATCTCTTTGCGCTGCAGATCTGCAGCCTGAATATCCTGCTGGACCTGGAAAAGGTCTGCATCGGCGGCGGCATCTCGCAGCAGCCGGAACTGATCCGCTCCCTGCGTCTCAGCATGGAAGGACTGAAGGATGTCCAGCTGGATATGAAAAACGGGCTGGAGCTCCCCCTGTGTGAAGTCGACGTATGCAGGTTCCATAACGATGCCAACCTGATCGGGGCTTTATATCATCTTATATATGAATCCTGAAAAGATCCTTGTCAGTGCGTGCCTGGCAGGCATACCGTGCCGGTATGACGGGACCGCGCGTACGGTCCCGCTTCTCGAAGAACTGTACCGGAACGGTCTGGCAGTGCCTGTCTGTCCGGAAACAGCAGGCGGCCTCCCCGTACCGAGGAAGCCGAGCGAGATCCGGGACGGGAGAGTGTATCACAATGACGGTACGGATGTGACGGATGCCTTTATCCGGGGCTCTGCGGAATGCATGCGCATCTGCACGGAGAACCGCTGCATGAAGGCAGTCCTGAAAGCAAAGAGTCCTGCCTGCGGGAAGGGTATCATTTACAGCGGGGATTTCTCCGGGACACTTTGCGAAGGAAACGGCATCTTTGCGCAGATGCTGGCAGATAACGGCATCGAAGTGATGACGGAGGAGGAAGCGTGCTTAAGATAGGATCGATCGTCTGGGGCGTAAAGGATATCGGAAGGGCAGCGGCGTTCTGGTGCGCAGCCCTGCATTACAGGCTGAAATACCCGCTGTCCGATGACTGGGCGGTGCTGGTGCCGGAGGACGGCAGCGGGATGCAGATGTCGCTGAGCCTGGTGACCTCCCCGCATGCGCGCAGGCATCACATGGATCTGTTCGCCGATGACCGCGATGCGGAAGTTGAGCGCCTGATCAGCCTCGGCGCAAAGAGAAAAGAATGGCGTTATGAACCGGATGCGGACTATACTGTACTGACGGACACGGAAGGGAATCCGTTCTGTGTCGTTTCCAAGGGTCCGGAAGATATACATATACAGTAAAATGAGAATGTTGAGGTGTTTATGAAAAAAGTATTGCAGAGGATCGTATTTCCCCAGACTGACAAGATCGCATATCACTACGGCCTGTTTTACAGGGGCGTGCAGTGCGCATATATCGAAGACGGCGATGAAAAAGCCCTGATGCTGGCAGAAGGTACGCTCCTGGATTTCAGCGGTTACCTGAACGGCTTTGCGCTGAATAAATGGAACCTGTACACAGGTGCGGAAAAGATCTCGCTGAAGCTGCGGCTGAAAGGCGACTGCCGCATCGCGCTGACGGGATATTCCCTGAATCCGGTCGAGCCGGAACGTGTCTGCTTCAGTGAGAACAGGGTGAAGGCAGAGGAGATCACGGAATTCGAATTCGAATACCCGGTCTGTCAGGAAGAGATGCTCGCATTTGAGATCACCGCTTTTTCAAGGACGCTCCTGTACGGCGGGACGTTCAGTGCCGAATATGACGAAGGAGCCGTGAAAACAGTCAACCTGGCGATCGCGACAACGACATGTTTCAAGGAACCCTTCATCAAAGGCAATATCCGGTCGATCCGGAAAGAGCTTCTGGAGAGCGATGAGGAGATCGCGCAGCATCTGTATGTGAATGTCGTCGACAACGGCCGGACGCTGACACCGGACGAGATCGAATCGGATCATATCCGGCTTTTCCCGAACCCGAATACAGGCGGCAGCGGCGGCTTTGCCAGGGGCATGATGGAATCCCTGCATATGCAGGAGAACATCACGCATGTCCTCCTGATGGATGACGATGTATTCATCCTGCCGGAGAGCCTGCACAGGACGTATACGCTGCTGACGCTTCTGAAAGACGAATACAGTGAAGCGTACATCAGCGGCGCGATGCTCGATTACAACAAGATGGACCTGCAGTATGAGGATGTCGGCTCCGTCAGCCGGGACGGCTCCCTGCTGAAGGCAAAACCGAATTACATCATGACGGATCTTGCGAACGTCCTGAAGAACAACCATGAGATCCCGCATCTGGATCATCCGTACGCCGCATGGTGGTACTGCCTGATCCCGAGGCATATGATCGAGAAGAACGGCCTGCCGATGCCTTTCTTCATCCGCGGCGACGACGTTGAATACGGCGTCAGAAGCCATACGAAGTTCCTGACGATGGGCGGAATCTGCGTATGGCATATGGGCTTTGCGAACAAATACAACGCCTTCATGGTCATGTACCAGTCGCTCCGCAACCTGATGATCGTGCAGGCTTCCTCCGACGATATCGCGGACTGCGATATCCTTGGCAATGTCAGACTGTGCTTCTTCGCAAGGCTTGAAGAGCTGGCATATGACGGCGCGGAACTGGTATGCAGGGCGCTGGAAGATTTCCTGAAGGGACCTTCCTTCATCGCTTCCGCCGACGGTGAAGCGATCATGAAGGAATACAGGCAGCTCAATGAGAAAATGATCCCCCTGAAGGAGATCGGCGACGTGGAAGTCCGGATCAAAGACGAGTCAAAGGAAAAGGTATTCCTGCCGCTGGTCAGCAGGGTGAAGATGAAGCTGACGTTCAACGGTCACAACTTCACGCCGGAAAAAGCACTTTCGGATGACATCGGCGTCATCGACTATGACGGCCAGTATGAAAAGAAGGATATCTTCTTCCGGAAGACGCTGCTCGCTGTGAACCGCTATGAGAATACAGGTGCTTTCCGTCACTTTGACAAGGCGCGCTACAGGCAGCTGAAAAAGCGTTTCGCGAAAGACATGAAAGAATACCGGGACAGATACGATGAGCTCAGCGCGGCCTACAGGGATGCGAAGAAGATCTTCGTCACCGAGGAGTTCTGGAAAAAATACCTCGGTCTGGAATAAAGGAAAAAGAATGAATGGGGACGGATACTCCGGGAGACATGGAGAGATCCGTTCTTTTTTCTGCACAGCGGGGAGAACAGGGTATGCCGTAGGGATACGGATGAAGCAGGGACTATGGAAAAAGGAATGGCGGAAAGACCGTCCCTGTCACTGTGAAAACCGTCCTGCGGTCCGTTCTTCCTGCATGACAGGAAAGAAAATACGCGGTTTTTGTACTTTATCCTGTATATACATGTATATTTCTTGTTTTGACAGGCAAAAATGTTTTGAATCGCATGTAAAATTGAAGTATTATATTATTCGTATGGAGATTTAATTATGGATTGGAAAACATTACCTGGATTTGATGAAAAGTATTCTAAGCTGACGATGAAGCAGCACAACACCTTTGGGGGCAAGGTCATTGAAGTTCTTTACGGAGCGCAGGACGCGGAAGGCAACCCTGTATATCCTACAGAAGGCACGGGCTACGGCCGCTGGTTCGGCATTGAGAAAAATGGTGAATACCAGATGTTCTCACTGACAAAACCTGCATCCCAGGGCGGAGAGACAGAGTACGGTACAGAGTATAAAGATGAAGCTCTGGAGATCATGGAAAGTCAGTTAAATAGAAAGAGAGACCTGTGCAAGGAAGCGGAGAGTATTGTCCGCCGTATCGGCACAAACGCTGAAGAAGAACTCGCTGCACTGCGTGAAGAATGGAACAAGCTCAATGACTGGGGCACACCGAAGGATGAAGAACACGCTGAACATTTCGAGCGTGTCGTCAGTGAATTCGAAACACGCATCGAGCGTGTCAATGCGATCAAGGCAGCCAAGCAGGCAGTCGTTGATAAGGCAGCTGAGCTCGTTAATTCCACAGAATGGAAGAAGGCATTCGCTGAATTCCGTGACCTGAGGGAAGAACTGAAAGAACTCGGTTCTGCAGGCAAAGACGCTGATGACGGATTCTGGGGCAAGTTCAATGAATATAACCGTGCATTCAACGACAAGCGCAAGGAATTCTTCGCAAACCTCGACGCAATGAACGAAGAGAACAAAGCGAAGAAGGAAGAGCTGATCGAAAAGGCTAAGGAAACTGCAGCGGAAGTCAAGAACTGGAAAAACGCCGGCGACAAGATGAACGACCTGATGGAAGCCTGGAAGGCGATCAAGAGCGCAGGCCGCGAGAACGATGAGAAGCTCTGGGGCGAATTCAACGAGATCCGCCGCGGATTCTTCGCCGCAAGAAGGGCGTTCTTCCAGGAGAGGGATGCACAGCGCAAGGAAAGCATCGACAGGAAATCCACACTGATCGAAGAAGCCAAGAAGATCGCCCAGGAAGGTGATTTCTCCAAGAATGCGACAGACCGCATGAAAGACCTTGACAAGGAATGGAGAGAAGCTGGCTATTCCGGCAAGAATGACAATGACCGTCTGTGGGATGAATTCACAGCAGCCAAGGATATGTTCTGGGAAGGAAAGCGTTCCGAGAACCAGAAGAGATTCCAGGAGATCATTGACAGGAAGCAGAACACGATCAATGCGATGAAGGAACAGATCAATGACCTGCAGATCAGGATGTATGAGACAGACGATTACACAAGGATCAGGGGTTACGAGCGCAGCATCGAAGACAAGAAGGATGCGATCGAGAATCTGCAGAACGACATCGAAGATCTGAAAAAGAAATTAGACTGATCATAAAAAGCTCTCAACCGGGAGCTTTTTTCGAGGAATGTATATGAATGGATTTATGTATGTACTGGATGCGGCGCTCATCGTCATGCTTGGGATGCTCGCTTATAATTCCCGCAAGGTCGAACTGGAAACAGAAATCAATATGAAATGGGCGATGCCGGTGATGTTCCTGCTCGTCGCGGGCCTCAGCTTCTGGCGCTACGAAGGCGCGATGAAGTGGGTTCAGACAGCCTTCCTGATCCTTGCGGCAGGACTGTGCTACACACTGAAAACAGGACTTGCGAAAGAAGGCGTCGTCTCCTTCGGCTCGATGCTGAGGTATGAGAAGATGCGGCGCATCTCGCTGTCGAAGCGCGACAGCTGTCTGTGGATCGAAACGAGATACAGAAAAACATCTGTATCCTTCAAACCGGAACAGATGCCTCAGGTAAGGGCGTATCTGAAAAACAGGGTAAAGCTTACAGGCTCAGAGAGATAAGACTCTCTTTGAGCTTTTTTTCTTCGAGCAGGGTAAGGTCGATCACGTCGATCTTCAGCTCCAGCGCCCTGTGCCGGATCGCCGCGTTGGCATACTGCGTGGTGACGATCGCTGCCCGTGCCATCTCGCCGCCGAAACGGCTGCGCAGTATGGCAAGCTCATTCAGCGCTTCCGTACGGACATCGCTCGTCTTGCAGGAGATAAAGAACGGCGTTACGCCCTTTGCGGCCATGACGTCGATCTCGTTGCTGACGTCGCTCTTTTCCTTCCAGTCGACGACGACACTGACGGATACGTCGCTGAAGACGCCTGTATCCAGGCAGCATTTGTACGTATACAGCTCGAGAACGCTGCCGATATCGCGCAGCCATGTCCGGATCTGGTGATCGCCGAAGACAAAGGAGACCGTTTCATCCGTCCAGGAAAGGTCACCGATCATGCCGATGGATTCAAAGGCCTGCAGGGCTTCGATGCTGACTGTCGTCCTGACGCCCGACCTGGTCTTCAGCATCCTTTCCGCGGATACTTCCAGGGGGATATCTTCCGCATGCGAGGCCCTTGAAGCGCATTGGATCCAGGTGATGATATTCACCCACTTTTTCCTGTAGGTCATGTAGATATCAAAGAATTTGTCGATCAGGTCCATGTATCTGTAAAGGATCCGGTTGTCGACGCGTCCCTGCGACATGGAGCCGCCTGCCATTTTGAGGAAATCCTCGATACTGTACTGGACAGGGTTCTTATGCTTATCCGCAAACACGGCGTTCTGGATATTATAGAAACAGTTTGACGTGCGGCTGTATGTGAAGACGGGAACGTCATGGTCCCGGCACAGCAGTCCGGCTGCGAACAGGGCTGCGTCCGTCCCGCCCGAGATATCGAGCGCGCAGTCTTCATACCTGTTGACGATCGTTTTCAGATAGTTGAGTATTTCCTGGGAATTATACATATCCAGCGAATAGAAACGCGTGCGTATCGGCAGTTCACGGTAGCGGAAATAGGCGTTGATGCGCTGCTTCGCATTCTCCGGGTCTTCATTCTCGCTCAGCAGGAAAATACATCTCTCCGGCAGGAATACCTCGGAGGAGAGGATGTTTTCCATCGGTCTTTCATCATACAGCTCGATCAGTGTTTTCATAGGCTTCTCCGCATTCATTATATAATCGTTCAGTGCCGGTAAACAGTTATTTGTTCCCATGAATTTGGTATACTTGAAGGAGAGGTGAAATTATGGCAGAATTTCCGAATCATTTTTTATGGGGCGCTTCTTCTTCCGCATTCCAGATCGAAGGCGGCTGGGATGAGGGCGGAAAAGGCATGACCGTAGCCGATTATAATTCATTCAAGAGATCCGACAGACAGGCCGACTCAAAGACTGCGTCTGATTTCTACCATCACTGGGAAGAGGATATCGACCTGATGGCAGAGCTGGGCATGCAGATCTATCGCTTTTCCCTGTCCTGGGCAAGGATCATCCCCGACGGGGACGGCGAGGAGAATCCCGAAGGCATAGCCTTCTACAACAAGGTCATCAACAGGCTGAAAGAAAAGAATATCGAGCCTTTCGTAACGCTGTACCACTTCGACCTTCCGTATGCGCTGGTCGAGAAATACAACGGCTGGGAAGACAGGCGCTGCGCATATGCATTTGAAAAATACGCACGCATCTGCTTCCGTGAATACGGGGACAGGGTCACATACTGGCAGGTAACCAATGAACAGAACCTGATGATCCGTGTCGATGAGCGCATGAATATCAATGAACCGGACCCGCTTAAGGCAGACCGGATGCGGGCACAGATGGATTACCATATGTTCCTGGGGCATGCCCTTGTCACAAAGGCATGTCACGAGATCCTGCCGGATGCGAAGATCGGACCTGCAGTCTCTTCCACATGCACATACCCGCTGACGAATAAGCCGGAGGACGTATGGGCTGCGAAGATGAACGATTACTACAAGACGGTATACTGCCTGGATATGCATTATTACGGCAGGTATTCCGGTCTGTATATGCGCTATCTGGAGGAAAGGGACATCGTCCCGAAGATGGAAGAAGGCGATGAAGAGATCCTGAAATACGGCCGGCCGGACTATATCGCATTCAATTATTACCGCACGCTGTGCGCATCCTGGCTCCCCGCAGACGAAGAGCATCCTGCAGGCATGCGCGTATACCGCGGCAACGAGGTCGACTTTGACCAGTACGGATGCTGCAGGGATGAGCGCAACAACAATCTTGAAGCGAGCGAATACGGTGCGCAGATCGACCCGATGGGTCTCCGTATCGTACTCAACGACTATTACGCAAGATACCATCTGCCGATGATCATCACGGAGAACGGCCTGGGCATGGCGGATACGCTGACAGAAGACGGCCGCGTCCATGACGACTACCGCATCGATTATCTCAGGAAACACATCCAGGCATGCGCCGATGCGATCAAAGACGGCGTCGACCTGATGGGCTATTCACCCTGGTCGTTCGAAGACCTGCTGTCCTCCCACCAGGGATTCCGGAAGAGATACGGCTTCGTGTATATCAACAGGGAAGACATGGACCTGAAGGATATGGGCCGCATCCGGAAAGACAGCTTCTACTGGTATCAGAACGTGATCCGCACAAACGGAAAAGAATTATGAGGAAGCGTGCCGTATTAACGGCAGCGCTGTCGCTGGTACTTTCCGGCTGTACGACGAAGTACGAAAAAAAGGATATCGAAAAATATGTCAGGGATCTGACGGGAAGTATATTTTTCATCGTATCCGATACGCCGGAAGACATCACCGGTGAAGACGGGTATACGGATCATCTGTGGACGGTACAGGAACCCGGCGGGATCGAATACAGGGTGCTGGACAATTATTACTGGGGCATGGAAGCGATGACGAATTCGCTGTACACCGACCGTGACTATGTACTTGCAAAGCGGTATTTTGAAAGTAAAGGGCACCGGGACCTTGTGCTGGAGGAAACGGTCGATGAACGGATGCTGCAGGTGCAGGCTGCCGGTACGTTCACGGACAGGGAAGGACTGCGTCAGCTCACGGATGAAATGAATGAACTCATGCAGGATGCGGAGGAAGGCATCTCCCTGCGCTGCACGTTCCGTTTCGACCATCCGTCCCGGTATATCGGGGACTATGTGCAGGACGACGGTGATTACCGCGGCGCAGGCAGTGCGGGTAAGGAGATCTCCTGTCGTGAGGCGGAAGCCTGCTGGCTGCACCAGATCATCGATATGCGCTATGAGGAGCAGCTTGCGGCGTTCACGGAGGAAGAGATCCGTGCCTGTGTCGAAGGCAATACGAACCAGATAGGCATCGTCAGCGAAGACAGTACCGTTGAATTCCAGCCGGACCTGCTTGCCAGCCGGATGATGTACGGCATCTCGTTCGGCACATTCCTGGAGCTGCTCAGGCGGACCGGGTATCCCGTTGAAGGAGACAGGAAGCAGTTCACATTCACAGGCACAGACGGAAGTGAATATACCTTCAGCGATTCATTCCGGAAAGACGGTGCGTATTATTATCTGAAAGACGGTGAGACCGTCTTTACCGAATACTATTTTTACAATCATCTGGAGCCGAAGTTCGTCGAAACGATCAGCGGCATCCGCTATCTGGAATACTGGCAGACAAAGGCTGTCGAGAACTGAACAATCATACAGAGGTGATCCCATGAGACTTGCAATGGCGCAGATGTCGATGAAAAACAACATGAATGACAATTACAAAAAATCACTGACATTCATAGAAAAGGCAGCCGGCAGCGATATCCTGCTGTTCCCGGAACTGCAGCTGACGCCTTTCTTCCCGCAGATCAGCAATCTGAACGTGAAGAATGCCCTAAGCAAGGAAAATGACGCACGCCTGAGCGGGATCGCTTACCAGGCAAGGAAGTACCATATGCATATCATCCCTTCCGTATATCTGGAAAAATACGGCCTCGCCTACAATGCGGCGCTCTGGTATGACAAGGAAGGGCAGCTTCTCGATATCGCCAAGCAGGTACATATCCTGGATACCGAGAACGTATTCGAAAAGGAATATTTCCAGCCCTCCGATACCGGCTTCGTCGTGAAGAATACGACATACGGGAAGGTCGGTGTCGTCATGGGGATGGACAGGCATTTCCCGGAGAGCATCCGCACATGCGCACTGAAAGGTGCCGACCTGATCCTGATCCCGGCAGCGAATACGAGGCAGGAGAATACAGAGATGATCACGGCGGAGATCCGCGTGCAGGCGATGCAGAACGGCGTCTTTATCGCGATGTGCAGCCGTGTCGGCAAAGAGATCAACATGCAGTTCTGCGGCGAGTCGCTCGTCGTGTCGCCGGCAGGCGAGATCATCCTGAAGGCGGATGAAAAGGAACAGCTTGTCAGCGTGAATATCGATCTGAAGGAAGCGGCTGCAGTCCGGGAAAGATTCCCGTATCTGCAGAACAGGAGGAAGGAAAAGTATGGAGAACAGTGAGATCACAAAAGGACTGCTTGGATTTCTGGACAGCAGCCCGACAGCGTTTCATGCGGTAAGGTCCGCAGCAGGGATCCTGGCGGAGAACGGATATGTGCGCCTTGAGGAAAAAGATCTGTGGGAGCTGGAAAAAGGCGGGAAGTATTATGTCACGCGCAATGCGTCGAGCCTGATCGCTTTCAGGATACCCGTGCAGGGATATGCCGGCTTCATGATCGCTGCGTCGCACTGTGATTCCCCGGCATTCAAGATCAAGGAGGATCCCGAGATCGTCTCCGACGGATATGTGCGTCTGAATGTCGAAAGGTACGGCGGGATGCTGTGTGCGCCTTGGTTTGACAGACCGCTCTCCGTCGCGGGAAGGGTCATTGTCCGGACGGATGCCGGCATCGAGACAAAGCTGGTCGATATCGGCCGCGATGTTGCGCTGATCCCGAATCTTGCGATCCACATGAACCGGAAGGCGAACGAGGGCGTTGCCTACAATATCCAGAAAGACCTTCTCCCCGTGATCGGCAGTGATGAAGTCAAAGGCTGCTTCATGAAAACGGTGGCGCAGGAAGCCGGCGTAAATGAAAAAGACATCCTCGGGCACGACCTGTTCCTGTATGTCCGGGATAAGGGGACTGTCTGGGGTCTTGCGGATGAATATGTTTCCGCGCCGCATCTGGACGATCTGCAGTGCACCTACGGCAATCTGCTGGGATTCATTTCCGCAGAGCCGGGAGCGGGCATTCCGGTCCTGGCGGTATTCGACAATGAGGAAGTCGGCTCCTCCACGAAGCAGGGCGCCAATTCGACGTTCCTTGAGGATATCCTGAAACGGATCATGACAGCCCTCGGCATGGATACGCAGGAACAGCTGCGCATGCCGGCTTCATCCTTCATGGTCTCCGCGGACAACGCCCATGCGGTGCATCCCGCGAATATGGATAAGGCAGACCCTGTCAACCGGCCGCAGATCAATAAAGGCATCGTCCTGAAGTACAGCGCCAACCAGAAATATACGACAGACGCTGTGTCTGCTGCCGTGGTCCGCACAGTCTGCGAAAAGGCAGGTGTTCCCGTGCAGGTGTTCACGAACCGCTCGGATATGATCGGCGGCTCAACGCTTGGCAACATATCCAACTCGCATATCTCCCTGAATACTGCCGACATCGGTCTGCCGCAGCTGGCGATGCATTCCTGTTATGAGACTGCAGGCGTGAAAGATACGGCATATCTCGCAGAGATGATGAAACTGTTCTTCTCGCTTTCCGTACAGACGGAATGTGACGGGAACTATACACTGAAATGAAAAAAGGATCCGCGCGTGCGGATCCTTTTACAGCCTGATCATCTGGTAGCCGATGCTCGTGTGCGTGCGGATCATCGATTCATCCGTACCTGCACTGAGCTTTTTTCGCAGTGAAGTCATATATACGCGCAGCGAGATGATGTCGGTCTCAACGCCTGTGCCCCAGATCTCGCTGATCATGTACGAATGCGTCAGGACTTTCCCGCAGTTCTTTGCCAGCATGCATAATATCCTGTATTCGATCGGGGTCAGGTGGATCTGTCTGTCGTTTACGAATACCGCTGCCTCCGCATAGCGGATCGTCAGGCATCCGTTCGTGAATACGCTGTTCTCGCTTTCCGCCTGATGCATATGCGTCCTGCGCCTCGCTGCGGCACGGATGCGCGCCATCAGTTCGTCAACGGAGAACGGCTTCGTCAGATAATCGTCCGCACCGGTATCCAGGGCTTCGATCTTGTCGGAATCCTCATGACGGGCGCTGATCACGATGATCGGCACGTCGCTCCACAGCCGGACCGTGCGGATGACTTCGATGCCGTCCATATCGGCCAGGCCGAGATCCAGCAGGATGATATCCGGATGCTGGGATGCGCACAGGGAAACGGCTTCTTTCCCGTACGACGCCGTCAGGTATTCATAATCGTTGAGCTTCAGTGATGTCGTGATCAGATGCATGACAGACCGGTCATCCTCGACGACAAGTATCCTGCAGTCTTTCATAACGGAGCTACCTCCTTCGCTTCCAGTGAGATCCGGAATACGGATCCGTTGGGTATATTGTCTTCCACAACGATCTGCTGGCCGTGTTTCTCCATGATCGCGCGGCACATGTTCAGGCCGATGCCGAGGCTTCTCTGGCTGTCGGATACGGAATGGCTTCCGGTATAGAACAGTCCGAAGATGTTCTCTTTTTCCTCATCTGGTATGCCCGGTCCGCTGTCTGCGACGCTGATCCACACAAGACCTTCTTCCCTTCGTGCGCTGATGCGGATATCGGTCCCGTCCGGCGTATGGCGTATGGCGTTGCTGATGAGGTTGATCAGTACCTGGATGATCAGCTTCGTATCGGCGTAAATGAACAGGAAATCGTCGATATCGTCTACAGTGATGCGGTCATTGTGATGCCTGTCGATATGCCGCAGGCTCTCTTCGATGATGTCCCGGACATTCTCGACACTCATGTTCAGCGTGCTGTCGCTTTCGAGCTTTGTCACGGTCAGGATATTCTCCATCTGTTCGCTGAGCCATACAGACTCGTCATAGATATCTTCGTAGATCAGGTGCCTGTCCGCTTCCGCCAGGTTCTGTCCGCTTGTGATCAGTGTCTCCGCATTCCCGTAGATGGAAGTCAGCGGCGTACGCAGGTCATGGGAGACCGAACGGAGCAGGGAAGCACGGAAATGCTCGTTGCCTGCCATGATCTCGGCGTCCTGACGGGCTTTTTCTTTCTGCTCGTTGTCAAGGGCCATGGCGCATTCCGAAATGATCGACAGCAGCAGGGAGTTCTCAAATTCGCTCAGTGCGCCTTTTTTCATGTCGACGCCGATGACGCCGTAAGTCCTGTCGGAAGAATATACGCTTAGATACCGGAACCTGCATGAAGGGAACCTGTCTGTAAAGGCGCCGGAATGATGATTGTTTTCGGTCGTCCACAGGACCGCTTCCGTTTCTTTCTGCAGATCGTAATCGTCCGCGTTCGAGCCGGGATAGCGGAAGAGTTCCTGGTCACCGGGGACGCCTGAACTCACCGTATAGCAGACCAGGGTGCGCTGGATCAGGATGACCAGCTGCCTGCACGTGATGCGCATGATCTCCGTGCTGTTGTTTGCCTGCTGGAGCTGGTTGGATGTCTCCAGCAGGACCTTTGCCTGATAGGCATTCTCGGCGAACTGGTGCGCAACGTTCTTCATCCGCGCTGCCAGCGAACTGGTGATCAGGGCCGCTACGATCGTTACGAAATATGTGACCATGTATTCCGGATCGTAGACGAGCAGGGAGAAGCGCGGTTCTATGAAGAGGTAATTGAACAGCAGGATATACAGCAGTGCCGCGATGATGCCGTAGCGGACATGCGCAGTCAGTACGGAAGTGACCAGCACAGCCAGGATATAGATCGTGATGATGTTCGCGTTGGAATACGGCGAACCGTAGAACCAGTAGGAAAGCAGCGTGGCTGCGGCCATGACAGCCGTCAGCAGCAGGATATCCCGCAGGGAACCGCCGGAACCGGATGTCTTCATCCGGATCTCGGGGAACGGGGAAACCTTTGCGTCCGGGATCACATGGATATCAATATCCGGCAGGAGTTCGGCCAGCTGCTGTGAAAAAGGCTTCCTGACCGGGAACAGGCCTGTCGGGGCGCTGCTGCCGATAAAGAGGTCGCTGACATTCATCTTCCTGGCATATTCCGAGATCTGCAGGGCGACATCGCTGCTGTCGATCCGGCAGATAGACGCATGAAAAGACATGGCATAGCTGATGTTGTTCAGCAGGGCGGCTGAATCGGTGTTTTTGCCGATATAGATCCCCGTCAGCGGCAGGGAAGCCGCCTCAGCCATCCTGGCTGCCGCATGGATCACCCTCCTGCATGTGGGTGACGCGGACAGACAGACCATAATCGTTTTCTCTGCTTCGTTGTTTTCCATAACCGGGTCTTACGCTTTATATTCCGCTTCCCGGATCACTCCTTTTGATACGAGCTGGCTGATCAGCTCTGCGAACTTATCAGAATAGAGGATCCGGATATTTCTCTCTTCATCATCATCGTCATCACAGCGGATGCCGATATGGGGAAAGACGCATTTTCCGAACACGCATTTCATGCCTTCGATGTACTCATAATTCTCTTCGGAGAGGATCGCGAGATCAAAGGGGATATTCTCAATGGACGCGATGATCTCCCTGCCGGAAGCAGCTGTGATCCTGCACGTGCGGAGATCGAATCTCCCGCTCAGCAGCTGTATATAGTCGGGATCGTCCATGAGGACACACAGTTCATCGTCTTCATCATAGCTTTTATGCTGCGTGATAAAAACTGCCATTCTCTGCGTCGCATAATACAGTACAGCCGCACCGGCGAAGAAACCGGCAATAATGACAAGATTAATCATAGCTTTCTCCTATCGGCCTGTAAACAGCTTCTGAACGTCGCTGTTCTTCCCGAGCACAAGCATGACCTGTCCCTGCTTCAGTACTGTTTTATCCGTGATGCTCATATCCATCGTCTCGTTTTTAACGCCGAGGATATTCAGGTTGTAGTTTTTCCTTACCTGCAGTTCACCGATCCTTTTGCTGTCCCAGCGCTGCGGGACCGTGATCTCAAATACCGCATAGTCATCGACCAGCTCGATGTAGTTCGAGATATAGTCGGAACTGTAGCGTATCGCTGTCCAGCTGCCGAACTGCCTTTCCGGGAATACGACTTCATCCGCGCCGTTGCGGAGCAGGAATTTCTCCTGTGAACCGCTCGTTGCGCGGGAGACGATCTTCTGGGCGCCAAGTTCGGAAAGCAGGAACGTCGTTTCCAGCGAACTCAGGAAGTTGTCCCCGATCGCGACGATGCACAGATCGAAATTGCGGATGCCGAGTGTCTTCATGAACTCTTCACTCGTACTGTCGCCGATCCGCGCACTGACCGTGTAGGGGAGCACCCTTTCAAGCCGTTCCTCGCTTTTATCTACCACAAGGACATGATGCCCGAGTTCGTGAAGCTTCATGATCGTGTATTTGCCGAATCTGCCGGCACCGATGACCAGAACACTTTTAGCCATAATCTTCTCCTTTAGCCGATGATCAGTTTTTCCGCGGGATATTTGCCGCTCGAAACGCTTTCCGGTGCGACCAGGCTGTACGCTATCGTGAGACCGCCGACACGCCCGAAAAACATGAACAGGATCAATATGATCTTTGAGGATGCCGCGAGCGACGGCGTGATGCCTGTCGTCAGACCGACTGTGCCGAGTGCGGAAGCGCATTCGAACATGGCTTTCAGTACGGTGGTATTCTCGATCATACTGATCAGTACGGTGCCTGCCAGAAGCAGGATCAGATACGCTGCCATTACCGAGACAGCCGTATGGAGGTCATCCTCACTGAGACGCCTTCCGAAGCAGGAAGTGCTTTTCCTGCGTCTCATGAAAGAAACGGAACTGATGATGAGGACGCTGACGGAAACGATCTTGATACCGCCTGCAGTGGAACAGGAAGCGCCGCCGATCATCATCAGGATGACCGTGACGAACTGGCCTGCCTCCGACATCTGCCCGATATCCGCCGTATTGAAACCGGCAGTACGCGGCGTGACAGCCTGGAACAGGGAACACAGGATCCTTTCCTTCATCCCCATATCCCTGAATTCACAGAGGAAGAAGAACAGGAACGGGAATACGAGCAGGACAGCGGTCGTTACAAGCACGAGCTTCGTCTGCAGGGTATACCGCTGGAAGTTGAACCTGTGCACATGAAGATCGCGCCAGGTAAGGAAACCGATCCCGCCGATAATGATCAGCGCGCATATGACAAGGTTGACCGTGACATCCGCACGGAAAGCCGTCAGTGACGAAAAAGGCGCTTCACTGCCCATCAGGTCAAAGCCTGCATTGCAGAAAGCGGAAATGGAATGGAATACGGAGAGACCGAGGCTCTTCCAGAATCCCCCTCTTCGCAGGAATACCGGCATCAGCAGCACTGCCCCGCAGGCTTCGATGATCATTGTCCGGATCAGGATGAACCGGATCAGGCCGACGATGCCCTGCAGCTGCGGTGCGGAGACCGCTTCCTGCATGATGGTGCGCTTCCTGACACCGATCTTCTGACCGGATATCAGGAAGAACGCACCAGCTATCGTTATGATGCCGAGACCGCCGGTCTGTATAAGGAGAAGAATGACGGATCTGCCGAACAGGGACCAGCAGGTGCCGGTATCGTAGATGACGAGCCCGGTCACACATGTCGCGGATGCGGAAGTGAACAGGGCGTCAATAAACGGTACAGGCCTGCCTGAAGAAGATACGGGAAGGCACAGAAGAACTCCGCCCAGAAAGATAAGGGCGGAAAAACCCAGAAGAATAATACGGAATGCTGTCATATTCTCATTCAGTCTGGACTTCAGACCGCGATCTGGCTTCATAACATACTTCCTTTCGATGAGAACATTATCGTTTTAATCGCATTAAAACAGGATTAAAAACCGGGCCGGTGCATTAAAATCACGTTAAGACAAAAAAAGACATCCCTTCCGGGATGCCATGGAATTATTTTGTATGTTTGTTGAACCAGTCTGTGATCTCGTTCAGCCTTCTCAGCCTGTGCTGCGGTTTGCCGGAACGCGAGAGCTCATGGTTCTCGCCGCGGAACATGCACATGCGTGTCTCGATCCCCTGTACGGCAAGGGCCTGCATCATCTGCATGCCTTCGGCGAGCGGGCACCTGTAGTCTTCGTCACTGTGGATGAACAGTGTCGGCGTATGGCAGTCGGCAGCGTATTTCAGCGGGGAATGTTTCCAGAGCAGCTCTGTGTCAGCGGATGTGAAGAGTCCTTTCGCACCGCACTGGTCCGGTCCGAACCAGGGGCCGATATCGCTGATCAGCGAGAAGGAGATCCAGTTGGAGATCGATCTCTGGGAAGCTGCGCAGCAGAAACGGTCTGTGTGCGTGATGATCCAGTTGGTCATAAAACCGCCGTAGGAACCGCCGGTCTCGCAGATCCTGTCTGTGTCGATCGCGGGATATGCCGCAAGGACTGCATCTGTGAAATCCATCAGGTTATCGAAATCAACGAAGCCGTACTGGTCGCGGATATCGGCGAAGGCATCGCCTCTTCCGTCGGAGCCCCTGATATTCGTGAAGAATACGATATATCCTTCAGCGGCCCATGCCTGCATCTCATGGAAGAAACATGTGCTGTAAACGCATCTGGGACCGCCGTGGATATCGAATACAGCGGGATATTTCTTTGCGGGATCGTAATCTTCGGGCAGCAGCACCCAGCCGTGCAGCTCTTCGCCATGGGATGTATAGTCGACCCTGTTGGGTTTGGCGACATATCTGCCCTCGACCGCTTTCGTATTCAGTTCGGTGATCTGCCTGATCTCTGTGCCTTCGGCGATATATACTTCCGCGGGAGCGTCTTCAGGAACGCCTGCAAATGCGATCCTGCCGCCTTTTGTATCGAAACAGCTGATATCCGGGAAAGATACGACGATCGTCTCATTCGTTTCGGAATCGTATCTCCTGATCTCTGCGTGATCGTCATTTGTTTCAAGAGTATAGTAATACCCGCCGGCTGTGAAAGCGGACTTCCCGCCGCCGAGCAGGACGTCTGTCGCCACGCTGCAGTGCATGCCGAGCTCAGGCTTACGGATCTTCTTCAGTTCCCCGTCTTCAACGAGGCAGAAATACGGTGTCTCATTAACGCCGTATGTCTTCATATCCGAAGCCAGTGCATACAGCTTTCCGTCAAGCATATAGATATTGGATACGGAATGATCCTCTTTTCCGTACAGTACTGCGACCTTATCTTCTGCGGGATCGTAGGCGTAGATCTGCTCATACATCGATGTGCAGCCTTTCATCTCGCTTCCTGTGAAGTAAGCTTTTCCGTCTTCGACGATCACTGCGGAAAGATCGAAATACGGGTCTGTCAGACGTCTGATCTCTGTTTTTCCACCTGTTTTTACAAGGAACAGGGCACTCCTCTTCCCGTTGGTGAAGCCTGCACCGTTGAACCAGTAGGGGACTTCGTCCAGGACTTCATAGTCAGCTTCCTTTTTCAGCGCTTCCGCTTTTTCGGCGGCTGTCTTCTCATCATCCAGATAAGCGTCCGGATCATCTGCACGGATGAAGCCTGCAGCGATATACATACCTGCGTCCAGCTTCTTCATGGAACGGAGGATGAACGGAAGCGTGATCCAGATCTGCGCTTCACCGCCGTTTACGCTGAGCCTGTACAGCTCTGTCGCTGCGGACTTGTGTTCCTCTTTCGTCCTGGAGATGACCATCGTTTCATCATCTTCCCAGAAGATCAGGGAGGAGTCGCCGGAGGAAGTGAACTGAACGGGCGTTTTGTCTTTCATAAGCCATACGTCGCGCTTATATGTGTTCTTTTCCGTATCCGCGTACGCAGTCTGGAAAGCAAGGTACTTTCCGTCCGGGCTGTACTGCAGGTTCTCGGGGAATCTGTAGGTACAGATGTCATCAATTAAAATCTTTTCCATATACGTTACCTCAAACACGAATATTATATATTTCCGGCAGGCAAAATTAAATGTTCATGCATATACAGGAATAATGTAATAATTTTCATAAAAAGAAAGTGTTTTCAACTATAGAGAATGAGTGTAAAATAACTTTCGTGAATGCGTAATGCATGAAAATACAGGAGGGAAATCATGAGCGATTACGTTAAACGTGTCATTGAAGAAACGAAAGCAAAGAATCCCAATGAACCGGAATTCCTGCAGACAGTGGAAGAAGTCCTGACTTCGATCGAACCCGTTATTGAAAAGCACCCGGAATATGAGAAGGCTGCTCTTCTTGAGCGCATCGTCGAACCCGAGAGAGTGATCGAGTTCCGCGTTGCCTGGATGGATGATGAAGGCAAAGCCCATGTCAACAGGGGCTACAGGATCCAGTTCAACGGAGCGATCGGTCCGTACAAAGGCGGTCTGCGCTTCCACCCGTCAGTCAATCTTTCGATCCTGAAATTCCTTGGATTTGAACAGATCTTCAAGAACAGCCTGACAACACTGCCGATCGGCGGCGGCAAAGGCGGCTCTGATTTTGATCCCCACGGAAAATCCGACGCTGAGATCATGCGTTTCTGCCAGGCTTTCATGACAGAGCTGCAGAGACATATCGGTCCGGATACTGACGTTCCCGCAGGCGACATCGGTGTAGGCGGCAGGGAGATCGGCTATCTGTTCGGTCAGTACAGACGCATCAGGGACGCATATGAGAACGGCGTCCTGACAGGCAAAGGCCTCACATACGGCGGTTCCCTTATCCGTCCCGAAGCGACAGGATTCGGCGTCCTGTATTATGCAGAGCAGGTGCTGAAGCATGAGAACGACTCCATCGAAGGCAAGACATTCGTCCTTTCCGGTTACGGAAACGTCGCATGGGGCGCAGCGACAAAGATCGCGCAGCTCGGCGGCAAGGCAGTTACGATCTCCGGCCACAACGGCTATGTTTATGACCCGGATGGGATCGTCGGCGAAGAAAAGCTGAACTACCTGCTTGAGATGCGTGCTTCCAGACATGCGAACATCAAGATGTATGCGGAAAAATTCGGCTGCGAGTTCCACGAAGGCGAGAAGCCCTGGGGCGTCAAGGCAGACGTATACATTCCGTGTGCGACACAGAACGAAGTTACACTGGATGAAGCGAAGAAGATCGTCGCGAACGGTGCGAAGTACTACTTCGAAGGCGCTAACATGCCCGCAACGAACGAAGCAGTCAAGTACCTGCAGGAAAACGGCGTGATCGTCGGCCCCGCGAAGGCAGTCAATGCCGGCGGCGTATCCGTATCCGCTCTTGAGATGTCACAGAACTCCATGAGATACGGCTGGTCTGCAGAAGAAGTAGACGCCAAGCTGCACGATATCATGAAGTCCATCCATGACAACTCCGCTGCTGCAGCAGCTGAATACGGTCTTGGCTATGACCTCGTCAAAGGTGCGAATATCGCCGGTTTCGCAAAAGTTGCCGAAGCGATGATGGCGCAGGGCTTATTCTGAGAGTAAAATAGAACCTGTCCGAGGGATCGGACAGGTTTTTCTTCGGAGGTCGGTATGAACAACTGGATGATGATCATTCTGTCAGCGCTGCTGTGCGGCGGCTGCGGCCTGGCTGCCGGCGAGGCAATCGCAACGATCCTGCCGGAAAACGCAGGCTTGCCGCATCTGATCATTCTGGCAGCACTGATACTTGTCATTTTTTACATGACCTTCCTGATCCAGACTGCGATCCATGAAGGCGGTCACCTGGTGTTCGGCAGGCTGAGCGGCTACAGTTTCGTGTCTTACCGCTTCGCCGACCTGATGTGGAAGCGTGAAAACGGCAGGGTGGCCTTCAGGAGGTTCTCCCTGACAGGGACTGCAGGGCAGTGCCTGATGGAGCCTCCCGGTACTGTCGACGATGATGTGCCTTTTGTACTCTATAATATGGGCGGCGTGATCGCCAATGCCGTTACGGCAGTCCTCTTCTTCCTGGCGGGATCGCTGTGTTCCGAACACGGCCTTCTGTGGGCGTTCTGGATGATGCTTGCCATCCACGGTATCCAGCAGGCGCTGATGAACGGGCTTCCCTTCATCACGACGCCGATCAACAATGACGCGAAGAATACGCTTGAGCTCAGGCGGAACAGGAACGCGCTGCGGCCGTACCTGATACAGCTGAAAGTCACGGCACTGGCCAGTGACGGTGTCCGCATGAAGGATATGCCGGAAGAATGGTTCAAGCTGCCTGCACCGGAGGAAATGAGCGATGCGCTCAGTGCCTCTGTCGGCCTCATGGCACAGAACAGGCTGATGGACGAGCACCGTTTCCATGAAGCCGCACAGCTGTGCCATATCCTCACAGAGGAGGCGAAGGGGCTGCTGAAGCTCCACCAGATCCTCCTTAAGGAAGACCTGGTATTCCTGCGGCTGCTCAATGAAGATCCCGGCGGGATAAACGAGATCCGGACGAAGACGTTTATGAATGAGATCCGGACCGTACAGAACAGCCTGTCCGTGATCCGTACGGAATTCGCCTGCGCCCTGTTCGCGGACGATACGGGAAGGGCGTACAAACTGCTGAAGCTGTTTGAAAAAACGGCGCAGAACTATCCGTATACCGGGGAGATCGAGACCGAGAGGGAACTGATCCGCTATGCGCAGGGATACAGGTCCTGCATGAAAAAGGAAGAACAGAAAGAGAATCAGGAAACTGCATGAACAGTCTCCTGATTTTTTGGTGTGCAGGATACAGAAAAAGCGGCAGGTTCCAAACTGCCGCCAGAATCAGTGTTTCAGTACCAGGCGCATCTGGTGCCAGCTCACGCCCCCGTGTTCGGAGGAAGAGATGCCTTCGTCTTCAAATCCGAACCGTTCGTAGAAATGGATCTTCTCTTCCAGACATGTCAGGACCAGCCCCGTGCGTCCCTGTCTGCGGGCTTCCGAGATGAACTGCCGCATCAGGATGGAGGCGTATCCTTTCCTCCGGTATGCGGGCAGCGTGTCCACCCCGAAGACCATCTGCCACCTGCCGCTTTCCCTGTGCATGCGCGGACTGGAATACATCTCATCCGTGAGATCTTCCTGATCGGTGACGAAGCCGTTGATGAAGGAAACGATCTTCCCGTCTTCGATCAGCAGCAGGAAATGCCGGGGATAGAACTTCAGCCTTTTTTCGATCGTTTCAAGGGAAGCGGCCTTACCAGGGGGAAAACACTCTGCTTCGATCGCCGCGAGCTCAAACAGGTCGGTGTCTCTTGCGGTGCGGATGATCATTTCTCAAAGCACTTCCGTATGAATGCGTCGACTGTATCGAGGACTGCGTCGGACCAGAATTCCGCACCGCCGTGGTCAGCGCCTCTGACCAGGTACATCTGTACGTCGTGATGCGTCTTTTTCATCTGCTCATACAGACGCACGCTGCATTCCGGATGGACAGTCCTGTCTTTTGTGCCGTGCAGGATCAGCGTCGGCGGGATGACCGTGGCTGCCGTGATATTGCATTCAACGGACATCTTTCTGCGCATTTCTTCATTTTCACGAAGATCGATATGTCCTGCCTCCATGCCTTCCGGGCTTTCCGGCGTCAGATGTTCGGGCGTGCTCGGATTGGAATATTCAAACATGAAGCTGGTAGAACCGTAATAGTCGATGATGCCGGACGTCTCGGCGCTGTACCCGGGGTACAGGTCATCTTTTGACCCGTCATTATGCGTAAACCCGGCATAGACTGCGGTATGGCCGCCGGAAGAACTGCCGGACATGATCATCCTTTCCGGATCGATCCTGTACTGCGCCGCGTTTTTGCGCAGGAAGCGGACAGCGTTCCTCGCATCGATGACCGGGGCGGGGAAGGAAGCGATGCCGGAATGCCTGTATTCGACGACAGCGACGACATAGCCCCTCGCCGCAAGCCTGCTGAGATCGGGGATCCCCATATATAAGTGCTGTTTCTTCCATGCGCTGC
Organism: Solobacterium sp.; assembly: GCA_024698805.1. GTDB lineage: Bacteria > Bacillota_I > Bacilli_A > Erysipelotrichales > Erysipelotrichaceae > Bulleidia. The sequence continues at coordinate 70,307 of JAILQT010000114.1, forward strand.
CCTGTACATAGACGACGCACGGTCTCAGACCGGTCTGGTCATTCCTGGAGAAGGGCACAAGGATCTGCAGGTGCAGATCGGCTTCAGGCATCTGCGCATAAACGACATTATCGAAATAACATACGCCAACTTCGTCGCCGGTACTCGGGATCACGTCAATATGATCGTTCACATATTCGGGATATTCATCATATGTCCATTTTTTCAGTTCCATGATCATCCTCCGTTTATGAAATCATTGTATGCCAGTTTCAGGAAAACTTCACATAAAATACAGCTGCTGTACGCATATGCCCGGTATCCTTGTAACTGTCAGATGGAAACATCTGTTAAAAATACAAATCCTTTCCCCCTTTTCAAAAGAAAACGGCTGCGGCCGTTTTCTTTTTCTGAACGGTCACCCCGCAGCCTTGAAGTTGTATACGGGCCTGATGATCTGTATGATCTCGATGTTTTCCGCGATATTGCCGATGATGCCGGCGCTGTCCTTGTAGGCGGCAGGGGCTTCATCGATCACGGACTCGACGACCGTGGAGGAGAAAATACCTTCCATTGACTGACGGAAGTCCTCCATGGACAGGTTCTTGACAGCAGCGCTGCGGGACATCTTCCTTCCCGCACCGTGCGGACCGGAACAGTTCCAGTCGGGATTTCCTTTTCCTTTGCCGAGGATGCAGCCGTCGCGCATATTCAGGGGGATGATGACATTCTCGCCTTTTTCCGCGGAGATCGCGCCTTTGCGCAGGATCCTTTTATCCGTGTCGATGTAGTTGTGGATGCAGTGCCAGAAATCATATTCCTGCAGTCTGCTGCCGAAATAGGCGTGAAGGATGATATCCGCGATCATTTCCCTGTTTGTCTTCGCGAATTCCTGCGAGAGCTTCATATCATGAAGATAGTCTTCCAGATCCCCGCCTTCCAGTACGGCAAGGTCAGGTTTCCTCTCACTGAATCTCCTTTTGTATTCATTCTTCAGATCCTTCAGGGCGCCGGCGATCTCCCCTGACCTGCCTTCCTCCTTCAGCTTCAGGATCAGCTGCTCACCGGCTTCATGCAGGGCGGTTTTGCCGTATGCCATCTTTTCATGGGCCTTTTCCATATAGATCTCACAGACCTGCTTGCCGAGGTTGCGCGAACCTGTATGGATCACAAGGTATTCGCTTCCGTCATCCGCGCGGTCGATCTCGATGAAATGGTTCCCGCCGCCAAGTGTGCCGAGGGAACAGATCAGGTATTCCCTGTTTTTCAGGCTGCCGAAACACTTCAGTCCGGAGATGTCATAATCGATGACCGCTTTTTCATGCGCGGACATGCCGGCAGGGACGTATCTGTGAATGACCGCATCCAGTTTCTCAAAGTCATCGATTGTCTCTTTCAGGGGGACGACGAGCATCCCGCAGCCGATATCGACGCCGACAAGGTTCGGGCATGCCCTGTCCGTGATATGCATGGTCGTACCGATCGTGCACCCTTTCCCGGCATGGACGTCGGGCATGAAGCGGGGATGGGAATCCTTCGCAAAAGGCTGGTCCAGCAGTTCCCGGATCTGGGCAAGCGCCTGTTCTTCGATGTCGTCCGTAAATACTTTCGCTTCCGCGTAATCTCCTTTTATTTCGATCATGATTACCTCCTTTCCTTTCTTTCCCGATGCAGGTGCCGATACAAGTCCATCGATCTTTCGGCGTCATTTTCTCTGTCCGTGCGCCGCATCCGCACATTGGACAGGAACATTAACTGCAGACCCTGCGGAGGCCTGCAGAGGACTGTGATCCCTGCAGAGGGGAAAGAAATGAATCAACAAATATAAGAAAAGCAGGAATCCGGGCATGCCGGGCTCCTGCTTCGCTGATCTGGTCTGTTATTGAAAAGCTGCATTCTTTCCGTAAACAGTCTTTGATCATCAAAGATCCGGCATGCACAAAACCGCGGGTGAATAACTGCGTTCATCCAGCGTCCGGAGGATATTCGGCGTGCATGCGTGTTTTACAGTGAACATGTAGTTTCTCCTTTTCCAATACCATGTTAATACCTTATAAGGTGTTATGCAACAGCCATTTGCAGAGAAATGACTGTATTTTGCGAATTCATACAGAATTCACATTGGATACACTTTATGATCAGACAGATCGGATATCCTTGAAACTGTCAGATGGGAACATCTGTAAAATTCCAATCTTTTCCCCTTTCAAAAGAAAACGGCTCCGGCTGTTTTTCTTTTTGGATATACGCTCCCCAATCTTAAGATCCGGATCCGCATCCTGTGCTATCATGAAGTTATACAGATCATACTGCCCACGGCATATGCAGAAGCGGAGAGGGGAAATGAAAAAGATACGGACGACAGCTGTGATATTCCTGCTTGCCATCCTTTTCGCTGTGCCGCTGATCCGCTGCAGTACGTATCCCGTGCAGGAAGTCCATGCGCAGACGGAGACCGAAGCGGGATGGCGGAAAAACAAAAAGGGCTGGTGGTATAGGAACGCGGACGGATCCTGGCCCGCAGGCCGGTGGATGCGGATCGACGGGAAATGGTACCACTTCGACGAAAAGGGATATATGCAGACAGGATGGCTCAAAACCGGCGGGTCCTGGTATTACCTGAAAAAGGGCGGCGCCATGCATACCGGCTGGGTAAAAAGCAGCGGGAAATGGTATTACCTGTCCAAAAGCGGGCGGATGCAGAAAAACAGATGGATCAAGACCGGCGGATACTGGTATTACCTGAAGCAGAACGGTGCCATGCATACCGGCTGGCTGGAATATAAGAACGACCGGTATTACCTGCTCGGCTCCGGCAGGATGGCAGTTGGTGAAACTGAGATCGGCGGGGAAATATACAGCTTTGACGCAAACGGCGCCCTGGTCACGGATCCGGCGGAAAATGACGGGGAGCTGTTCAAGGTGCGCCTGCAGATACCGCAGTCCGTCCAGGAGAACGGTCATTACTGCGGGCCCGCATGCCTGCAGATGGCGCTTTCCTATAAGGGGATCGAAAAGACGCAGGATGAACTTGCGCATGAACTCAATACGTCCATGGTGACCGGTACGGAATATGCGGATATGGCCAGGGTGCTGAACACATACCTGTTCGGCTGCGAGGTGCCGCAAAGCGGACAGCCCGGATACCGGGTCGAGTATCTCACGCCGTCGGCGGCGACGGATGACGTCATGGAAACGCTGAAGGAGCGTGTGATCCGTGATATCCGGACAGAGGATCCCGTATTCATCGCCGTGAACCTGCATGAACTGTATCCCGAACTGCCTGCAGCCAATCACTTTGTGATCGTCAGCGGTTACCAGATGCAGGATGGGGAGATCCTGTACTACTATATCGTTGACCCGTACTGGAAAGTACAGAGCGATACATATCAGGGACT
>JAILQT010000096.1 GCA_024698805.1 Solobacterium sp.
TGCAGGATGAATTGCGGACCAATATCAACCAGATGACGGAATACCTCCAGTCGCAGTCCGTGATCATCAAGGTCATATCCGGCGACGATCCCGCTGCCGTATCCAGTATCGCCGCGGCTGCAGGGATCAAGGATGCACAGAAATATACGGATCTCTCAAAACGCACGGAAAGCTATGATGTCCTGGCTGCGGAATACACCGTCTTCGGCAGGGTCATGCCGGCAGACAAGAAAGAACTTGTGGATGCCCTGCAGAAGAAGGGGTATCACTGCGCGATGACCGGTGACGGCGTCAACGACGTGCCGGCGCTGAAAAAAGCCGATACAGGCGTCAGTATGGGCGACGCATCCATGGCTGCCAGGGATTCCTCGTCCCTGATCATACTCGACAACGACTTCGCGAAGATGCCGGATATCATCAACGAAGGCAGGAGGGTCATCAACAACATCACCCATGCGGCTTCGATGTTCCTGGTCAAGACGCTGTTCTCATTCCTGCTTGCCGTATATGTCATCTTTACGCTGCGGGCCTATCCGATCGTGCCCGTGCAGCTGACAGCCGTCAGTATGTGCATGGTCGGGATCCCTGCGTTCCTGCTGCAGTTCGAACCGGACTTCCGCAAGAGCAGCGGTTCGTTCCTGTTCTCCGCTTTCTTCAATTCGATCCCCTCAGCTGTTACTGCTGTCCTGGTCTGCATCAACGTGTCGCTGCTTACCGGGACTGTGCTCGATGAGCCCCGCGCTGCCGCGGTGCGCGTCATCCTGCTGGGATTCATCTATTTCCTGACGCTGCTCAGGACCTATTACCCGTGGACAACGTACCGCCTCGGCATCATCCTTTCCATGGGCGCATTATTCACCCTGATCATCCTGCTGGTGCCTTCCCTAATCTATATACATACGGACGCATCCATTATCCGCTACCTGCTCTATGGCGCTGCCGCAGTCCCGGTGATGATCTTTGTGTTCTCAAAGCTGTTCATGTTAGTATATAGGAAATACAGGAAATACCGTTATGGCACATAAAAGCAATCTGCAGTGGTACGCGGACAGGCTCCGTCTGGCGTACATCATGCGCAAAAACAGAAAGAACAGGGATCCGAAATTCTATATGTTTCTGGATTTTGACGGCGTCATCAATGTCTTCTTCCAGGAAGGCACGCCGGAATATGAAGAAGCCATCGGCAAGGATGACTTTGAGTTCGTCAGCAGGAAGGCAGTAGAGAGGCTGAACCGCCTGTGCGAAGAGTTCCCGCTGACGATCATCATCTCCAGCTCCTGGCGCTTCGCGGGACTGCCGTACTGTCAGGAATACCTGCACAATGCCGGTCTGGACGACAGGTTCACGCCTGTGGATCTGACGAATACCGAAGTATGGAAACTGCGTGAAGAGGAGATCACGGACTATCTGTTCGCACATCCGGATTTCACCGGTTTTATCATCTATGATGACGGCAGTATGCCGCATCTGCTGGAATACCTGGTGCATACAGACCCCTGCAAAGGACTGGATGAAAAAAAATATTCTGCATCAAGGAAAATTTTGACTGGATTTTTAAAATAATGTGTGTATAATAATACATGCACACGCGGATGTGGCGGAACTGGCAGACGCGCATGATTCAGGTTCATGTGGGGAGACCCGTGCAGGTTCAAGTCCTGTTATCCGCACTGTAGATCCCGGAAGATGATTCCGGGATTTTTAAATTTATAGACAATATGCACATTGTTGCGGCGGAATATATCTTTTACAATGAAATGCGTATAACTGCAGTCCCGACCGGATCGGTCGGCAGAAAGGGAGATAATAACATGTGCAGAAAACTGTTTGCGCTGCTGACGGCATTGTTTATCCTGATGACGGTTTTGCCGGCAAATGTTTATGCGGCACAGGTCACGGGCGAAGCTGTTCTGGATAAGGCTGGCAGCTTTGGGGATTATGAATATACCAGTGACGGATCGGAAGTTACGATCACAAAATATACCGGATCCGGTACGAAAGTAACGGTCCCGTCCGAGATAGACGGGCTTCCTGTCACAGAAATAACCGGCGCATTCTCATGGAATACATCCGTGAAGAATATAGTTTTGCCGGACAGTGTAACCAGCATTGGAGGAAGCGCCTTTTTCAATTGTTCCGCTCTGCAAAGTGTCACACTGCCTGAGGGCCTGACAAGTATTGGTACCGAAGCATTCTATTATTGTACAAGCCTTACAAGTATCCGTATCCCGGACAAAGTTACAGTTATTGGATGGAGTGCATTTCAGGAGTGCAGCAGTTTAACAAACGTGAAACTGCCGGCCGGTCTGAAAAAGCTGGAGTTCGCTGAATTCCGCGGCTGTACAGGCCTTACGGACATTACACTTCCTGCCGGTCTGAAAACGATCGGGGAATTCACCTTTGCGGATTGCACAGGTCTGAAAAGTGTATCCATACCGGACAGTGTGACCAGAATAACCGAATGCGCATTTGTACGCTGCACAAGTTTAAAAAGTATGACCATACCTTCATCCGTAACATATATCGGCTACGGGGCAGTCGGCTGTTCATCTATGGAATATAATCCTGAAACAGAAAAGGATGAATATGTCTTTGATGAGGAATTCAAGATCTACGGCAAGGAAGGCAGCGCTGCCGAAGAATACGCAGAAAAATACGGGATAGGATTTACAGCCATTACGAAAGCCGGCTGGCAGAAGATCAGCGGCAAATGGTATTACTTCAATAAGAACGGGGTCATGGTGACCGGCTGGAAGAAGATATCCGGCAAGTGGTATTACTTCCTCAGCGGCGGCGCAATGGTCACAGGCTGGAAAAAGATCTCCGGCAAATGGTACTGGTTCAGCTCCGGCGGCGTAATGTTCGCCGGCGGGACGAAAACCATAAACGGTAAAAAATACAGATTCAACAGCAACGGTGTCTGTCTGAATCCGTAATCCTGAACAGTCGACCAGTATAGAAGGACAGAAAAGCTAACTTTGCACGTGTCTGAATGAGAAGGCAAACATCCGGAAGGGAAACAGGACCCTGACGGATGTTTTTCTTTTCCGGGCAGCCCAATTCCTATGACAGTATTTTTCACACAGTCCTCATAGTGAATCCATGCATACATCATGTATAATGAATACAGAGGTGAAATCATGAGTTTAGATAAGAATTTTCTTTGGGGCGGTGCGCTTGCGGCGCATCAGTTTGAAGGCGGTGTCATCGGCACTACAAAAGGACTCAGTGTAGCGGACGTCATGACTGCAGGCGCAGTCGACAGACCCCGCGTGATCACAGACGGCGTACAGGAAGGCCTGTATTATCCGAACCACGTCGGTATCGACTTCTATCATCGTTATAAGGAAGATATCGCTCTGTTTGCGGAGATGGGCTTCAAATGTTTCCGTACATCCATCGGATGGTCAAGGATCTTCCCGCTCGGCGACGAGGAAGAAGCGGATGCGGAAGGCCTGAAGTTCTATGACGATGTCTTTGATGAACTGCTCAAGTATAATATCGAGCCGGTCATCACATTATCCCATTTCGAGATGCCTTACCATCTCGCAAAGGAATACGGCGGCTTCCTGAACCGGAAGACGATCGATTTCTTCGTGAAGTTCGCAAAGGTATGCTTCGAGCATTACAAGGGCAAGGTCAAATACTGGATGACGTTCAACGAGATCAACAACCAGATGAACTACAAGAACGACATCTTCGGATGGACGAACTCCGGTGTTCATTTCGGTGCGTATCCCGATCCCGAAAAGGCGATGTACCAGTGCGGCGCCTATGAGCTCGTCGCGAGTGCACGCGCTGTCAGGATCGGCCATGAGATCGATCCTTCCTACCTCATCGGCTGCATGATCGCGATGGTGCCTTACTATCCGTTCTCCTGCAGGCCTGCAGACCAGGTGCTCGCACAGAACATGATGCACCAGAGATACTTCTGGAGCGACGTCATGTGCAGGGGCCACTATCCCGCATATGCGCTCAAGATGTTCGAGAACAAGGGCTGGGATATCGATATCACGGAACAGGACAAGAAGGATCTCGCAGAAGGTACAGTCGACTATATCGGCTTCTCCTACTACATGACCAATACTGTCGACTCCACAGCGAACAAGGATGTCTCCAAATCCCTGGACGGCTCCTCCCCGCATTCTGTCGCCAACCCGTTCATCAAGGTCTCCGACTGGGGCTGGGCGATCGACCCCGAAGGCCTGCGCTATGCGCTGAATGCTTTCTATGAGAGATATGAGAAGCCGCTGTTCATCGTGGAGAACGGTTTCGGTGCGATCGACGTCAAGGAAGAGGACGGTTCCTGCCACGACCCGTACAGGATCTCCTATTTCAAGAACCATATCATCGAGATGAAGAAGGCTGTGGAGGAAGACGGCGTCGACCTCATGGGCTACACGCCGTGGGGCTGCATCGACTGTGTATCGTTCACGACAGGCGAGATGAAGAAGAGATACGGCTTCATCTATGTCGACAGGAACAATGACGGTTCCGGCACGCTCGAAAGGTCCAAAAAGGACTCCTTTGAGTGGTACAGGAAGGTCATCGCGACAAACGGCGAAGAACTGTAAGGAATCACTTGTCAAATGATTGTTAGTGACCTAACATTATAATTGTTAGGTCACTAACTTTATTTCGGGGTTCTTTATGGATAATGGAAAACGCATCGCCGATGAAGTGCGCGAGACGAAGAATGCGATCCAGAGGTACATCGGTGCCGAGATCGCCCGTATGGGTTACGGGGACGTATCTTTCGCGCAGGGCGGTATCATCCGCTTCCTGTATGTCAACAGGGACAGGGATGTGTACCAGCGCGACCTGGAGTCATTCTTTGACGTGCGCCGTTCCACGCTGACCGGCATCCTGCAGGGGCTGGAAAAGAACGGTTACCTGGAGAGGGTGTCCGTTGAAAGCGACGCACGGCTCAAAAAGCTCGTGCTGACGGAAAAAGCCCTGCAGCTTGAAGCGAAGATATGTGAAAACACGGATCATAACGAGAGTGTCTTTCTGAACGGGTTCCGTGAAGAGGAAAAGGAGTTCCTGTTCGCGGCGCTGGAAAGGATCCGCATGAATATCCGTAAGGAGACGGAAGAAAGACCGCAGAAAGACGCGGAGATAAGAAAAGGAGAGTGATGAGGTATGATCAGAAAACTGGCGGGACTGATCGGTGAGTACAAACGTGACACGATGCTGACACCGGTCTTTACGGCACTGGAAGTATTCATGGAAGTGCTGATCCCGTATGTCACGGCCATGATTATCGACAAGGGCATCAATGCCGGCAATATCCAGGCAGTCTGGCTCTTCGGCGGACTGATGGTGCTGATGGCATTCCTGAGCCTGTTCTTCGGAACGCAGGCGGGAAGGTACGCAGCGTCCGCAGCGTCCGGTTTCTCGCGGAACCTGCGCGACGAGATGTATGAAAAGATCCAGGCGTTCTCATTTTCAAATATCGACAAGTATTCGACGGCCGGCCTTGTAACGAGGATGACCACGGACGTGACCAACTGTCAGAACGCATTCCAGATGATCATCCGCATTGCGGTAAGACCGCCGCTGATGCTGATCGTATCTGTCATTATGTGCTTCATCATCAGCCCGGACCTTTCGACGATCTTCCTCGTGGCGATCGTTGTCCTGGCATTCTTCCTGATCCTCATCATGAAAAATGCCATGGCGACGTTCAATGTCGTCTTCTCGAAGTATGACGACCTGAACGCGAGCGTGCAGGAGAACGTCAGCGCGATCCGCGTCGTCAAGGCGTTCGTGCGCGAAGATTATGAGAACGAGAAATTCACGAAAGCAGCAGGCAATCTCAGAAAGCTCTTCGTCAAGGCGGAGAGCATCCTGGCGTTCAACAACCCGTCGATGATGCTGGTCGTCTACGGCTGCATCATCTCGCTGTCCTGGTTCGGCGCCCAGCACGTCGTATCCGGCGCGATCACGACCGGCAACCTGACGTCGATGTTCTCCTACGTCATGAGCATCCTGATGTCGCTGATGATGCTGTCGATGGTCTTCGTCATGATCACGATGTCGACAGCTTCCATCAAGAGGATCTCCGAAGTCCTGAACGAAGTGCCCGATCTTGCGAATCCCGCGAATCCCGTCATGGAAGTCAAAGACGGTTCGATCGATTTCGAGCATGTCGATTTCGCATACCGTTCCGGTTCCGGCGACAACGTCCTCAGGGACATCGACCTCAGCATCGCTTCCGGCGAGACGATCGGCATCCTCGGTCCGACCGGTTCGGGAAAATCGACGTTCGTATCGCTGATCTCGCGTCTCTATGACGCTACCAGCGGCACTGTGAAGGTCGGCGGCGTGGACGTGAAGGACTACGATATGCAGGTGCTCAGGGACAAGGTCTCCGTGGTGCTCCAGCAGAACGTCCTGTTCTCCGGCACGATCCTCGAGAACCTCCGGTGGGGCAACGAGAACGTGACGGAAGAGGAATGCATCGAGGCATGCCGCCTGGCATGCGCCGATGAGTTCATCGAAAAGATGCCTGACAAATACAACACCTACATCGAGCAGGGCGGCACGAACGTGTCCGGCGGCCAGAGACAGAGGCTCTGCATCGCCAGGGCACTGCTGAAAGACCCGAAGATCCTGATCCTCGATGATTCCACGAGCGCAGTCGATACGGCTACGGACGCTTCGATCCGCAGGGCGTTCCGGGAAAAGATCCCCGGCACGACAAAGCTGATCATCTCCCAGAGGATCTCCAGCATCGAAGACGCCGACAAGGTGCTCGTCATGTACAGGGGCGGAGTCAACGGCTTCGATACGCCTCAGAACCTGCTCGCGACCAACGAGCTCTACAGACAGGTCTATGAGACGCAGGTCCAGGGCGGCGGCGACTTCGACCAGGAATCGCAGTAAGGAGGTGACGACATGAGTATGAGAAGAGGCATGCGTGATCCCAACGCAAAAATGAACCCGGCTGTCCTCAGGAGAGTCTTAGGTTATGTCTTTAAATACTATAAATGGCATTTCCTGACCGTTGTCATCTGTATCCTTATTACAGCGGTCTGCACGCTGCAGTCGACGCTGTTTACGCGTACGCTGATCGACGAATATATCACACCGCTGCTCTCAAGCCCCGACCCGGATTTCGCACCGCTCGCGGCGAGGCTCGTGCAGCTGGCAGGCATCCTGCTGCTCGGCGTCATTACAGCCTATACCTATAACCGCATCATGGCGACAGTCGGCCAGGGCACGATGGAGAAGCTGCGCGTCGCGCTGTTCACGCATATGGAATCCCTGCCGATCAAATATTTCGATACGCATGTGCACGGCGATATCATGTCGACCTATACGAATGACATCGATACGCTGCGCCAGCTGATCGGACAGTCGATCCCGCAGCTCGTCAATTCATCCGTGACGATCTGCACGGTATTCATCTCGATGGTCGTGCTGAACATCCCGCTGACGATCCTCTCCGTCGTGATGGTATTCGTGATGCTGACGGTATCCGGTAAACTTGCCGGACAGTCGGGCAAATACTTCGTCATGCAGCAGAAGGACCTCGGCGCCGTCAACGGCTACATCGAGGAGATGCTCAGCGGCCAGAAGGTCGTCAAGGTGTTCAACCATGAACAGAAGGCGATCGAAGGCTTCACCGAGCTCAACCACAGGCTGCGCGACAGTGCCAATAACGCCAACAAATACGCGAACATCATGATGCCGGTCATGGCGAACATCGGCAATATCTCCTACGTCCTTTGCGCAGGCATCGGCGCCATCCTGGCGCTGAGCGGCAATTTCAGCCTGACGCTCGGCACGCTGGTCTCCTTCCTGTCCCTGAACAGGAGCTTCTCGATGCCGGTCACGCAGATCTCCCAGCAGATCGCTTCGATCATCGGCGCGATGGCAGGCGCGGAGCGTGTGTTCAAGATGATGGATGAGCCTTCCGAATTCGATGAAGGCTATGTCGACCTGGTCAATATCAGGGAAGACGAGAACGGCAATATCATCGAGACGAAGGAGAATACCGAGATGTGGGCGTGGAGGCATCCGCATCAGGCGGACGGCACTGTCACCTACCAGAGGCTGCAGGGCAAGGTCAACATGTACAATGTCGACTTCTCCTATGACGGCCGCAAGACGGTGCTGCACGATATCTCCATCGATGCCGAGCCCGGTCAGAAGATCGCCTTCGTCGGCTCCACCGGCGCCGGCAAGACGACGATCACCAACCTGATCAACCGTTTCTACGACATCGACGACGGCAAGATCCGCTACGATGATATCAATATCAATAAGATCAAGAAGCCGGCCCTCCGCAGGTCGCTGGGCATGGTCCTGCAGGATACGCACCTGTTCACAGGCACGGTCATGGACAACATCCGCTACGGCAGGCTCGACGCTACCGATGAGGAATGCATGCAGGCAGCCATGCTCGCGCGTGCCGATGCCTTCATCCGCAGGCTCCCCGACGGCTACAACACGATGCTCAAGGGTGACGGCGGCAATCTTTCCATGGGCCAGAGACAGCTGCTCGCCATCGCGAGATGCGCCGTTGCGGATCCTCCGGCGATGATCCTCGACGAAGCGACGTCTTCGATCGACTCCCGTACCGAGAAGAACGTACAGGCAGGCATGGATGCCCTCATGAAGGGCAGGACGACATTCGTCATCGCGCACCGCCTGTCGACCGTGCGCAACAGCGACTGTATCATGGTCCTTGAGCAGGGCCGCATTATCGAACGCGGCAGTCATGACGAACTGATCGCGAAGAAGGGCAGGTATTACCAGCTCTATACAGGCAACCAGATCACCGAATGAGCTTTAAAAGGACGATTCGAAAGATCGTCCTTTTATTATTGCCCGAATAGGTTTATAATATTGACGCTGTCTTTGAAAGAGCGGAGGTCCTTCATGATCAAAAGGTTAAATCTATTTACACATGACGGACAGTTTCACGCGGATGAAGTATTCGCGACAGCGCTTCTTTCACTGATGTGTGATGACTATAACGTAGATAGGGGGAGTGATACAGAATTGCCTGAAGATCCGGAGAATTGGATCATCTATGACATCGGCGGCGGTGAGCTCGATCACCATACGCCGGAAAACAGGGAAAGGAACGGGACGCATCCCAATACGGATATCCCGTATGCGGCGTGCGGCCTTGTCTGGAGGAAGTATTACAGGGAGATCCTGGCAGCTTACGGCTGCGAGGAGCGGTATTTCGATACCGTCTACCAGCGGTTCGAGACCAGCCTCGTGCTCGGGATCGATGCCGAAGACAACGGCTACAGACCCGTCAAGGGAACACTGGACACGATGCCCAATATCCCGGACGAACAGAAAGAACGCATCCTGCGTGCTTCCAGATACGGCTTTACCGTTTCACAGATGATCAGGGACTACAATCCCACCTGGGATTCAAGCATGGACTATTACGAAGCTTTCATATATGCGGTCAGCTTTGCCAAGGATATCGTCATGAACCGTCTTGACTCGATCATCTCTTCGCTCGACGGAAGGGATTATGTCATGCAGTGCATCGATTATTCGGCAGACCACATTATGATCATGGAGCAGTTTGCCCCCTGGGAAGGTGTTTTATACTCCCAAAGCTGGAATCCGAAAGCCAACGATATCTGGTATGTCCTCTCCCCGGCATTACGGGGCGGATGGAATGTTCAGTGCGTACTGAAGAATTCCTCGGACAGATCCGATTTCCGGCATCCGTTCCCCGCGGAATGGCTCGGACTCCGGCATGAAGAACTGCAGGAGGCAAGCGGCATCGCAACAGCAGTATTCTGTCATCCCTCCGGATTTCTTGCCGGCGCAAAGACACAGGCAGACGCCTATATGCTGGCGGAGACTGCTGCACGCAGATAATCTGCAGAAAAATCTTGCAAGTTTGCACGCAAGATAATAGAATCTACTGGTGAAATCAATTAAAAGGAGAATATAAATGCCCAGAGTAGTAGTTAAAGAAAACGAGACAATCGATGACGCAATGCGTCGTTTCAAGAGACAGGTCAACAACAGCGGCGTCCTCGCAGCAGCCAGAGCCAAGGAATTTTATGTTAAGCCGGGCGTCAAGAGAAGGCTGAAGAGCGAAGCTGCACGCAAAAAGAACAGGAAAAAGAGATAAGTCTTTCTTTTCCGTGCAGTACAATTCAAAGGATCCTAACGGATTCTTTTTTCTTAAGTTGATAAACCGGCTGTAAACCAGTATAATAACCAAGTTTTGAAATAAGGAGAGAGATATGGACTATCAGAAGATTATCAATATTGCCGTTATCGCACACGTCGATGCCGGCAAATCAACACTGGTCGATGCTTTTCTGAGACAAAGCCATGTATTCAAAGATAACGACAAGATCGTTGACTGTGTCATGGATTCCAATGATCTTGAGAGGGAAAGGGGCATCACGATCTATTCCAAGAACTGCTCCGTCACCTATAAGGATTACAAGATCAATATCGTTGATACGCCGGGACACGCAGACTTTTCTTCTGAAGTCGAGCGTATCATCCGTACCGTCGACACGGTCATCCTGCTGGTCGATTCCTCCGAAGGACCGATGCCGCAGACACGCTTCGTCCTGCAGAAATCACTGGAGTGCGGCCTGAAGCCCATCCTTGTCATCAACAAGATGGACAAGCAGGATGCACGCGCGGACGAAGTCATCGATGAAGTATATGAGCTTTTCCTCGAACTTGATGCCGCGGACGACCAGCTGGATTTCCCGATCCTTTACGGAACGGCCAGGGAAGGCATCGTGCGCTACGAACCGGATGATACCAACGAGGACATCATCCCGCTTTTCGAGACGATCATCCGCCATACGCAGGAATATCCCGACCTGATCGACGAGCCTGTGCAGATGCAGATCTGCGCGCTTGCGTATGACGACTATATCGGCAGACTCGGCATCGGCCGTATCTACAGGGGCACCCTGAAGGCCGCTTCGCAGTATGAGGTCTGCAATTCCGAAGGTACGTCCCACAGGGGCAAGACGAACCAGATCTTCGTCTACAAAGGCCTCAGCCGCGTCCCCGTCGACGAGGCGCAGTGCGGTGAGATCTGCATGGTCTCCGGCATCCCGAACATCAATATCGGCGATACGCTTTGCCCCGAAGGCCAGCCGGCACCGATGCCCTCGATCAGTATCGAGGAACCGACGCTGTCCATGAACTTCATGGTCAACGATTCCCCGTTCGCAGGGCAGACCGGCAAATATGTCACATCCAGGAACATCCGTGAAAGGCTTGCCAAGGAGCTGGAAGTCAACGTCGGCCTGCGCGTCGAAGAGACGGATTCCACCGATACGTTCAAGGTCAGCGGCAGGGGCGAGCTCCATCTGACGATCCTGCTCGAACAGATGCGCCGTGAAGGCTACGAAGTCGCCGTATCCAGACCGGAGGTCATCCTCAAGAAGATCGACGGCCAGACATGCGAACCGGTCGAAGAAGTCGTTGCGGACGTGCCGAACGAATACAGCGGTTCCGTCATCTCAGCACTGAATATGCGCAAGGGCATGCTGAACGACATGGAGGATATCGGAACTTATACGCGCATCACGTATACCGTACCGACCAGGGGCCTGATCGGCTTCCGTTCCGATTTCATCAACATGACGCACGGCGAAGGCACGATGGTGCAGCGCCTGGCGGATTACGAACCGTGGAAGGGGGAGATCCCCCAGCGTGAGAACGGCGCCCTGATCTCTACCGAGACAGGCGGCGCGATGACGTATGCTTTGTGGAACATCCAGGAGAGGGGCTCCCTGTTCATCGGCGCCCAGACGCCTGTCTATGAAGGCATGATCATCGGCGTATCCGCGAAGAACAGGGATATGGCGGTCAACCCGATCAAAAACAAGAAGATGACGGCAGTCCGCTCCACCGGCAACGACGAAGCCATGAAGCTCGTACCGCCGAAGATCCTTACCCTCGAGGAAGCGATCGAATTCATCAACGACGATGAGCTCGTCGAGATTACGCCGACAGATATCCGCGTACGCAAGAAGTACCTTACGGCGCTCGACCGTAGAAGGCATATGCGCGAACTCGGCAGGATCGAGAATGAAGAGGAATAAAACTGTATGGGAAGCATCATCCTCTGGGTCGTGATCGGTCTTCTCGCAGCGCTCGTGATCGCCTGGATCTATCTGCGCCTTCACCCGCATGCGTTCGATAACGCCATGAAGAAGTCATTCGAACAGTCCCGCACCCTGATGAAGAAGAATGCGTCCGATCGGATCGGGAAGCAGATCGAGATCAGCAGGGAAGGAAAAGAGAACGTCCGCGTCAGTGTCTATGAGCCGAAGACAGCGGACAGGAAACGCATACCGGTCTTCATCGCCCACGGCGGCCAGTTCGTCGACGGAGACGCGGACCAGATCGATACGCTTTGCAGCAGGCTGTCCGACCTTGCGGACGCTGTCCTGTTCAATATCAACTATTCGCCGATGGATACGCATCCGTTCCCTTATCCGCAGGAAGAGATCGCCGACGCGGTGCTCTGGTGCGGCATGCACGCGGAGCGCTTCGGCATCGATATCCATAAGACCGTCATGACGGGCTTCAGCGCAGGCGCCTACCTGCTGACGGAAGCGGCAGCGATGCTGAAGGAGAAGGACTTCCAGGTGAAGGGCGTGATCCAGTGCGATCCCGTGATCGACGACGCCCTTGTCAACCTGTGCATCGCCGGCATGCATCCGGGACCTGTTTCGATCTATATCTCCGAGAAGGACCAGATGTACGCGAGGGTGGCTACATACCGTGAATATATGGAAAAGGCAGGTATTGCCAGCACCGTGCATCCGTATGCGGACGCATGGCCGGGATTCATCGAAAGGAACAATCCCGAATTTATGGAGAAGCAGCAGTTTGCGAAAGACCGGGCGATCAGCGAAGAACAGGCTGAACTCGCAGAGGCGTGCCTGATCCACATTTCCGGTGATATCCGCTCATTTGCGCAATGAGAAAACCTGTCTGTCCGTGCTATAATGCATGGGACAGACATTTTTTTACGGAGGGCATTATGAACAAAACTGCACTGTTCCTCGCGGAAGGTTTCGAATTATGCGAGGCAATGATCACGGTAGATATGCTGCGGAGGGGCGGCGTCGACATCCAGACGGTCTCGATCTCCGACGACCTGACGGTCAGGAGTTCCTGCAGGGTCTCCGTACAGGCTGACATCCTGTATAAGGACTGCGATCCCGCGGAATACGACGTGCTGATCTTCCCGGGCGGCCGGGACGGCACAGCCAACCTCGAAGCGTTCGACGAACTGGTCAGGGCGTACAAGGCGCACTATGAAAGCGGCAAGCTGACATGCGCGATCTGCGCTGCACCGTCGATCCTCGGCCACCAGGGCATGCTGAAGGGGAAGAACTATACCTGCTTCCCGAGCTTTGACGGCGAATACGGCGGCAGCTACCAGATGGAACTTGCCGTCACCGACGGCAACCTGATCACCGGCAGGGGCATGGGCGCGACCATCGAATTCTCCAGGCAGATCCTGAAAAAGCTCGTAAGCGAAGAGAAGCTGAAGCAGGTAGAAGCCGGCATGCAGTACGAGCAATCATTCCGGACAATGTAAAAAAGGCAGATCCTGCCTTTTTTTGATGGAGGAGGAAGCGCAGATGCCGGGAAGGAATGAGATAATGACACAGAGTTTCAGATCCGTCCGGTGTGAACCGCGAATTCTGCGGGGGTATTGTCATCAGGGAGGTTACCGCATTGAAATGGCCGGGACGGATCGGACACCGGGCGTTTCCTCCTCCTTACCTACTATATTGTCCGCCAAAAAAGCGGGACCGAAAAAAAACCGAAACATTTCTGTTTCAGTTCTCATTCAGATGCTGCAGGGCTTCCAGGGCGAAGCTGACTTCGGCGAGGATGCCTGTTTCCATGCAGGACTCATCAAAATTGATCTTCGCGCTGTGCAGGGGATAGCCCGCATCCGCGCCGAGATGCGCGAAGACACACGGCGCATGGTGTCCGAACCAGGCGAAGTCCTCGCCGATCATCTCCTGCTTCGCTTCTGTTAACATGGCAGGATCGAGCACCTTTCTGACGGCCTGATCGAGGATATCGCAGGCTGTTTCGTCATTGAATACAGGCGGTGCGAGGCGGTCGAGCCGGACCTCTGCGGTGCAGCGGAACGCGGCCGCTGTCTGTGCGGAGATCCTGTTAAGCGCATCGGGGATCAGGTCGTAAACATCTTTGTCGAACGAGCGGCATGTGCCTTCAAGCACGGCTTCACTGGCGATGATGTTGTAGGCTGTCCCGGCATTCAGTTTCCCGATCGTTATGACGAGCGGGTGCATCGGGTCGCATTCCCGCGATACCGCCGTCTGCATGTTCAGCGCGACGGACGCTGCAGCGACCAGGGCATCGCAGCCGTTCTGCGGCTGGGCGCCGTGCGCACCTGTACCTTTGACGGTGATCCAGAAATGATCGACGGCAGCCCAGTCGGGTCCTTTCTTCCATGCAAGTATGCCGGAAGGCAGCAGGGGGTCGACATGGATGCCGAAGCCCATCGATACACCGTCCATGGCACCCTGTTCGATCATATATTCCGCGCCGGCGGAGATCTCTTCGCCCGGCTGAAACAGCAGGCGCACCGTACCGGCAAATGCACTGCGCATGTCCTGCAGGATGCGCGCAGCCTGCACGAGCATCGCCGAATGCAGGTCATGCCCGCACGCATGCATGAAGCCCGGGACTTCGGACGCAAACGGAAGTCCGGTCTTTTCTTCCACCGGCAGCGCATCCGTGTCCGCGCGCATCATCACGATCTTATCGCTTTCCGCCTTTGTGCCCCTGATCTCGGCGATCACGGCCGAGGTGCCGGCTTTCCTGTAAGGGATGCCGGCCGCATCCAGGATAGCGCAGATCCTGTCCGCCGAAGCGGGACAGTCCATGCCGATCTCGGGATGCGCATGCAGGTCCCGGCGCAGCGCGACGGCGTCATCCATGTACGCACGGCACAGCTGGCGGATCGTTTCTGTCATCTTCACGCCTCCTTTTCAAACAGGCCGAGATAACGGAAGGCGTTGTAGAGACCGTCGTCATTGACGTCTGTCGTGATATAGTCGGCAGCTTCCTTGATCTCGGGGCCGCCGTTGCCCATCGCCACATTGAAGGCGCAGATCTCAAACATCGAAAGGTCGATCTTCGCGTCCCCGAAGGAGACCGTCTGCGGCTGCGTGAAGCCGGTATGTTCCAGGATGCGCTCGATCGCGGCTTTCTTCGTGATGCCCTGCGGCGACAGGTCGCCGAACAGCGCCGTCTCGCCTTTGCCGCCCCATGTATTCGCGATCATGTCCGTGAAGTATGCCTTGGAGTCCAGATGGTCCTGGTACGAGCTGAGCACGAAGCTGATCTTGTTCACATCGTCACGGTACAGCTCTTCGCCTTCTGCGAAGATATAGTTCGCTTTGATGCGTTCCACCATCATTTCCCTGTCCGCACCGGTGCCGCCCTTGTGGCGCATGTACTTTACCATCGTATCGGGACCCTGTTCCAGGAAGTTCCGGTCGATATACCTCCCCGAATTGCATTCGAGGATGATGCCGAGCTTCCTCTCAGCGCACCAGTCAGCGACGCGCTTCGTCTGTTCAACGGTAAAACTCTTATGCAGGATGACTTCGCCGTTGTCTTCGACATAACCGCCGTTGGCGCCGATCATGCCGTCAAGCTCAGGCAGGTCGCGCTGCAGGATCTCCGCTTTTGAACATCCCGTGCAGATATAGACACGGTGTCCGTTCTCACGTGCAAGACGCACCGCTTCCTTGGCGGATGCGGGTGTTTTCGTTTCATAGTCGATCAGTGTGCCGTCGACATCGAGAAATATGATCTTTTTCATAACCACCTCTTTCCACCATTATTATATAGAACAACCGGGACAAAAACAGCAGATTGCATGAAAAGCCGTGTTATGATTATGCCGTATTCCTGAAAGGGGACGATATGAAAAAGATGCTAGTGCTTGCGGCCGTGTTCCTGCTCGGCTGTACATCGGAATATCCTTCGTGGATCGTCTGGCACGAAGACACGCTGGATGTCGAGGCAGAAGGAGAGGTGCACCATCTGGAGATCCGGGACAGGAAGGTGATGCTGGATGGGGAACAGCCGTTTGACGATGACTGGACCTGCTCGCAGATGATCCTGACGGATCTCGACCAGGATGAAGAGCCGGATATCCTGTTCTTGATGTGGAACCACCAGGATTACGGGGACCACCATCCGTTCTGGGTGGAGAAGGACACGGAGACGCTCAACGAACATGTCTATATCTATAACCTGCGCGGCGGGTATATGAGGCCGAAATGGATGTCCTCCATGATCGACCCCAAGATCAAGCATATCTCGACGGACAGGGACATCATCTATGTGATCGATCCGGAGGATGAGGAGAGCGTATGGCAGTGGAAAAACTACGGCATCGAGCGCATCGACCTGTATGAAGACAAGTAAAGAGGGAGACCTCTTTTCTTTATCTGCAGGTCTTCAGGTGATATGATTAAGACAGCTTACAGGAGAGATACCATGAAAAAGATGCTAGCCATACTGACTGCATTCTGCCTTCTGACCGCATGTTCTTCCGGCGGCCACAGCGGGATGGCAGGAAGAAAAGACCCGGATGCACAGCAGCCGCAGACGGCAGTGGAAGTTCCTGAGAATGCGGTGCAGCCCAATGAAGTGCAGCCTTCTGCACCGATCGCGGTCGAGTCCTTCTCGAGACCGGCCCTGATCACATCGAGCTTCAGCTCCTACAGCGCATCCGTAAAACCGCAGGAGTCGTTTACCGTCGATCCGAATTTCTCGAATGTCGTCAACTATGAACTCTTCCAGTATTCAAATGAAGATTTCAAGCGTGAGCTTGCGGAGAATTATTTCATGATCCGGGGAGCCTACAACGATGAGTTCTTCGGGACCTATGAAGACAATGCCTACACATATCAGTCGAGCTTCATTACGACCGACTCGCTGCTGCATACATTTCATCTGTATTACC
>JAILQT010000024.1 GCA_024698805.1 Solobacterium sp.
GAGTACGCTCATTATATGCTGCATTACCACCCTGCTCTCAAAATGAACTACATGCTGTCGACCTACAAGGACGAAGCGGAACTGGAAGCCAACATGTTCGCAGTGTTCGGGCTTCTGATCCGGGAGAATCTGGACGGCAGACGGGCGATCGAAGCGGCCATCGAACACGGCGTACCTGTGATGGTAGCAGCTGAAGTCTTCCGCACACTGGCGGAGAACAGGTACACTTTGATGTAATAAAAGAAAGTGATTCAATATGAACAACGTTAGAATTGACTATCAACACATATATTTATACATGGATGATTCGGGGAAGATTTCGAGATATGAAGATTATTCTGTTTTCGCTGGTATCGTTTTTACAAATAGTAAAGAAAAATCCGAATTCACTAACAAATATCGTTCGATCATAAACGACATCAAATGTAAATACTGTCAGTTCAATAAAAATTGTTGTAATAAAAACTGTCCTGAAATAAAAGCGTCTAACATTGAAAACACTGATAGGCGACGACTAATGAACTTGAGTAAATCGTTCTCGACTTTTGGCACTGTAATACTTAACAAAAACCTACATGATGACATTATCGTTCATACTGCATCGAAGGGAAGATTTGTAGAATACGCACAACGCCGCATCATAAAAAACACTGTGCAATATTTGATAGACGAAAAAATAATCGACCCAAATAAACCGATTCACTTGCATGTTAATATTGATGAAATGCCTACAAAAACGAATGGATATTACACGTTAAGAGAAGGTATCCGAGAAGAGTTTTTATTTGGGATAAAGAATTTTAATTATCAAAAAAAGTTTAACCCCATAGTGTTTGCAGATTTCAAATGCGATGTTATTTATCGTGATTCAAAATTCGACTATGGTATCCAAATGGCAGATATTATAGCCAATTCGATTAGGAAAGCACTAATTCTAAACCCTAATTATTTTGAAACACTAAAATATCTTACTAATCATCTAAAAATAAATGTTATTTTACGTCTACCAAATTAAAAAAGAAAAGTCTGCCTAAGCAGACATATTCCTAGCCAGGAAGACGTACTTACCATACGCTTAATCTTTCGATCATTCACTGGCTATTGACCTGTCATAGGTTGCCCTATCGGTAATTTCATTATATATAAGGTATTACCCTGCTAGCAAGGTCCCCAAGAAAAATCTTAAAACTTTCATATAACTTACAAAAAACGATCTCCGGAGCTCTCACCTTCCGAAGATCAGGCATAGTAAATAATCACCCCATGACTTTTACTATGCCTCCATTATACAGGAACAGGAGGCATTTATGTCAGTATATAAAGACAAAGAGCGCGGCACCTGGTATGCCGTATTCAAGACCAAAGACCCTGTGACCGATAAGGTCGTCTGGGTAAAGAAGCGAGGCTTTAAGTACAAGCGTGAAGCATCTGACTGGGAGAATGAAGCCAAGAAAGAAAGAACCGGCCGCGGAAGCGGTGTCACCTTCCGTGAGATGGTAAAACTCTGGGAGGGGTACACGCAGGCTTCCGCACACATGCATCGAAAGCACGATGAACACTTCACCAAACGTTTTGCTGAGTTCTACGACACGCCGATCGACAGCATCACAAAGAAGGATCTTGTCGAATGGCGCAACAGCCTGGCATCGCTGGACTACGCTACACGGACGCTCAACACCACGATCCAATATGTGAAGTCAGTATTCAAATATGCGAACGACGTATACGACATCAGGAATCCGGCGATCTTCCTGAAGCCTCTGAAGATGAGCAACGAGGAGATCATGAAAGAGATGGATGTCTGGACACCGGAAGAGTTTAACCGGTTCGCTGAATGTGTGGATCTTCCGATCTATCGGCTGTTCTTCACTGCGCTGTTCTGGACAGGAATGCGGAAAGGTGAGGCTATTGCCCTCCAGAAGAGCGACTATACGGATGGATGGCTG
Organism: Solobacterium sp.; assembly: GCA_024698805.1. Lineage (GTDB taxonomy): Bacteria > Bacillota_I > Bacilli_A > Erysipelotrichales > Erysipelotrichaceae > Bulleidia. The sequence goes on from JAILQT010000024.1 coordinate 1,947, forward strand.
TTTATCCATGCTACACAGGAACAGCGCTCAGAAGGGCTGAGACCAACCAAAACAAAGCAGTCAAGGAAGATCCGCGTTGACGATGCACTGGCAGTCAGGCTCGAAGAACTAGCAAAGCGTCCCGGATCATATCTCTTCGGTGATGAAGGCGGTCTTTCTCCGACGATGATACAGAAGCAGTACGATGCAGCTGTCGAACGTTCCGGAGTCAAGCGCATCCGGATCCATGACCTGCGGCACTCACACGCGACATGGCTGATCAATAACGGCGTCAACATTGTCGCTGTCAGCAAGCGTTTGGGGCACTCAAATGTCAACCAGACTCTGAAGACATACACCCATCTGCTGCAGGACTCCGATGACAGGCTGATGGACACGATCAACGCAGCAGTATCGGAGAGCCCGTGGTAAACTTTTGGTCAACTTTTTCTGAAAAGCTATATCTACGGATGTTCAAAAGCATAGGAAAATGCTTGCTTTTTCAAGGCTACGCACCTCTAAAAATGGCTATAATCGTTTCTCTCCACCCCTGCTGCGAAACTGCTTCGGCAGTTTTTTTTGTTTTTACAGAAATACCAAAAAAGCACCCTGTCCGGTGCTTATGACTTTGTCTTCTCCGTGATCCTGAGCGGCCTGATCCGGGAAAGGACCAGCCTGGCCGTAATGCCTGTCAGGATGCCCATGGGGATGGACCCCAGTAACATATACGGCAGGATCACTGCGATCCGCGGCTGCATATAGAACAGCATGACGACGATGACCTGTCCGACGCTGTGCGCGATCGAACTCATGATCGAAGTGAACATCAGGGAACTGTCGAGCATATCCATGACGATCAGGGCTGCCGATGACAGCACGATGCCGCCGAGGGAGATCCAGAACGTACTCCCGAACAGCATGCCCCTGAGCAGGTTGGCGATGACGGAGCGCATGACGTTCACGATGATCATCTCTTTCCTGCCGAGCAGCTTCAGCGCGATCAGGGCTGCGATATTTGCGAGGCCGATCCTGAGCGTCAGGAAGATCGGGCCGATGTATACGGATTCGAATATGCTGAGGATGATCGCTGCCGCGCACAGCAGCGCCAGATATACGAACCTCCTGGTCTTATTCACATTCATCATTCAACTCCGGGATAGATGAATATGCCGTTTGGAAGACAGGTGATCGGGATGATCTCATTGACGTCGACCCAGCCCATCGATGCGCAGATATGGTTCGGGCACTTCTCATTGATCACATGCCATTTATTGTCTTTGACCTCGATCTCAAGGCCGCCGCTGTCGCCGTCCACATGGTAGACAGCGTCTTCCCTGTAATCGAACGTCAAGACGACGCGGTTATGATAGACAACAGACACCATATACTGTGCGTCTTCGGGGGATACCGTCGGAACGGTCTCTTCACTTGGCACGGGTTCTGTGTCTTCCGGTGCTTTCTGATTTCTATTCGTCCATAACAGGAAAGCTGCCGCAAGCACAGCGATCACTGCCAGGATGATCCACTCTTTTTTCTTCATATCGTCTACCTCAGGCAGCCTGCACAAGTTTCGTAAGATCCTTCGCCCACCTGTATGTCTTGACCCTCCTCATGCCGAAGACAAGACGCACAAGCTGTTCCGACTGTGCCGCAAGAAGCACCAGCGGCAGCGACTGCATGTGCAGGACACCGACGCAGAAGAATGTCACGGGCAGACCGACAAGCCATTCCAGGCCTGAGTCGAGAAACTGTATGATGCCGGCGTCCCCTCCGGACCTCAATATACAGAATATCATAAAGTTGTACAGCCGCATCGATGCTTTTACGGCAAATACATAAACGACGGATACCGCAAGCGGCTCGATATCCGGCGCCAGGCGGAACAGGGAGACCATCGGCTTTGCGAATACGGTCAGCGCCAGCACCAGCATGACGGAGATCATCGCAGCCAGGCCGATATGGTAATCGCATTCCTTCCTCGCCTTTTCGATCTGTCCTTTTCCCAGCGAGCTGCCTAGCAGGATCTGTACGGCATTGCCGTAGCCGTAGATCACGAAGGTCATCAGATTGAAGATCTGGTTGCCCGCGAAGTAGGCGTCCATCTGCCGTGTGCCCAGCTGGCCGAACGCCTTGATGAACAGCGTCTGGCCGACGCCGAACGTCGATTCGTTGACGATCAGCGGCACGATCCTCGCAAAGATCGGCTTAACGAAGTCCTTTTTCAGGGTGAACATCTCGGAAAACGCACCCAGGAAAGGCTGTCTGGTATATATGGCATGCGACAGCAGCAGCGATACGGAGATCAGCTGCGCCGATACCGTGCCGAGGGCCGCGCCGCGTACGCCCATCTGCGGGAACGGACCGATGCCGAAGATCAGCAGCCAGTTGAACAGGACGTTGCACAGGCCGCTGATCACCGCGATTCGAAGCGAAACAGTCGGCTGGTGCGTGCTCCTGTACATATTCGAGAATGCGAAGGATACGGCCGATACGATCAGCGCGAAACGGGATATGCCGAGATACTGCAGACCGTTCTCGATGATCGCCGGATCGTTGATATAGAAGCTGAGGATCTGCCTGCCGAAGAATGTGGCAGCCATAAACCAGAAGAGACCGTTTGCCAGTACCAGGCACAGGGAGAACCCCAGGCATTTCTTCAGGTTCTTATAATCCCCGGCACCGTAGAACTGCGCCGCGAACATGGAGATACCGCCGATACAGCCGTACATGATCATGCCGGACAGCGTATCCACCTGCGCTGCCGTGCCGACAGCGGAGACCATGCCGATCCAGGAAACCATCAGCGTGTCGACCATCGACATGCAGGACTGCAGGGCTGTCTGCAGTGCTAAAGGAACTGCGATCTTTGCAGTTCCCCTGTAGAATTCCTGATCCGCGATGTACTTTTCTTTCAGACTCATAACACGCGCTATTATAGCATTAAAACTTTTCACAGACCACTCAGTCAATCCGCGTGACGGACGCGCCTGTCTTTGCCAGATCGTCAAAGAATGCCGGATAGCTTTTGTTCACCGCTTCCGCGCCTGTGATCACGACCGGCTGATCCGAACAGGCCGCCAGCACGGAAAGCGCCATGACGACGCGGTGGTCATTATGACCGTCGAGGATACAGGGGCTTTCCAGCCTTCCCTTCCCCCGGATGCGCAGGACCTCGTCTTCCTCATGTGTCCCGCAGCCGAACTTCCGGAGTTCTTCGCACATCGCCCCGATGCGGTCGCTCTCCTTCCGGCGGAGCCTGCTGGCCCCGGTGAAGACAGATTCCCCGTCTGCGGCGGCAGCGCACGCAAACAGGACCGGTCCGAGGTCGGGACAGTCGGTCAGATCAGCTGCAGCAGGACGCACAGGACCCCCTGAAAAGACATATCCGTCTGCCTCCTGTCTGACAGTTCCCCCGAAACGGCGGATCAGGTCAAGGATAACATGGTCTGCCTGTTCGCTGTCATGCGCCATATCCGGCACATGGATCCTGTTTCCCGATAAAAGCGCAAGGCCCGCAAAGAAAGCTGCCTGGGAATCGTCACCCGGCACATCCGCTTCAAACGGATGATAGGCCTGCCGGCCTTTGACCGTATAGATGTTACCTTCCCTTCTCACATCGATCCCGGCCCTGTGCAGGACACTGCACGTAAGCCGGGCATAGGGTTCGGATACGAACCTGTTCCTCACGAGGATCCTGCTGTCCTTTTCCAGCAGCGGCAGCGCGCACAGCAGGCCGGAGATATACTGCGACGAAAGACTTCCGTCAGCTTCATAATCGCCCGCCGGAAGCTTCCCGAACAGGGTCCAGCCGTCTGCCGTTCCTTCCAGACAGAGTCCCCTTTCCTGAAAGAGTTCTTCATAGACCGAGATACCCCGCTGATGAAGCCGTTTGCCTGTATGCAGGTTCACCTTCTCACCTGTAAGCGACAGCAGCGGCACAGCGAAGCGGAGCGCCGAAGCGGAATCGGAAAACCATATATCCCCGGTGCGCAGCCGCGGTCTTCCGCCGAAGCCCCGGATCTGCAGGCTGTCCTGTCCTTTTTCGATCACAGCGCCGAGATCCTCCATGACGGAGATCATCTCAAGGATATCATTGGAATAGGTTACGCTGCGGATCACGGAAGTCCCTTCCGCAGCCGCTGCTGCGAGGATCATCCTGTTCAGCAGCGACTTGGAAGCGGGGATGCGGATCAGGCTGTCTTTTTTTCCGCCTTTCCGGATCACCGCCCGCATCAGGAAGCCCCTCCGGCTTTCAGCCCGCAGATGTCCATGATCTGCTGTACTGTCTCTTCGACAGTCCCGTTATTGTCCGCGGTGATGTCCGCGTATTTTTCATATAACGGCAGCCTTTCTTCGTAGATCCTCTGCAGGTTTTCCTTCGTACTGCTCAGCGGCCTTGAATCCGTCGGGTACAGCTTCGCGGGATCGCGTTTCAGCCAGATGACGGTGCCGCAGCTTTTCAGCCATTGCATCGTTTCCGGGATCTTGATCACGCCTCCGCCGCAGGAGATGATGCTGCCTCGCACCGATGCGAGTTCTTTTGCCGTCTCTGTCTCGATCTTGCGGAAGTACTCTTCGCCGTGCGTCTCAAAACATGTACGGATATCCGTGCCAAGTTTCTCCATGATCATATAATCCATCTCGTACCTTTTCCTGCCGGTCTTTTCCGCCAGTGCCATCGAGACCGTCGTCTTTCCGGAAGTGGGCATCCCGATCAGGATGATGTTGTCCCCTGCTGTCATCGGCGTTCACCCTGAAAGTATTCTGTTCCGTATCTCTGCAGCAGCAGATCCGCGATGACGAACGCGCTCATGCAGTCCTGGACTGCCCTTGCCCTGTGGATAAACGCCGGATCATGCCTGCCGCTGACGGTCAGCGTGCATTCTTTCATCGCTGTCAGGTCGACGCTCTTCTGCGGCTGCGCGATCGTCGGCGTCGGCCGTACCGCCGTACGGAATACGACGGGCATGCCGTTTGTGATGCCGCCGTTGATGCCGCCGCTGCGGTTCGTCAGGGTGATCACCTTTCCGTTCCTTAATGCGAACGAATCGTTGGCCTCGGAACCTTTCATCCCTGCCAGTCCGAACCCGTTGCCGAATTCGATGCCCTTGATGCCGGGGATCGAGAATGCCGCATGCGCCAGCAGGCTTTCCATTGAATCGAACCACGGTTCGCCGAGTCCTGCTTCAAGACCGTATATACATGTCTCGAGGATCCCGCCAAGGGAATCATTCTCTGCTTTTGCCTGTGTGATCCTGTCGAGCATCTCTGATGAGACTTCCGGATCGAGAACGGCAAACTTCATCGCATTCAGCGTGTCGATATCCGATTTCACGTCATCGGCGAATTCCCTGTCAACGAGATCATAAAGCTGCCTGATATGCGTGCCGATGAAGATGCCCTTTTCCTCCAGCATCATCCTGCATATTGCCCCGGCAGCGCATAAAGGCGCTGTCAGCCTGCCGCTGAGATGGCCTCCGCCCCTCCGGTCGCTGTATCCGCTGTATTTGACATAACTGCTGTAATCCCCGTGGGACGGTCTCGGTATGACATGTTCACGGTCATATTCCGCATGGACCGCATTCGTGTTCCGGATCAGGATCGTCAGCGGCGTCCCCTGGGAATAACCGTTGTATACGCCGGAAACGATCTCGCACACATCGGCTTCCCGTCTGGGTGTGGAGATCATGCCCTGCGCGCGGCGTCTGTCCATCTCTTCCGCGATGCGTTCCCGGTCGATGCGGATGCCTGCAGGCATGCCGTCGATGACCGCCCCGGTCAGTGTCCCGTGCGATTCGCCGAACAGAGTTACTGTCAGTATCCTTCCGAATGTATTATTCATGGCTGTCTCCTTTCACCGTAATACTGTGAAGGAGTTTCTGATCCGAATCAGAAACTCCTGTATTCATTCCGTGATCCTCTCCGTAAATGCAGGTATGTAGCTGTAGTAGCGCCATACCTCCGCCGGGGAGTTCCAGACGATATAGCCCCCTGTCAGTCCTGCGTCATACAGGCCTTCGATCTGTTCGATGATCTTGTTTACGTCATAGCTGACAAAAGGTTCCTTTACTGAGTCATAGCCCTGCAGCCATGTGCGGACGTTGGCGGGGTTCCTGGTCTCCTCCTGTCTCGCCATGACATACATGCCCCAGACACGCAGCAGCTGGCCGGGCACCTGCCATACAGGCTGTGCGATACCGTATGCGTGTGTCTCAAAGTGGTCCGGATACGGCATTGCGCTCATGACGTCCGCGATATTGGACATCATCGGCCAGTACTGGCCGTATGCGCATACATATTCATTGGACGTTTCACCGAAGACGTCGCAGGACAGATATGCATTTCTGGAATGGAACTCATCGCGTGCGTACAGCAGGAAGCGGTTGATCGCCTGCGCCATCGTCTCATTCTCGCTGTTCTGGAAATTGATATCATCCTGATAATAATAGATGTTGTCCGGGAAACGGATATAGTCGAACTGGATCTCGTTGAACCCGATCTCCTCGATGCCTTCGATGCCGAGCTTGACATTGTATTCCCATACTTTGCGCTGGTACGGGGAAGGCCAGTAAGCGCCTGCGAGCCGGAACAGGCCGCCGGACGCATAGGATGTCAGTGCGTTCTCCGGATGGTCGACGGCGTAATAGTCATCCTTGAAGGTGACGATCCTGCCGACGACGTAGATGCCTGCATCCTTCGCCTTCTGCACGCTTTCCCTGTATTCGTCAAATGTGCAGTAAGCCTGCTCATAGGATGCCGGGTTGTATTCTTTGATCACCGGCGATTCATACGCAGCGCCGTCGCTCTCCTTCATATCGATGACGAATGTATTGATGCCGGAATTGTTCGCGATATTGATATATTCGTCGATATATTTTGCGCTGACCTTGTTCAGATAGAGAGCGCGCACCTCGACGGGCATCGGGTTATCCGGGAAGTTCCCCTTTTCCAGATCCGGGTAATCCAGCGTATAGGCGTCGCCGCCGCCCCATCTGTCTTCACGCTCGTAGTGGATCGCATCGACGGTATCGGGGATATCCTCTTCGTTTCTGACGATATATTCGCTGCGCACATATCCTTCGCGCTCATCACACCGGATCAGGTATCTGTCGACCGTCCCGTCGGGAAGGATCGTCCCGTATCCGAGTATCTCGACATGGTTCTTCTTGTCGATCATGCCGGAGATCTCCGGTCCTGTGCTGTTCTCATACAGTACGGACGGCAGGCATGTATAGCCTTCTTTCTCCGAGGCTGCTTCGCTGATATCGCTGCACAGGTCCTCGTCGGTCAGCAGGTATTCCTGCTCGTTATAATGCACGAGGCGGTAACCTTCTTCTTCGCCCTCCAGGGGCTTGATGCGGACAGTGAGTTCCGTACCCCTGGGCAGGGTGATGTTTTCCGTCTCTTCACCGCGGCCCTGCAGTTCGACCTGCAGCTCCGATGACTTCAGAAAGAGCGTTTCCGTCCTTCTTTCCTCTTCCAGCCTCTTCTCTTCGGCGATCCTGTCAGCTTCGATCTTTTTATATACGGCGAATCCGCTGGCACCGGCCGCTGCCAGAAGCACGACTGCCAGCACGGCCTTTACACTCTTCTTCAGTTTCATATCGATAAAGCACCTTTCTCCCCCACATGTGCCATTATAACAGAAAAAAGATCTCCCGCCGGGAGATCTCTCTGAAGTGATAGGGAATATCAGATATCGAGCAGGTCGCTGTATACAGCCAGTGCGCCATCTGTCTCGTGTGCGAGGACTTTCTTCGCAAGCACCTTGCCGAGCTGTACGCCTTCCTGGTCAAAGCTGTTCACATTCCATGCAAAGCCCTGGAACATGACCTTGTTCTCGAAATGCGCAAGCAGCGCGCCGAGTGTTTCCGGTGTCAGCTGGTCGC
>JAILQT010000027.1 GCA_024698805.1 Solobacterium sp.
GTTTCTGGAAACGCGCGCCGCGATGCCGAATGCTGCGATGATGATATCCGCGTCATCGCACAGATATTCTTCTGCCAGCGCTTCGTTCTCTTTGATCGTCTCATAGCGTTCATAACGCTCGATATTCATCTTTTCAAGCTGTTCCGGGTTCAGGTACAGGGAGTTGATGATGTTGTGCTTACGCGCCATCTTCGTGCCTGTCGTTGCCCAGGGCTTGTCGATCTGTTCGGGTGCCTTGATATTGAAGGATACCGGCTCCATCATCTGGCCGATCGTACCGTCTGCCAGGATCATGGCCGTCATGCGGTATTTGTCCGCCAGGTCGAATCCTTTGACTGTGAGGTCTGCCATCTCCTGTACGGAGGACGGTGCCAGGACGATCATGTGGTAATCGCCGTGACCGCCGCCGCGCGTAGCCTGGAAATAGTCAGACTGCGAGGGCTGGATGCCGCCGAGGCCGGGTCCGCCGCGCTGTGCGTTGACAACGAGCGCAGGAAGGTCCGCACCGGCAAGATAGGAAAGTCCTTCGCTCTTCAGCGAGATGCCGGGACTGGATGAGGATGTCATGACGCGCTTTCCCGCGGAGGAGACGCCGTAAACCATATTAATGGCAGCGATCTCGCTTTCCGCCTGCAGGAAAGTACCGCCGATCTTCGGCATCCTTTTTGCCATGTAAGCCGCGATCTCCGTCTGCGGCGTGATCGGATATCCGAAGTAATGACGGCAGCCTGCCTGGATCGCAGCTTCCGCAATCGCTTCGTTGCCTTTCATAAGTACTTTTTCCGCCACAAAATTCACCTTACCTTTCAACCTTGATAATGCAGTCGGGGCACATTACTGCGCAGGACGCGCAGCCGATGCACTGATCCATGTCGATGCATTCAGCGGGATGATGTCCCTTTTTATTGATCTTTTCTTTCGATAACTGAAGAATGTGTTTCGGACAGACATTCGTACAGAGTCCGCAACCTTTACATTCATCTTCCCTGAACGTAAGCTTTGCCATATCTATTCCTTCCTTTCCCCGTCAGTCGACAGGCCTCTTCTGCAGCTTCATGCCGAACAGAGGGCTGATCCTGTCTTTCAGTTCTTCATACAGTTTGTTTTCGACCGTCGTGCATACCAGCGGCAGGCCGCTCTTTTCTGCAAGCTCTTCAGCCATACTTACCGTTGCGAGCACTGTACCGGCATCTGTTTCCGCGCCGAGGTTCGAATTGTTGATGATGCCTGTGAATCTGAGGCCGCATGCCTGCTCGATCTCCGCAAGCACTTCCAGGACTTCTTCCGGCGTGCGTGTCAGAGGCCGGTAGAAATTCACGACCAGGTACATATCGTAATCATTCTCCCGGCGGATCAGGGGCGAGAGCCTTCCGAGTGCAAGTGCACCCCTATCATCGCCGCCGACGTCGACGACGCTGTGCAGCGTTAAGTCGTGCACGATCGCATACATCTCCTGCGGGAGTGCAGGTATATCCAGGTTCGTATTCGCATAGGCGGATACGATCAGCCGGATCCCTGCGTCTTCCAGCTGTTTCCTGCTGTCCAGCGTACGGAAATACGGGTTGACGATATCAAGGTCCGCAACAGCCGTATGTTCATGGAGCTGCTTCAGCTCCATCGCCATATTGACAGCGATATTCGTCTTGCCGGAGCCGTAATGGCCGGCAAGCAGTGTGATCCTTTTATAATTCATTTCTCTTGATCTTTCCGCTCACAGTCTTCGGCAGTTCATCCCGGAAGACGACGATACGGGGATACTTGTAAGGCGCTGTGTGCTTCTTGACGTAGTTCTGGATCTCCTTCACCAGTTCCGGCGTGCCTTCGGTGCCTTCCGTCAGGACGATGCTCGCCTTGACGACCTGGCCCCTGACTTCATCCGGGGCAGCGCTGACGCCGCATTCCAGGACGTAAGGCAGTTCCATGATGACGCTCTCGATCTCGAACGGGCCGATACGGTAGCCGGAGGATTTGATGACGTCATCCTTCCTGCCGACATACCAGTAGAAACCGTCTTCATCGCGCCATGCGACGTCGCCTGTATGGTAGAAGCCGTCGTGCCATGTGGCGGCTGTCTCTTCGTCATTGCCGTAATAGCAGACCGCCAGTCCGGGAGGCCTTCCCTTCCTGAGGTCGATCACGATCTCGCCCGTCTCACCGACAGGGACGCTCTTCCCGTCATTGTCGACAAGGTCGACCGTATAGATCGGTGCAGGTTTGCCCATGGAGCCGATCTTATGCGGCGCGCCGACCATGTTGCCGATGATCATCGTCGATTCACTCTGGCCGAAGCCTTCCATGATGCGCAGGCCTGTCGCCTTTTCAAACTGCCTGTATACCTCGGGGTTCAGCGCTTCGCCCGCTGTCGTCATATGTTTGACGGATGAGAAATCGTATTTGGAGATATCCTGTTTGATCATCATCCTTAGCATCGTCGGCGGTGCGCAGAACGTCGTGATATGGTATTTCGCGAACATCGGCAGGATATCCGATGCATCGAAGCGATCAAAGTCATAGACGAAGATCGCGCCTTCCGCCAGCCACTGGCCGTAGAGCTTGCCCCACATAGCTTTTGCCCATCCGGTCTCGGCGATCGTGAAGTGCAGCCCCTTCGTATCGACCGTGTGCCAGTACTTCGCGGTATGGAAGTGGCCGAGGGGGTATTTGAAGTTGTGGGCTGCGATCTTCGGATAGCCCGAAGTGCCTGACGTGAAATACATCAGCATCAGGTCGTCCCCGCCCGGCGCGTCTTCGCCCCTCTTGTAATGGGAACTGTACATCGTATATTCTTCGTCAAAGCTCCTCCAGCCTTCGCGGGACCCGTTGACGATGAGCTTGTTCTTCAGTCCGTCATAATCCGCCGCAGCGATATCGACCTGGTGTGCGACATCCCCGTCGGCTGTGCAGATGATCGTGTTTGCGCCGCTCTTTTCAAAGCGGTATGCGAAGTCGTGCGCCTGCAGCTGGTTCGTAGCCGGGATCGCGATCGCGCCGAGCTTGTTCAGGCCGAGGATCGCGAACCAGAACTGGTAATGACGTTTCAGGACAAGGATGACGCGGTCGCCCTTCTTGATACCGAGCGACTTGAAGTAGTTCGCACACTGGGAGGACGCCCTCTTGATATCACGGAACGTAAAGCGTCTTTCCGTCTTGTCCTTCGCTATGTGCAGCATCGCCAGCTTGTCAGGGTCGCGCCTTGCGATGGCGTCGATGATATCGAACCCGAAGTTGAAATTCTGGATATTCTTGAAACGGATCGACAGCGGCGTGCCGTCGTCGTTCTCCGTGACATCGATGTATTTCTGCCATACGCGCTGCTTCGTATCTTCTTCGCGTTCGACGAATTCCTGGTAGATCGGGGAATCCGCAAGCTCGGGGATCGGTTCGCCTGCCGGGTTCAGGACGATCGCATAGAATATGCAGTCCTGTCCGTCGACGGCGATCATGCCGTGCGGCGTATCCGAATTGTAATAGATCGTATCACCGGGGCCGAGGACCTCGGAATGCTCGCCGATCTGCACCTTCAGATGCCCTTCGATGACGATGTCGATCTCCTGGCCGTCATGGCTCGTCAGCTCGATATCCTTCGTCTGCGCCGCCTCGTCGTAATAGCTGCGGACATACAGCGGCTCGGCGATCCTGTTCTGGAAGGCATACGCAAGGTTGTAATACGTCATGCCGTGCGCCTGGGAGATCTTCTGTCCCTTCCCGGCGCGCGTCATCGTATACGAACGCAGTGTCGGACTGTAGCCTTCGATGATATCCGTAACGTTGACACCGAATTTCAGCGCGCATTTATAGATAAATGTAAAGTTCAGATCGCTCCGACCGTTTTCACACGCGTTGTATTCCTCAAGGGTTGTGCCGGTAGCTTCGGCCATCTCTTCTGCCGAGCAGCCTACCGATTCCCTCAGGTCCCTGATACGGGCGGCCATCTCCTGAATTTTAAAATCCAATCCTGTGATCTGTTCCATAGTTCAGTCTCCAAATGAATGCCGTATAGCGGTGTCATACGGCATTATTACAGTTTACAACAAATTCATACTTTTTTTATCTGATTTCATGCATTTTCTGCATAATACCCGGATTTTTTTCTGAAAATGTTTTCATTTATATTACAGCAGATTTCTCTGGATCTTCCCGCTGATCGTCTTCGGCAGTTCATCCCGGAATACGACGATCCTGGGATATTTATACGGCGCGGTATGTTTCTTGACGTAGTTCTGGATCTCTTTCTTCAGGGCGTCCGTAGGCTCTGTCCCCTTGACAAGGACGATGCTCGCCTTGACGACCTGGCCCCTGACCTCGTCCGGTTCGGCACTGACGCCGCATTCGAGGACATACGGGAGCTCCATGATGACGCTTTCGATCTCGAACGGGCCGATACGGTAGCCGCTGGATTTGATGACGTCATCCACGCGTCCGACATACCAGTAGAAGCCGTCTTCATCCCTCCAGGCAACGTCGCCTGTGTGGTAGAAGCCGTCATGCCATACGTTCTTCGTCGCTGCTTCATCCCGGTAATAGCCTTTGAACAGTCCGCACGGCACCCTGTCCGTGGTCTTGACAACGATCTCGCCGGGATCACCTGTTGCGACAGGTTTGCCGTCATGGTCGACGATATCGATTTCGTAGAGCGGCGTCGGCTTGCCCATGGAGCCGAGCTTGTGCGTGCCGCCGATCAGGTTGCCGATGCAGAGCGTCAGTTCTGTCTGGCCGAAGCCTTCCATGATCTGCAGGCCCGTGATCTTTTCAAACTGCTTGTATACTTCCGGGTTGAGCGCTTCGCCCGCTGTCGTCATATGGACGACGGAAGAGAGATCGTACTTGGAGATATCCTCTTTTATCAGCATGCGCAGGATCGTCGGCGGCGCGCAGAACGTCGTGATGTTGTATTTCTTGAACATCGGCAGGATATCCGATGCCCTGAACCTGTCAAAGTCATAGGTGAAGACGGCGCCTTCCTGCAGCCACTGTCCGTACAGTTTTCCCCAGAGGGCTTTCCCCCATCCGGTATCGCTGATCGTGAAATGCAGGCCTTCGTCGCTGACGCCGTGCCAGTACTTCGCCGTGATGAAATGTCCGAGCGCGTACTTGCAGGAGTGTTCCGCGATCTTCGGATACCCTGTCGTACCGGAAGTGAAGAACATCAGCTGCGTATCGTCGCCGCACGGCGTGGAGGGCGTGCGTCTGAAATGCGTGCTGTACATCTCGAACTCTTCGTTGAAGTTCTTCCAGCCTTCCCTCTCCGCACCGACGATGATCTTTATTTTGAGCGTCGGGCTCGACTTCTGGGCAATGTCGACCTGGTTGGGGACGTCGTCCAGCTCCGTTGCGATGATCGCGCTGACGCCGGCGGAATTGAAGCGGTATTCAAAGTCATGCGCCATCAGCTGGCTCGTTGCGGGGATCGCGATCGCGCCGAGCTTGTGCAGGCCGATCATGGCGAACCAGAACTGGTAATGACGCTTGAGGACGATCATGACACGGTCGCCCTTTTTGATGCCGCAGGCTTTGAAATAGTTGGCTGCCTGCGCTGATCTGCGCCTCATGTCATCGAATGTGAAGCGGCGTTCCGTCTTGTCGTTCGCGACATGGATCATCGCCAGCTTATCCGGTTCCTTGTTCGCGATGGCATCCACGACGTCAAACGCGAAATTGAACTTATCCTCATTCTTGAAATCGATCTGCGTCAGGGCGCCGTGTTCGTCTTCCTTACATTCGACGAAGTTGTCGCTGACAAGGCGGCGTGCGCTTGCACGCGAAGGGATGAACGTATTGCGGATCTGCACCTCGCGTGCATCCCGGCCCGGGATGACGATCGCAAGGAACAGACAGTCGCGGCCGTCAACGGCGATCATGCCGTGGGGCGTGGAGCTGTTGTAATAGATGCTGTCGCCTTCGCTCAGATATTCGACGTTGTCGCCGACCTGCACCTTCAGGCGTCCGCTGATGATAAAGTCGAATTCCTGGCCGGAGTGCTTGGTCAGATGGATCGGCTTGTCCTGCTGTTCCTCCCTGTATTCATACCGGACATAGTAAGGTTCCGCCTTCTTGTTCATGAACAGAGGCGCCATGTTCTGGATCGCGATGCCGTCTTCCATGATCGCGTTCTGGCCGCTGCCTTTCCGGTTGACGGTATAGGACGACAGTCTCGCGCTCATGCCTTCGAGCAGGTCGCTCATGCCTACATGAAAGACGATCGCACACTTATGAATGAATGTGAACGGCAGGTCTACCGTGCCGGATTCATATTCCGCATACGTTTCGGGACTGACTTCCGTCAGTGCTGCCATCGCCTGCTGCGTATAGCCGGAGATCTCGCGGAGCTCCCGGATACGCTGTGCAACTTCCATCAGATCGATCTCAGTCGGTGTCATAGTGTTTCCTCCTGTTCCATAGATGAGGCTTATGCAAAAAAGGAACACATCCGCCTCAAATATCATTGAGACGAGCATGTTCCTTATATACGCCCGCGGTACCACTCAATTTGCTTAAAAATAAGCCGCCTTCAGGGTCCAACAACCCCTTCACCTGTAACGTGGTTATACGGGATACATCTACTCGGCATAAACCTTTTGGGTATCCGGCTCGGAAGTGATGGTCCTGATGGAAATCCCTGCCGCCGGGCTCGCACCTGCCGCCGGCTCTCTGTAGGCATTCTTTCCAGACGTCTTCGTCTCAGCCTTTGTAAATCCACGAAATCATACCATCATGCATGACAGGTTGTCAATGTTTTTTCCCAAAGGCATAGCGATGCGGATCACTCTTTGAGCGAGCCCGCCAGGATGCCGGAGACAAAGTATTTCTGGATAAACGGATAGATGGCCATCATCGGGATGACGGATACCATGATCGATGCATACCGGATCAAAGGCCTGTAGATCATGACGCCGGCTGCGTCTGCACCGGCTGTCACGGTGACCTCTTCCGCCTCGAGGACGATCTGCCGCAGCACCAGCTGCAGCGGGTAGAGATCCCGGTTCAGCAGATAGACGGACGCATGGAACCAGGCATTCCAGTGCTGGACTGCATAGAAGAGGACGATGACCGCCAGGGCCGGCTTCGAAAGCGGCAGCACGATCTGCAGCAGGATCCGGAAGTCGCCGGCACCGTCGATGCGCGCCGCATCCAGCATGTCCTGCGGCAGCTGCCTGAACCATGTGCGCAGGATGATGATATTGAACGCCGTCACCGCGCCCGGCAGGATGACAGCCCATACGGTATTGTAGAGCCCGAGCTTCGTGATGACCATCAGGGACGGTACCAGGCCGCCGCTGAAGATCATCGTGAACAGGATGAACAGGGAGAACGCCCTGCCGAAGAGCAGGCCTTTCGTACTCATGACATATGCCGCAAAGACCGTCAGGATAACGCCGATGAGCGTTGCGACCGTGACATAGAACAGTGTGTTGGCATATGCCCTGAGGATCACGGAATTCTGGAAGATCAGCCTGTAGCCGCCGAGCGTCGGGGTGCCGAGGGGCTGCAGGATCAGGCCGCTGGAGGAAGCGGTCTTAAGGGGATCGCTGATCGAGCCCATCGCCACATGCCATACCGGCACCAGGAAGAGGATACAGAGCGTGATCAGGAACAGTGTGTTGAATACAGCGAATGCTTTTTCGCCCGCAGTTCTTTTCATCATGAACGCACCCCCTAGAAGATCCCGGTCTCACTGACCCTGCGGCTGACGCGGTTCGCCGCCAGCAGGATGAACAGGTTGACTGCGGAATTGAACAGACCGACGGCTGTCGCGAACGAATAGTCGCCGTCGAGGATGCCGGCCCGGTATACATAGGTCGCGATGACGTCTGCCGTCTCATACGTCGCCGGTCCGTACATCAGGATGATCTTTTCGTAGCCGATGCTCATGAACTGTCCGAGCCGCAGCAAAAGGACGATGATGACCGTCGGGGCAATGGACGGCAGCGTCACGTGGAGCGTCTGTTTCCACCGTCCGGCGCCGTCGATCGCAGCCGCTTCATACAGGGCGGGGTCGACAGCAGTCAGCGCGGAGATGAAGATGATCGAATTGTAGCCGAGGTGCTGCCAGAGGTTCGAGCCGATATACAGTGTCCGGAACCAATTCGGGCTGGAGATGACGGCACCGCCCTTCCAGCCGAACGACCTTGCGATACTGGTGATCACGCCGGAAGAACTGCCGAAATCATACAGGATGGACACAACGACGACGATTGAGATGAAATACGGCAGATAGGAGACGGTCTGCACGAATCTGCGGAACTTTGTGCTGCGGACTTCATTGAGGCAAAGCGCCAGGATGACCGGCAGCGGGAACGAGAAAAGCAGGCCGTAAAAGCTGAGCAGCACCGTATTGCGGAACGTCCTGAAGAAGAACGGGCTGCTGAAAAAACGCTCAAAATGCGCGAAGCCTGCCCACGGGCTTCCCAGGATGCCCTTATGGGGACTGAACCTCTGGAAAGCCATGACGAGTCCCGCCATCGGCGCATAGCTGAACACGAGGAAATACAGGATGACAGGCAGGGCGATCAGGTACATCTGCCAGTGCCTGCCGAGATCCGTCTTCAGCTTCCGTATGAATGTTTTCTTACTGTCTGTCTCACGTCTTTGCATGAAGATCCTGCCCTTTCCGTTAATAAAGAGGAAAGCCGGATGACCTCCCGCTTTCCTGCATGGCGTGATACTGTTCCTATCTCCCGTTGTATCTGTCAAGCGCTGCCTGCCGCAGGCTGATGCATTTTTCGATGCCCATACCCTTCAGCTGCTCCCTGTAGGCGTCATATTCATCCAGGGACTTTTCCCCTTTGATGAACTTCACATTGTTCTCCTGCACGAACGTCTCGATATCGGTATAGAGCGGCGCGTATTCCGCAGTCTCCTCCGAAGTCATCGTGACGCTCACCGGAATGTAGTTGTCTGCCGGATACTGCGACCAGACCTTATAGGAAGCAGCCCTGTCTGCAGGCATCTGCTCGATCTGCGCAGCTTCGACGCGCACAGGGGGATTCTTTGCCCAGTATTTTGCGGCTACCGTCAGGGAATCCAGTCCGTCTGGATTCGCATAGCGGAAATCAAAATTGCCGATGCGGTGGCCGTCCTCAGCCCTGTACCAGACTGTGCCCTCTTCGGAATCGATGCCGTAGTTGGCATTGAGATAAACATCTTCGGCGTAGAAGGAATCGACCCAGCGGATCGCTTCCTCGATATGCCGGCTCTTGGCACTGATCATGAGGCAGATCGACTGCATGTCATTGTAATTGTTGCCGACTGCCCTCCAGGCGGGATCTTCGGCATCCGCATCCTTCTTCGGCTGCGGACATGCGACGGCCATGAACTCCCTGTTCGATGCACCCCTGGAAACATACGCATCGGTCATGTGCGTGCCCCAGTCGATGAGCGCGCCGATCCGGTCATTGAGGATCATGTTGTCATCAGCGCCTATGCCTGTTGACTTCCGGGAAGTGAAGTCCGGATCCAGCAGTCCTTTCTCATACCAGTCATGAAGCATGCCGAGATAGTCTTTGTACGCATCCTGCATCGGTCCGTACATGACGGTACCGTCCTTCTGGTAAAAATACGGGGCAATGCCGTAGCCTGCCATGAATTCACCGGTGTCGATGCCGTATTTTGAAGTATACAGGGGTGCTTCGATCTTCAGCTCATCCCGGAACTTCGTCAGCACCCTTTCCCAGTCATCATAGGTCTCGGGGATGTCTTCGCCGACCTGGTCCAGGAAGTCTTTGCGTATGGATATGCCGAGGTCCGCATAGCCGGATTCGATATTGTCCCAGAAGCCCCAGAACCCGTACATTCTTCCGGCATCCGTAAAGACGCTCTTCTTCGCGGCCGGGACGCTGTTGAGCCAGCTGACATAGTTCGGCATCAGGCCGATATAGTCCGACAGGTCCAGGATATACCCGTCGTCGATCGCCGCATCCATGCCGCCGCGGTAACTGTGCGTGGCCGGATAGGTATACATGATATCGGGCAGCTGGTCGGTCGTGAAAAGGTTGCGCAGGCTGGAAGCTTCCTCCCCTTTTGCCGGCACGATGAATTCGATATGGATATTCGTCTTCTCCTCCATCCACCGGAAGAACTCGGATTCATTGAAATCGCGGATCGTCCCCATCGCATCCGACATCGGATACCAGTACTCCAGCGTGATCTTCTCCCCGCTGAGGGGGTATGTCTGCATATTTATCTCACCCTTGAAGATATCCGTTTCGGGGATGACGGCTTTCGGCCGCGGGTTTGCGGTATTTGCGGTGCTGCCGGATGCCGCATGGCTGCACGCGCTGAACAGCATCGCTGCCGGAAGCGCAGCCGTAAGGATTTTCTTAGACATGTGGTTCATATGTCCCCCTGTTGATGCAAGTACTGATTTCTGGAATGGATCGAGGTCTTTGAGGAATGCCGGTCATTTAATGCGCATGAAAGACCGGCATGGAATGACTCATGCAGAATCATTATAAACGTATTTTGACCCTGACACACAGGAAAAACCGGATAACAGTCCCCGGATGATCCTGTAACACGTTCATTTATGACTTTTATCATACTCTGCAGACGTTAAAAGAGCCGGTCTTCCGGCCAGCCCCTTCATCGTGATCTCAGCCGAGTCCGTAGCGCTTTACCGCGTCCTCGCGCATCTTGTATTTGAGTATCTTCCCGGCTGCGTTCATCGGGAACCCGTCCGTAAATTCGATATACTTCGGGACCTTGTGGCGCGCCAGGTGGGAAACGATATATTCGTGCATCTCCTCGATGGTGATGCTGTCCTTTTCCTTGAGCACGATCATGGCGAGCGCCTCTTCGCCGTAGCGCTTGTCGGGCACGCCGATGACCTGCACATCCCTGACTGCGGGATGCGTGTAGATGAATTCCTCGATCTCCTTGGGGTAGATATTCTCGCCGCCGCGGATGATCATGTCCTTCAGCCTGCCGGTGATCATGTAGTTGCCGTTCTCATCGGCACAGGCGATATCGCCGGAGTGGAGCCAGCCGTCGGCGTCGACCGTATCCGCGGTCGCATCGGGCATCTTGTAATACCCCTTCATCGTATTGTAGCCCCTGGAGCAGAACTCGCCGTTGACGCCGGGGCCGACGGTCTGTCCTGTCTCGGGATCGATGATCTTGCACTCGACATACGGGAATGCATAGCCTACGGTCTCGGTCCTGACTTCGATCGAATCGGTCCATGCGCTCATCGTCGAGCCGGGGGCGGATTCCGTCTGGCCGTATACGGATACGATGCCGCGCATGTTCATCTCGTCAGGCTGCGCAGCCCTGCGCATCAGTTCGGGCGGACAGCCGGAACCGGCCATGATGCCCGTGCGCATATACGAGAAATCCGTCTTCCTGTAGTTCGGATGGTTGAACATCGCGATGAACATCGTCGGGACGCCGTTGAAGCATGTGATCTTCTCCTGGTTGATGCATGCCAGCGAAGCCTTGGCACTGAAGTACGGCATCGGGCTCATCGTCGTCCCGTGCGTCATCGATGACGTCATCGAGAGGACCATGCCGAAGCAGTGGAACATCGGCACCTGGATCATCATGCGGTCAGCCGTGCTGAGGCCCATCCTGTCGCCGATGCACTTGCCGTTGTTGACGACGTTGTAATGCGTCAGCATGACGCCCTTGGGGAAGCCTGTCGTTCCCGACGTGTACTGCATGTTGCAGACGTCGTTCGGCTTTACGCGGGAAGCCATGAAAAGGATCTGTTCCTTGGGCACCATGGATGCCCTGTCCATTGCCTCTTCGAATGTCAGGCATCCCTTTTCGCGGAAGCCGACGGTGATGACGTTGCGCAGGAAAGGCAGTCTCCTGCAGTGCAGCGGTTCCCCTGCCGTATTCTCACGGATCTCGGGGCAGATCTCGTTGATGATCGCGCGGTAGTTGGAATCCAGCGCCGATTCGATCATGACGAGCGTATGCGTATCCGACTGGCGGAACAGGTATTCCGCTTCATGGATCTTGTATGCGGTATTGACGGTAACGAGCACGGCGCCGATCTTCGTCGCTGCCCAGAAGGTGATATACCATTCCGGCACGTTCGTCGCCCAGATGGCCACCTTGGAGCCGGCTTTGACGCCGAGGGATACGAGTGCCCTCGCAAAATTGTCGACGTCCTCGCGGAACTCTTCATATGTCCTCGTATAGTCGAGCGTCGTATAGCGGAATGCGTACTGGTCCGGGAATTCCTGTACGACCCTGTCAAGCACCTGCGGGAAAGTCAGGTCGATCAGTTCATACTTCTTCCAGATGTATTCGCCGGTGCCGTCATGGTTCTTATACAGGTGCGCGCGGTTGGAAGTCCTGCGTTCGAAGCGGTTCATGAAGCTGACATAGTGCGGGAAGATGAACTGGTAGTCCTGGACATCTTCAGACCACTGCGGCTTCCATTCCAGGGAAACGAAACCGGGGTAGTCGATCGAGTTCAGCGCGCGCATCATGGAAGCGACAGGCAGCAGGCCTTCACCCATGATCGTGTAGTTCCCTTCGCTGTCATAGTCGCGGATATGCACGAGCTTGACATAGCCGCCGAGATTGCGGATCGTCGTATCCGGCGTCTCGCCGTGGTCCTTCAGCGGGTGGTGCATGTCCCAGAGCACGCCGAGGCTGTCGTCCGCGAAGAGGTCCAGCAGGTTCTTGAGGCGCTCCGTATCGACATAGATTCCCCTTGTCTTGATCAGGAACGTGATCCCTGCCTTCTTCGCCTCTTCCATGATCACAGAGAGTGATTCCCTGACGAGCGGTTCATTGTCGGTCATGACTTCGGCGCTGACAAAGGAGATTCGCATATCCCCTGCCAGGCGGATCGTCCATAATACGGACTCCAGCGACCCTTCCAGACCGAGGTCAAGGGACGTATCGAGATTGGGGATCTCGATACCCCTGTCGCGCAGACTGCGCATCGTGCCGGCTACCCGGAATTTTTCGAGCGGTCCGCCCTTTGCGGTCAGGGCGCTGAATTTGAACGCGTCATAGAGCTCAAATCCGGCAAACCCCATCTCTTCGGCGATGTCCGCTGTTTCCTGGAAAGAGAGCTGCGACCATCCCCTGGTTGAAAATGAGAGCTTCATTCCGTTTCCTCCTCATAGACGATCTTATTCAGGGCGTTGACATACGCGCTGATGCTGGAACCGATGATATCGGTGGAAAGACCCCTGCCGGCATAGATCCTGCCGAGGCAGCGCAGCTTGACGATCGCTTCACCCATGGCTTCACGTCCTTCGGTGACAGCCTGGATCTGGAAATCATCCAGTTCGTAATGCCTGCCGATGATCTGCTCGATCGCCAGGAATGACGCGTCTACGGGGCCGTCGCCGAGCGCGACGCTCTCGAGGACCTCGCCGTTCTTCTTCAGGCGGATATGCGCTGTCGCATTCAGCATCGAGCAGCCTGTGATGATATAATCCTCCACCTGGTATGCAGGCGGCACCTGCATCGCATAGGAGGCAACGATCGCATCGATCTCGCCGGAAGATACCTTTTCCTTCCTTGCGGCGGTCTTGCGGAATTCCTCAAAAACGATGACCTGGTCCTCTTCGGAAAGATCATAGCCGAGCGATTTGGTCTCAGCCGTGATCGCCGCGATGTCGTCGGAAGCGGTGAAATACCTGCCGGAGATATCGTCCCGGACGCCGGTGTCGAACGGGGACGTGCTGGACCGTGAGGATGAGAACATGCGCTGTGCCTGTTCATGGAGACGCTTCATCTCAACAGTGCGGATATTCAGGCAGATGCCTTTCTCGGAACCTTTTTTCCTGACGATCGCCGCAAGGTTCGCGACCGAGGCTGAATTCTCGGGAACGATGGAAGCCTTGACCTCCTGTGCCCCTTCTGCCATCGCTGCCGCGCTGCACGCATCTGCGAGCGTCAGGTCATCACAGCAGGAGAAGCCGAGCCTGGCGCCGTGCAGGGCCGTATTCGCAAGGATGTCCTTAATGAATGCGGCGAATTCATCCGGCAGCATCTCGCCGGCACTGTCGCATACCGTCACTGTTGATGCGCCCGCAAGCGCAGACTCTTCCAGGATCGCATACAGGAAATCCGCATCGGCCCTGGAGGCATCCTCTGCCTTGAACTCGACATCGTCCGTCAGTGATCTCGCATAGGCGACCGCTTCGCTTACCGCCTGCTTCACAGCCTCAGGCTTCTTATGATACAGGTATTCCATCTGGACAAGGGAGACAGGCGCGCTGATCTGGATGCGGGGCTTTACCGCAAGCCTGAGCGCCTGCCATGTCAGATCGATATTCTCTTTCGAGCAGTCTGTCTCAACGCATACCGCGCTGTCCCGGACAGCGTCGCATACCGTTTTGATGAAAAGACTGTCGGCTTTCTTCTGTTCGATCGCACCGATCTCAATGACATCTGCCTGCAGTCTGTCCAGAAGTTTTACAAGTTCGATCTTCTCCCTGAAGGACAGGGAATGCGCTGTTTTCTGTTTTAATGTGACATCACTGATGCGGACTGTATTCATTGATATGACCTCCTGTGCGTTTTATGCATATGAAAAGCTTTCGTCGATCGGGAAACATTTCCCAAAGAGACGAAAGCCTGTAACTGTTACTTCCGCGGTACCACTCTTATTGCCGTGCAAGGCCGCTCATCCGGTCGGCCCGAAGGCGAACCGTGTTCTCTTTAACGGGAGACATCCGGCAAAACCTACTCATTTCTTTTCAGCTTCACTGCTTGGGGGCCAGTATACATCCTTAGCGCCGATGCCTCGCACCTTGCGGCATCTCTCTGCAGAACGCTATGCGAAGATGATTTTCTCCCCGTCACCGCATTTCAATATTGATGTTATCCTACTCCCTGCAAGTATCGTTCGTCAAGCATTATTTGCGACGAGCAGGACAGCTTCAAAGGGCTGCATGACTCCTTTTTCGTGGGCATTGGCAGCCAGCAGGACGCTCGCTCCCGCCTCGGTCTGAGGATCATATGCCTGCATGTCGGCTGTCAGGTTGATGAGGATCAGGGCTGACTCACCGTTCAGCACCCGCCGGTAGCCGATGATCCCCGGATGATCCGGCAGGACTTCTTCCCAGCTTCCTTCCCGCAGGACTGCCATGCGTGTCCTGAGTCTGGAAAGGACCCTGTACCATGTCAGCACGCTGGTGCGGTCGGCGGATTCGGTCTCGGCATTCTGCACTTCGTAATCGCTGTGTACCGGGAGCCAGGGCTCACCTTCCGTAAAGCCGGCGTTCAGTCCGGGCGTCCACTGCATCGGCGTCCGCGCATTGTCGCGCGAGAAGCGGTGCACGCAGGCGAGCGCTTCTTCTTCGCTGAAGCCCTCCTGGCGCGCGAAGGCATACTGCGCGTGCGAGGAGATGTCGTCATATTCCGTGATATCCGCAAATGCGGTATTGGCCAGGCCGAGTTCTTCGCCCTGGTAGATGAACGGCGTGCCGCGCATCGTCATCAGCAGCATCCCCATTGCCTTCGCGGCCGCTTTCGCATCACAGCCTTCGGGGAAATAATGGGAGACGCTCCTGGGTTTGTCATGGTTCTCAAAGAATACCGGGTACCAGCCGTTGTCCCTTGTCGCATTCTGCGAATCGCGCAGGACGCGCTTGAGGTCGCTGATGGTCCACGGGTCCGGCCTGCACCAGGTCTCGACACCTTTGAATTCAAGGTTGACATGGCTGAATTCAAACAGCATGTCGAAGACGCCTTCCCTGCCTACCCAGTATTTCAGTTCGTCTGCGGATACGCCGTTGGCTTCCGCCACGGTGAAGATATCCTTCCCGTCGCAGACGTTCTTTTTGAATTCATGCAGGTAATCGAGGATGCCCTCCGTATTCGCGGTCATATCATGGACGGATACCATGCCGTCGGCACCGTCGGGTTCGCCGTCTTTGAACTCTTTCGGCTTCCGGATATATGTGATGGCGTCGATGCGGAAACCGCCGATGCCCTTGTCGACCCAGAAGTTCGCGGTTTCATAGAGAGCTTCGCGGACTGCAGGATTCGCCCAGTTGAGATCCGGCTGGGCGGAAGCGAACGTATGCAGGTAGTACTGGCCCCTGAATTCGCACCATGTCCATGCGCTGCCGCCGAAGATGCTGCGCCAGTTCGTCGGTTCGCTGCCGTCTTCCTTCGCATCGCGCCAGATATACCAGTCCGCCTTGTCGTTGTCGCACGAAGATGCCGACTCGAGGAACCACGGATGCCGGTCGGACGTATGGTTGAAGACGAGGTCCGCAACGATGCGGATATTCCTCTTCTTCGCTTCTTCGATCAGTTCATCCATATCCTCCATCGTCCCGAACGAAGGATCGACGCTGCAGTAATCGGCGATATCATAGCCGTTGTCACGCATCGGCGACTTAAAGAACGGCGTCAGCCACAGGGCACCGACACCCAGCGACTGCAGGTAGTCCAGCTTTTCCGTGATGCCCTTTATATCGCCTGTGCCGCTTCCTGTCGTATCGTTGAAGCTGCGCATATAGACCTCGTAGGCGACGGTGTCCTGCCACCATTTCCTGGTACCCTGCAGGCCGTTCACGAATGCCGCATAGTCCTCGGTATAGCGGGATTCGGGGGCTTCGGTGATCTCTTCACTGACAAAAGGCTTCTCTTCCCCGGCCATGGCCTTCTCTTCGCTGAGCAGGGTCTTTTCCTCACTTTCGTCCCTGGACTTCTTTTTAAAGAATTTGTCAAACATCTCTCCACCTCACTCTGCCGGTACGGGCAGTGCTCCTTTTATTGCGTGGGGAACATACAGTTCCTCCATATATTCGATATCTTCCCTGCTGAGCACGAGATCGACCGCCTGTACGGCATCGTCGAAATGGCTCATTTTCGTTGCGCCTGTGACCGGTGCAGCTGCGCCTTTGTGCAGCAGCCATGCGATCGCGACGCGGCTCATGGAGACGCCGTATCTGTCCGCGACCTCCGCGACCCTTGTGATGACGGGCATGTCGTCTTCACGGCTTTTGTCATAGCGCCGCTTTACGATGGCATCCGTCCTGGAACGGACGGAAGCGGAATCCCATTCCCTTCTGGAGAGGTGTCCGCCCGCCAGAGGTGAATACGGGATCAGGGAAATGCCGTACTGCCTGCATACGGGGATCATCTCCCTTTCATCTTCGCGGTAGAGCAGGTTGTAGTGATTCTGCATCGTCGAGAATCCCGTCCAGCCGTTCTTTTCGCACAGCACCATCATATTGTGCAGCTGGAAGGCATACATCGCACTTGCGCCTAATGCCCGGACCTTGCCGCTGCGGACAAGGGAGTCCAGTGTCTCCAGCGTCTCTTCCATCGGCGTGCCGTAATCGAACCGGTGGATCTGGTAAAGATCGAGATAGTCCGTCTGCAGTCTTTCAAGCGTGCCGTCGATCTCGCGCAGGATCGCTTCCCGGGAAAGGTGTCCCTCGTTGAAATAGACCTTCGATGCGAGGATGACCTTATCGCGCGGGATGCCGAGATCCTTCAGCGCCTGCCCGATATAGGCTTCGCTCGTGCCGCCTGCGTACTGGTTGGCAGTGTCGATGAAATTGACGCCGAGGTCATACGCATGCGCGATCATTTCCTTTGTCTGTTCCCTGTCCAGCGTCCATTTCGGCGAATCCGGGGTGACTGCCCCGAAGGACATCCCGCCGACACCGATCCTGGATACACACAGGTCTGTTGAACCAAGCCGGATATATTTCATAAAGCCTCCGTTTTCATTATACCATCAGTTTCCTGCGCCGCACCCGGAGTACACGCAAAAAAGGATCATCCGTGTGAGGATTCCTCATCCGGAATGATCCTTACCATAGCCTTTGTGACCCTTCTTTCCTCTGTCTCGCTGACGAATACTTCCGCATTCCTGTAGCGGAAGGAATCGCCCGGGTTCGGGAAGCCTTCCAGCATCTCGATGCACCAGCCGCCGACGGTCTCGCTTTCGTAATCAAACGCATCTTCATCCCAGTTCATCAGGTCGATCAGGTCAAAAACGGAGGAATCGCCGTCGATCTCAAATGTGTCTTCACTGATCACACGGATGTCGTCTTCAACGGTATCGGTCTCATCCCAGATCTCGCCGACGAGCTCTTCGAGGACGTCTTCCATGGATACGATGCCGAACGTGCCGCCGTATTCGTCCGTGACGATGGCGAGATGCTGCTGGGAATCCTTCAGCATCGAGAGCACGAGCGGCAGCTTCGTCGTCTTGTATACGAAATACGGCTGCATCAGCAGGGAGCGGATATCGACGTCCCTGTCGTCGATCATCGCCTTCAGGAAATGGTTCACGGAAAGGATGCCGATGATATTGTCGATGCTGTCCTCATAGACCGGTATGCGGGAATACGGGGAGGAGCCGATGATGTCGAGCAGTTCTTCCCTGTCGTCGTCGATGTCGAGCGCGATGATGTCGACACGCGCTGTCATGACTTCGGATACGGAGATATCGGAAAAATCGATCGCGTTCGAGATCAGTTCCGAGGAATCTTCATCCAGGACGTTCTCGTCTTCCGCCGTCTCGATGATCGTATGCAGTTCTTCGACCGCCGCATCGTCATCGTCGTTCTTTTCACCCTTCAGCGAATGCGTCAGAAGCTCCGTCAGAGCGAGGACGATCCATGTCAGGGGCTTCAGCACGACCATCAGGAAATGCGTGAATCCCGCGAAAGCCATGGAGAAACCGGTAGCGTTCTTCTTGGATGTGATCTTCGGGATCGTCTCGCCGAAGATGATGACGATCACGGTGAGCACGAGGGTGGATACCCATGCATAGTCTTCGGACAGCAGCCGCATCACGAGCAGCGAACCGAGCGAGGAAGCGGCGATATTCACGAGGTTGTTGCCGACAAGGATCGCCGAGAGCGCGTCGTCATAGTTCTCCGTGATCCTGAATGCCTTCGCGGCTTTTTCATTGCCTTCGTCCGCCATGTTCTCCAGACGGATCCGGTTGCACGAGGAGAATGCCATCTCGGCAGCCGAGAAGAAAGCGGAGCCGATCACGCAGAATACGATCGAGGTGATGATCATTTCGATGCTCATGCCTTCACCTCCGTTTCCGTCTTCTTCTTTTTGACCTTCAGGCGGAGGATGCGGTTGCCCTTCATCGAGATGACGGTCACCTTCATATGCAGGTCTTCAAACGAATCCCCCTCTTTGGGGATCGCTGCGAAATGTTCATAGGTCAGTTCGCTCATCAGCTTGTTGAAGATCTCTTCCTTCTCATCCTCGATGATATCGATATCGAGCTCATCCAGGACGTCTGTCACCGCCGTCTCGGAACTGACGGAAAGCACGTCGTCGCTGACATGCTTGATCTCTTCCTCGGCATAATCGTCCTCATCCCAGATCTCGCCGACCAGTTCTTCCAGGATATCCTCGACGGATACGATGCCGAACGTACCGCCGTAGTTGTCATTGACGACAGCGACATTGAGCTTCTCCTTCGTCAGCCTTGCCAGGACGTCGTCGATCTTGGCGGACTGGTGCACGAAAAGCGGCTTGTCGAGCAGGCTGCGGATATCCCGGATCGTGCCTTCATGGAGCCATGTACGTATATATTTCCGTATCTGCAGGATGCCGATGATATGGTCGATGGAGCCTTCGTATACAGGGATCCTGCTGTGGTTCAGGGATTTGATGATGCGCAGGACCTCGTCTTCCGGCGTATTGACGTCGATCGCCGCTACGTCGACCCTGGCGGTCATGATGCTCTCGGCAGTCGTCTCCTGGAACTGGATGGCGGAAGAGATCAGCTCTCCCTGTTCCTCGTCCAGTGTACCCTGTTCCGTCATGTCCTCGATGATGTCATACAGCTCATCTTCGGTGACGGACACCTGCGGGTCACCCGCCGTCAGGGAAGCGACGCCGTTGCCGATCAGTGTCAGCAGCGCGGAGAACGGCGAAAGGACCGTCATGAAAAACTTCAGGACGGAAGCGGATGACAATGATATCTTCGTGCTGTATTTCTTCGCGATGCTTTTCGGCAGCATTTCCGCAAAGAAAAATACGGCAAGCGTCGTAATGACAGTGGAAAGCGTAACGAAGCGCACGCCCCATATTTTCGTAACATTGACCGTCACGAGAGTCGCTGCAGCGATATGCGTCAGATTCGTGCAGATCAGGATCGTCGTGATCGCCTGTTCAAAGTTGTCGGTTATATACAAAGCCTTCTCGGCTTTGGCATTCCCCTTTTCGGCAAGTGTTTTCAGCCGGTTCTTCGAGACCGACGCAAAAGCGGTCTCGCTGACGGCAAAGAACATTGCGCACAGCATCAGCAATACTACCGGTATAAGCCAGGATATTCGCGTACCATCATCCATAAGGGCAGTTCTGTCTCCTCTTAAATACTATATATTTTCTATGTGAAATGTCAGAATGTCAAGAACTCTGCGAAAGTGCGACGCAGCGTATATGCAGGCATGAAGCTGCCGGCACGTTTCCGGGCAGCGGCAGTACGCATATCCCGGTCCTGCATGAAAAAACGCAGCCGTTAAGCTGCGTCCTGTATTCATGGATTCAGGCAGACGCCGGAACTGTCGAACCGGTAGGTCTTTGAACCGATCGTCCTTGTGCCGGTGACCATCGCGCCGCTGCCCTCGAGATAGTACCATTTCCCCGACAGTTTGAGCCAGCCGGTCTTCATCGCACCGCTGCCCTCAAAGTAATACCATTTGCCCGAGACCTTCTTCCACCCGGTGACCATCGCGCCGCTGCCCTCAAAGTAATACCATTTGCTGGATATCTTCTTCCAGCCGGCCACCATTGCGCCGCCGGCAGCGAAGTAATACCACTTTCCGGAGATCTTCTTCCAGCCGGTCACCATGATGCCGTCCGGATCGAACCAGTACCATTTCCCGGAGATCTTCTTCCATCCGCTTGCCATTGCACCGCTGTCCGCAAACCAGTACCAGCTGCTGCCGATCTTATTCCATCCCGTGGCGATATAGCCGCTGGTTTTGAAATAATACACTGCTTTGCCGATCCTGCGGAAGGAATCCCTGTAATAATCGCCGTTTGCGGTCCTGTACCACCACTGGCCTTTTGTCTTTTTCCATCCCGGTGTTTCCGGACTGCCCCACTTTGCGTACAGGGTGATATCCTTCGTGATCTTATACCTGCTGATATCATAGGTCACGAACTTGGTGCATTCCTTATCGGAATACCAGCCTTTGAATATCCTGCCGCTGACGTTCGTCGCCAGGCTGTCATATTCCTCACCGTAATCATAGACGAATATTTCGACCGTCTCCCCTTTGACGATCCTGTCCTTATACACTTTCATGACGTCGTAGATATAACCTGCGCCGTAGCTGCCGTGGGTCAGGAAGCCGCTCATCGCGTTGAGCGTTACCGTGCAGACCGGTTTGTAATACGCATAGACCGTCATGTTGTCCGAACACTGGAAATCATATGTCAGCAGCGTTGAAGGGTCGTTCTTCACTTTGGTGAACCCGGCCAGGATCATGCCTTCCGGCGGGACGACTATCTCAAGACTGTATTCAAAGCGGCTGTTCTTCCTGACCATGTAAGTCTTCCCGGTGTCCCTGGATAACCTGCCGCCGTTGGGATCGACGGTGATCCTGACATAGGAGTCACTGTATTTCCCGCTGTATTTTGCATACAGCGTGATCGCTTTCGTGATCCTGTCCTTCTGCGGGTCGAACCTGTTCTTCAGTTCTTTCTCCTTATACCAGCCGGCGAATTCCTTTCCTGTCTCGTCCGGCAGATACGGATACGGGACACCCAGGGAGGAATATGCCGACGTACCGGCCGCACCGCTGATGTTATGGGTGCTGTATGTATAGTCTTCCGCAGGAACTGAGCCTTTTGCGTAATATCCGATATATCTGCCGGTTATGTAATTGCCTTTCGCATCATCATAGACCTCGATCACACCTTCCCCGGCATCGAATGTCACCTTGACGGCCTGTACCCATTTCGCATACAGCTGCGCAGCGCCCTGCACTTCATAAAAATACGGATCGCCGACCTTCACGGTGTATGAGGTATCGGTATACCAGCCGGCAAAGACATAGCCTTCCCTTTCGGGGATCCGGACGTTCTGGCGCAGCTGTGTTCCCTTGCGTGCACAGATCACGGCTGTCTTTGTGCCGTCCGGGAATTTGCCGCCGTTGGCGCTGAAGCTTACCTTGACGCCGGTGACCCATTTCGCATAGAACGTCGTATCCTTTACGGGATAGTATCCGTATACATGTTCGACTTTGTTCGTATATGCCTTGTCTGTATACCAGCCCGCGAATGCCTTCGATGCATGTATGAATCCGGGCACCTGCCGGACAGCGCAGTCTTCCGCCACCTTGACCGTAAATGCAGTGCTCCCGCTCTCTGTCACGGCGCCGCAGCCGTCAAAGGTCACCTTATAGAACCGTGACCATTTCGCATAAAGCTTAGTGTCTGTTTTCGGCACGAAACTGAACGTATTGACGCGTTTTTCCGGCGAACACGCCTTGTCTGTAAACCAGCCCTGGAAACTGTAGCCGGAGTCAGGGATCGAAAAAGGAAGATTCACCTCATAGAGTGCTGCCCCGGCAGGCACGTACTTAACGACTGCGGACTTGCCCGATTCATATGTCCCGTCGACGGTATATCCGAGCCATGACCTGCCGTTCCCGTCAAAGGTCACGGTATTGTATTTGGAATACTTCGCATACAGCGTCAGTTTCTTTGTGATAAGGCAGCTTTCGCCGACCTTGTATTTTTCTTCCAGTGAAGGATCGGTATACCAGCCGCAGAACGCATAGCCGCTCTTTGAAGGTTCGCTGACCCTGTTCAGGTCGGCGAGCCGGTCCTTCCCGTACGCGACTGTCATCTCCGTCGTACCGCTGCTGAACTTGCCGCCGTTCGCTTTGTACAGGATATCGACCTCCTCGGACCACAGCGCATACAGGGTAAGGCTCTTTTTCGGGATGTAATACATCGGGTCGATCTTTGTTGATGCATCATTTTTTTTCACTGTCCAGCCGGCAAAGACCTTGTCGAAGCCGGAAGGATCGTTCCACGGGCACGAACCCAGTGCCTCCCCTTTGGCGACTTCTTTGACACACCGGTCCGACTCATCCGCGAACAGGCCGCCGTTGGTATCGAACGTCACGGTATAAGCCGGCACCCATTTCGCATAGACCGTATACTTCTCCGGATTGCCGGACGGCATGAAATAACCGTTTTCCTGCAGCTCGTACTGCCATTCGAGGGATTTATTGCCATACCAGCCGGCAAAGGCATAACCGCTGCGGTTGACCTTGTAATAGTCATTGGGGCGGACATAATACGGATCGCCCGTCTTGACCTCCGCTGACCATGTCGGCATATCCTTGACAGTTCCCGCGAAGTATTTGTCGAAAAGACCGCCGTTGGCATCGAATGTGAGCGTCCACACCGACGGCGCTTCATCCGGCTCATTCTCCTCCGTGATCTCTTCCGTGATCTCCGCAGGTGCTTCCGCCTCTTCCGGCTCAGTACTCACGGGCGCCGGTGTTTCCGGGACCGTCTCCTCGATGAAGGGCTCTTCTGTCTCCGGGACCGTCTCCCCGATGACGGGTTCTGCAGTCTCCGGAAGTATCTCCTCAGCGACAGGCTCCGCTGTTGCAGCGACCGGTTCTGCTGTAGCGTCTGCAGGCGGATCCTGCACCGGTTCCTCTTCCGTTTCCGGTACTGTCTCTTCCGCTTCCGTCACTTCTTCAGCTGCTGCTTCCGTCTCCGGCATCTCGGGAACGACAGTGCCTTCCGGTACTGCTGTTTCCCCTGTTTCCGGCACAGCAGTGACTTCCGGGTCATCGGTCTCTTCTTCCGCAGCTTCCGCCAGTTCTGTCACTTCGGCATCCGGGTCTTCTGCCTCTTCACCGGCTTCTTCCGGCTCAGCTTCAACGACTTCCTGTATCTCTGCTTCCGTGACCGGTTCCGTTTCTTCGCTCTGTTCCCCTTCAGGCAGTACGGTATCTTCCGCATTCACCTGCACGGGCAGGATGCCTGCCGCAAGGTAAAATGCCAGGAATATGGACAACAGTCTCTTCATAGCGCTTCTCCTTCCCTGCATGTATATGTATTATTCTCTGCTTGTATAACTGCCATTATTTTAACATTGACGCATTTGCCGTGAAAATGGGCCGAACCGCCCATGCAGTCCGACCCTTTCATTGCTGTGTTATGGATTCAGGCATACGCCGCTGCTGTCAAACTGGTATGTCTTTCCGCCGATCGTCCTCGATCCTGTGACCATCGCGCCTGAAGATGTGAAGTAATACCACTTGCCGGAGATCTTCTTCCAGCCGGTCACCATCTGGCCGCCGGAGAGGAAATAATACCAGACGCCGCCGATCTTCTTCCACCCGGTGACCATCGCACCGCCGGAGAGGAAGTAGTACCATTTGCCGGAGATCTTCTTCCAGCCGGTCACCATCGCGCCGCCGGAAAGGAAGTAATACCATTTTCCTGAGATCTTTTCCCAGCCGGTCACCATGATGCCGTCGGGATCGAACCAGTACCATTTGTTCGAGATCTTCTTCCAGCCTGTCACCATCTGGCCGCCGGAAAGGAAGTAATACCAGAAGCCGTCGATCTTCTGCCAGCCGGTGACCATATAGCCGGTGTCATCGAAGTAATAGCAGGAACTGCCGATCCACGCAAACATACTGCGGTAATAATAACCGTTCGGCAGCTTATACCACCATCTGCCGTTCGACTTTTTCCATCCGGAAGCTGTCGGTGCGCCCCATTTCGCATACAGCGTCATATTCTTTTTGAATTTATAAGCAGCCGGGTCATAGGTGACGAATTTCGTACATGCCTTGTCGCTGTACCAGCCCCGGAAGATCTTTCCTTCCGCGTTGGTAACGACGCAGTCATAGTCATCACCGGTACATGTCTGCAGATACCGTATGCCCTCGTTCTCGAACACTTCGAAGACCATGACAGGGCTCGCAGATTCGATCCAGCCATCGGCGTAACTGCCTGACGTGATGAAGCCGCCGTTTGCGTTCAGGATCACTGTATATGCCGGCTTGTAGTAAGCGTACAGCGTCATGTTCTTTTTGATCACGGCATCATCAGCCAGCAGCGTCGAGGCGTCATCCTTCACCGTTGTAAAGCCGCGGAGCTTTTTGCCGGCGGGAGGAACGATGATATCCTCGCCGTAATAGAAATAGGAACCCTTCTCCATCGTGATCTTCCGGCTGCCGCTCTTTGTGATCGTACCGCCGTTGGGATCGACGGTGACCGTAACATAGGCCGGTGAGGAAACGGAAGTATATTTCGCATACAGCGTCATCGCCCCGGTGACCTTCGTCGCAAAGAAATTGAATTCCTTCGTCAGGGCCTTGTCGGTATACCAGCCGGCAAACTGCATATACATCTCGGACCGGACAGGTGACTGCATATAATCGGTGTCACCGGTCCCTTTTGCGCCGTATATGGAATGATCGCCGTACGGCTGCATCTCATCCACGGTCAGCCCTTTGCCGAGATACGCAGATACCTTGTTTTTCACAGAGACTTCATCGGTCTCCGTATCGTAATGCCAGAACCAGCCTTCACCGGCATCGAATACGACCTTGACTGCCTTGGCCCATTTCGCATACAGCGTGACAGGACCGGATGCACTGTAGAAATACGGATCGCCGATCTCATTCTTAAATGAACTGTCTTCATACCAGCCGGCGAAGACATAGCCGGCCCTTTCCGGGATCGGGACATAAGTCCTGAGTTCGCTCCCTTTTTTGGCGAAGACAGGCAGGACGGATTCCCCGTTCTCGTATTCGCCGCTGCCGGCATCGAATGTGACCGTGACGCCGGGGACCCATTTCGCATAGAACGTCACATTCCCTGCCGGGACATAGCCGTATGCATAAGTTACCTTCTTCGTCAGGGCAGAGTCCAGATACCAGCCGACGAATGCTTTTGACGGATGCGTGAACAGCGGCGCTTCGCCGACACAGCTGCCCTCTGCAACATATAACGTATAGGAGGCTGAACCGCCTTCCGAAAGACCGCCGTTCCCTTTGAATACGACCTTGTATTCTTTGACCCATTTCGCATACAGGACGGTATTCGCAACGGGAACGAAGCTTTCCGGAATGACTTCCTTCCCGTCCGTGCAGGCCTTGTCCGTATACCAGCCGCCGAATGCGTAGCCGGAAGGAATGTTCACAAACGGAACGTCGCTGCTGTCCTGCAGTCTTGAGCCTTTGGCCACGTTTACAGTGATGGAAGCCTTTTCGGAAATATAAGCACCGTCCCGGTATATGTTCACGCAGTTCTTCCCGTTGCCGTCAAATTTGACCGTATAGTATTTCGACCACTTTGCGTACAGCGTGATGTTCTTTGTCAGCAGATACGACGATCCGACCTTGTATTTATCATCCAGCGACGCATCCGCATACCAGCCTGCGAAGACATAGCCGGACCTTTCCGGTGTGTGCATGTTCGAAAGGTCGCACAGATCGTTTTTCGGGTATGTTTCCTTGATCACCGATGAGCTGTCACTGAAAGTGCCGCCGCCGGCTTTGAACGTGACGGTAACGGATTCTTCCCAGAATGCATAGAAAGTCACATCGGCTTTAAATACATAAGTATCCAGATCGATAACGGTGCTTTTGTCATTCTTGACCAGTGACCATCCGGCGAAGGCCATGCCGTCCCGGTACGGATCGCCGGCGCTGCACCAGCTGATCTGTTCCGTTTTTAATACCTGGTCCGTAACACTGGTCTCGCTGCCGTCAAACGTCCCGCCGTTCGCCTTGAAAGTCACTTTCCAGGCAGGCAGCCATTTCGCGTACAGGGTAAGGTCCGATACGATCTTGATGTTTGAATACTCTTCCGCTTCTTTCCCGTCGCTGCAGGACTTGTTCCTGTACCATCCGGCGAATTTATAGCCGCTGCGCGTCACATAATGTTCGTAATACGTATTGGGATAGACATAGTATTCATAATTCTCATAGAAGGATTCGTACCAGACCTCCGTATTGACTGTCAGGCCTGTCAGTTCCTTGTCGATCAGTCCGCCGTTGGCATCCAGCGTCACTGTATACATGACCGGCGCTTCTGCAGGCATATCTGTTTCTTCAATTACTTCCTCAGCCTGTACCGGTTCAGGGACCGCTTCTGTCGTGGGTTCGGCAGCAGCCTCTTCCGCAGGTTCTCCCGTTTCCGCTGCAGGCTTTTCTGGTTCGGGCACGGGTGTTTCTTCTGCCGGCTCATCCATGACCTCTTCTGCAGGCACTTCCGCTTCAGGGACTGTCCCTGCCGGTGGTTCTTCCGTTTCCGGGATGACCCCTGCTTCAGAATCCTCTTCCTCAATGACCGGCTCTGTCTCTGTCACTTCCGGCAGTGTTTCCTCTTCGCTTTCTGCAGCTTCCGCGGGCACTTCTGCAGGGCTTTCCTCCGGCACTTCTTCAACAGCAGGCAGGGGCGTCTCTTCTGCAGGTGCTTCCTCCTGCACTTCTTCCGGGATATCTTCTGTTTCCCCTGTCTCTTCCGGGACGGTCTCTTCGCTTATGTCTTCTGTCTCCGTCTCTTCTGCATATACCTTCTGCGGCAGCGCGCCGAAAAGCATGCACAAAGAGAGCAGTATCGTGAATTGTTTTCTGATCATGATAACCTCCTGGTCCGCTGCTTCCATCATACCATGACAGCGCCGTACTAAAAATGAGCCGTCCGGCTCATCTTTGTCCTGAATGTATCTTACTGTTTCCCGATCCTGTCGATCAGGTTCGTGATCGAATCGACGATCCTGTCCGCCCTTTCCTGCCGCTTCTGCGCATAGTCCGTATTATGTATGGGGAAGACCGGTACGGACGCATCGGCATTCCTGTTTTCCTCACAGGCATTCCGCCGTTCCTGTCTTCGCAGACGTGCCTGTTCCCGTTCCTCTTCCCGAAGCATGCGCCTCCGTGCAGCTTCATTTTCAGCCGCAGCCCGCGCACGCGCGCTCTCCAGGGAGATCTGTCTCTGTGCTTCCCTGTCGCGCAGCTGCTGTTCATACATATCCCTCTGCATCAGGACTTTCTGGTGTTTTTTCTTCGGATTCGTAAACCAGAGGTACGGGCCCCCGAAAATGAAAGCCATATAGCAGAGCATCAGAGGCATCGGCATCAGATTGTTCAGGAATTCATCGAACCAGGAGCCCTCTGCCAGCTTCAGTGCCGACTGGATCATGGAAAGAACGATGAGCCAGGCGATCCCGCCTCCCAGCAGCCGCAGTTCCCATGTCTTCCAGAACAGGTACTTCGACCTCCATTTCGCATACTTTTCCTCATATTCCCGGTCTTCGGCGTCATACCTTTCATAGCGCGCGTCATGGCCGGCTTTTTTCATATTCGCCTCGATGACTTTTGCTTCATCGATATACCTGTAATTGATATTGATCGTTTCATCATCGATCAGCGTTTTCATCCCGCAGTACGGGCAAACCGCTGTTTTCGCGTCGGCGTCGGCTTCCATCATACCGCCGCAGTTCTGACATTCCAGTCTGATCAGTCTCATATCCTGCACCTCTTCATTAGTGCATGGTAGGACCGTTCCCCGGGGAACCGTCAACAGGAACCGTAAAGAAAAGGATCTTCCGTCTTTGCTTGGAAGATCCATGGTCACGATACGATGTCTATCTTTCTTTTCCGAGGAAGAACAGTCCCAGCATGCCCGGACCGACATGCGCCCCGGAGAACGGCTCATGCGCACAGACTGTGATCTGCGCATCCGGCGTAACGGCAAGGATCAGCTCCTTCAGTTTTTCCGCATCATCGATGCAGTCGCCGTGCGAGATATAAACAGCCGGATCCGCGATATCCATTCTCTTTTCGCGGTATTTTTCCGCAAGCTTCTGGATGGCTTTTTTCCTGCCCCTGCAGTTGGCGCAGGAGACGATGTGGCCTGTATGGTCGCCGTACAGGATCGGCTTGATGTGCAGCGTCGTCGCGATCGCTGCTGCAGCACCGCTGACCCTGCCTGTGCGCTTCAGGAAATTCAGGTCATCCACCGTAAAGTACTGGCAGCAGTGCGGCACCATGTCATCAAGTATCTTTGATGCTTCGCGCGTATCCATCCCCTGCCTGCTCAGTTCAGCAGCCCTGATCGCCAGCATGCCGCTGCCGAAGCCGCAGCCGTGTGAATCGACGATATGAACGAACCGTTCCGGATACTCTTCCATCAGGATGTCCGCAGCTGTCTTTGCGGCATTATATGTGCCGCTGATTCCCGAGCTCATAGCGACATAGACGATATCCGTTCCGGCTTTGAGGACAGGCGTGAAATGCGTAATGAACAGGGAAGTATTCAGCAGGCTCGTCTTGACGCTCACGCCATTGCGGAGTCCTTCGTAATACTCATGCATCGCAAAATTCTCAATATCCCCCAGATACTCACGGGGTTCCCCGTTCATCGTGAATTCACTCGGAAGCAGCGTGATGCCTTCGAGGAGCTTCCCGGGCAGATTGGCGGTCCCGTCCGCATATACTGCAAATGTCATAAAACTTCCTCCGGACAGATATAGATTATACTACTGTTTTTCGAAACCGCATGTGTTTTATCATTGGGAAAGCGTATGTCACTTGCCTGAAATTCCTGATGATACAGTTTTGCGATCCTGAATCATGCGGTGAATAATCGATCTTCGCACCCGGCAGCTGTTTTCAGGGCAATGTCCTGCTGTAACAGGTCTCTTCGGCACCGAATGCAGTTTTTGTCCGCCCGGTCCGCTGAAACCCGTTTGCTTCATAAAATGCTGCAGCGCGCCTGTTTGCGGTAAAGACCCAAAGCATGATCTCCGTATAGCCTTCCTTTCTGACATCCTTCAGTACCCGGTCCATCATCCGGCTGCCAAGGCCTTTATGCCAGTTGTGCGGCAGGCTGTGGATGCAGAAGAGTTCTGCTTTTCCTTCCATATCCGGATCCCGGGCTTCATCCCACCAGGCGATGCAGTGTCCCCGTCCGTCCAGGGTGAGGATATAACCGTGTCCTTTGCCTTTTTCAAGCACAGACCTGTACATGCACTCGATACGGGAGGGGTCCGTCATCGCATGCAGCGTATCTGCATCGAGGATATGGGCAAAAGCCGCTTTCCAGCTCTCCGTCTGGATATATGCCATATCTTTTTCATCGCCCGGCTGCGCAGCCCTGATATGTACAATCGTCATTCTTTCCCATTCTGCAGATGTTCCAGCGCATCCGCTTCCAGTTCTTTATATACCGGATATTCCGCGCCGGTCCCATCAAAGAACCGCTTCAGCTCACAGCTGAGGGACAGCATCTCATCGGCAGCGTTCATCGCATGGTTCGAAGCGCAGATCGTACCGATCGGTGTGGAGCACATGACTTTGTATACCGCATAGCACAGTTTCCGGTAGCGGCTGCTGTGATAATCCTGATCCGATGCCGGCAGGATGACATGCCCGGCGTTTTCGATCGCCTGATAGCCTTCGATATTGGCATCGATGATGCGGTTCAGATATTCTTTGTCATTTTTGATCCTGCCGAGGTCGCCGTCGCAGTGATAACACGCAAAGCCGACCGGCACGACGAATGCGGCGTGGCACAGCAGGTAATCCCCCATGTTGGGCTCATAAGTCACACGGATCTTCGTATCGCTGAAGATCCTGCGGACCAGTTCTTCATTGGCCATGCTGTCCTCCAGCTGGCCGATCGTGATCTTTTTCATCGTAAAGGAGACGACGCGGTCCTCCTCCCTGCGGCCGGCTGCCATATAAAAGGCGAACATGACATTCCTGCCTTTCAGTTTTTCCGCTGTCTTTTCTGCGGAAAGGCTGTTGCCGGTAAAGACGATGTTCCTGGAAATATTCTCCCGCAGGACATCGGTGACGCTGTCTGCCTGCGTGCTGCGCAGGACGACGAAGATGACGTCGTACAGGTCTGTCTTCTTAAGGCTGCGGATCACCGGGATCCGGAAGTTCTTTTTTCGGTGCGTGATTGCGGATTCGATCGTCAGGCCGTTCTTTTCGATGACATCTGCCCATGCGCCCCTGGCAAGGAGCGTTACGTCCTTTCCGGAAGCGTACAGGTCTGCCGCAAGGTTTGAACCGATGACGCCTGCACCGTATACAAGTATTCTCATATGTCCTCCTGTCCGCTTACTGCGAAGCCCCAAGGTACTGCTTTGCCTTCTGCAGAATGTCGTCTTTGCGCTCATTTGCATACGTGAGATTCACACAGATGGTTTTATTCTTATTCAGCACATTCTTTTCCTTCATGACGAGCCCCAGGGCGGTGACGCTCCCGGTGCTTTCCCACAGCCGGATATCCCGTACGGCATCCCGGGCGATGAAGCCTTTGGGATCGAACGGGCTGCAGTCGCGGATGCCGGTGCGGCTGATCTTAAGCAAAACAGGCACTTCCCCCTTTGCTTTGCGGATCTTCATGATCAGCCGGATGCCGGCAGCGGTCAGGATGACCGGGAGGATATACCCGGGTGTATGATCCGCATGTCCGGAACGGATCATGGCGATCGGGAAAACCAGCGCCAGCACATCCATGAGCAGCAGCGGCAATAGCTGTTATTCCGGTAATGCATGCAGTATTCCTCATCCATGTCCATCAGATGTTCCGGTCCTCTCATGAAAAACTGTCCCCGCGCCGGGAACAGTCATTTCTTTCTGCGGTGATGCTCTCATTCGGAAACGAGCGCAATGCCGCTGCTGGTGCCGATGCGTTCTGCGCCTGCTTCGACCATTTCCTTCATGGTCTCCTTTGTACGCACGCCGCCGGAAGCCTTGACCTTCAGGGCATCACCGACGGTCTCCTTCATCAGCCGGACATCATGCACGGTAGCGCCGCCGGTGGAGAAGCCTGTGCTTGTCTTGACGAAGTCTGCGCCTGCAGCCTTTGCGTCCAGGCATGCCCTGACCTTTTCCTCGTCGGTCAGCAGGCATGTCTCAATGATGACCTTCAGGACTTTGTCGCCGACTGCTTCCTTGATCTTCCGGATCTCTTCCGTGACATAGGCGTCGCAGCCGTCTTTCAGCATGCCGACATTGATGACCATGTCCACTTCCTGCGCGCCTTTTTCAACGGCGTCCTTCGCTTCGAACACCTTGGCTTCCGTCGTCATTGCGCCGAGCGGGAACCCGATCACGACGCAGACCTTGACGTCGGTGCCCTGCAGCAGTTCTTTTGCGAGCGGGATCCAGCAGGGATTGACGCATACGGATGCGAAATCATACTGTTTCGCTTCTTCGCAGAGTTTCGTGACCTGGTCTTTCTGTGCGTTGGGTTTCAGTAATGTGTGATCGATATACTTATTCATATTCTTCTCCCTGATCCAGATAATACTTTCTGACGGCTTCCCTTGCGAGGACGTCATCGCCCTCATAGGGTTCCCTGCCGAAATCCCTGTAGATGAATTTCTCATCGCCCTTGCCGAGGATGAGGATCGTATCGCCTTCGGAAGCCATCTCCACTGCCTGTCTGATCGCATCGCTGCGGTCATCGATAATGATATAATTTGTGTCCTTTATGCCTGAAGCGATCTCTTCGGCGATGTCGCGTATGCTTTCGCTGCGGGGATCGTCTTCCGTTAATATGATCATATCACAGTATTTATCCAGTATCTTTCCGAATACCGGTCTTTTTTCCGTATCGCGCTTGCCCGCACTGCCGGTGATGCCGATGATGCGGTTGTCCTTCGGCGTGATCGCGGAAGCGTACTGGCAGACCTTTTCGATGCCGTCGGGCGTATGCGCGAAGTCGATCAGGATATTGAACGGCTGGCCCTCACTGATCCTTTCCATGCGGCCTTCGATCTGGCTGAAATTCCGGATGAACGGCATCATCTGCGTTAAGGAGATGCCCTTCTCATGAAGCGCTGCGATCGCTGCGAGCAGGTTATAGATATTGAACCTGGCGACGAGGTTGCTTTCGATCTCGTATTCCATATTCCCGATGCGCAGCGTGAACCGCGTGCGGTCTTTGAGGAGCTGGTACTTCGTGACCTGGTAATCGGCAGGATTCTCGATGCCGTAGGTGACGACCCGGCACGGGCAGTCTTCGACGATGCGCATGCCGTAGGGGTCATCCGCATTCGTGATCGCGACCGCATCTTCCTTGAGCGTATCGAAAAAGCGCTTCTTTGCCTGGAAGTAATTTGCCATCGTACCGTGATAATCGAGATGGTCGTGCGTCAGGTTCGTAAAGATCGCGACGTCAAAGTCGATGCTGGCGATCCTTCCCTGCTCGATGCCGATGGAGGAAGCCTCCAGGGCACAGCATTTCATGCCTGCATCCAGCATGTCGCGCAGGATGCCGTGCATATCGTCGATATTGGGTGTCGTCAGCAGCGGCGGCAGCTTGACATTGCCGTATTCGATCGCGATCGTACCGATATAGCCTGTCGGCATGAAGTGGTTCATCATATCGCGGATCATGCACGAGATGGAGGATTTGCCGTTCGTGCCGGTGACGCCGAACATCAGCATCTTATGGCTGGGATATCCGTAAAAGGCGTCAGCGACCTGGTTGAAGGCAGCCGTAACGTCTTTGACGCGGATATAGGTCACGTCCGGGTTCATCTTTTCAAACGGTTCACTGTGCACGATGACCTTCGCGCCGTTCTCGATCGCCTGGTCGACGAAGCGGTGTCCGTCGAACATCATTCCCTTCACGCAGAAGAAGATGGAGTCGGGACGCTTCTTGCGGCTGTCCGCCATCAGGCTCCTGATCTCGACATCAGGTACGTTCTCAAATAGTTCAGTCAGTTTCATTTTCGATCCTTTCCGCAATCATGCGGCCGTCTTCATAGGTGAGCAGCCTCACCCGGACGGACACGCCATGACCGTAAATCCCTTTGATGGATACCGGGATATAGTCGGAAGTATATCCCTTCGTATATATGCCGTCATTCTCTTCGGCGATGACGGCCGCTTCACTGCCTGCTTTGGACATGCAGTAAGCACGGTGCAGCTCATCGCGGATGGCGAGGCACCTGCCCACCCTTTCCTTTTTCACCAGGGGCGGGACCTGTCCCTTCATGGCAGCTGCCTTCGTACCGGTGCGCGCCGAATACGGGAAGACATGCAGGAAGGAGAAACCGCATTTCCGGATAAAGGCGCAGGTCTTTTCAAACTGCTCGTCGCTCTCGCCGGGGAAGCCGACGATCAGGTCGCACGATACAGCCGCATCGGGCAGCTGTTCCCGGATCTCACACAGCCTGCTGTAATACATTTCCGTGTCATACGGACGTCCCATCTGCCGCAGCACTTCGTCCTCGCCGCTCTGCAGGGGTATGTGCAGGTGGCGCGCCACGCGCGCATCCTCCCGCATCAGTGCGATCAGCTCATCGTTCACTTCGTTCATCTCGATCGACGAGATGCGCAGCCGCTGCAGCTGCGGCACCTCACTGAGGATGCGGCGCATGAGGGACGCCAGGCTGACGCCGTGTTCCCTGCCGTACCTGCCGGTATGGATGCCGGTCAGGACGATCTCACTGTGCGTCTTTGCGATCGAGGCCGCTGTCTTTACCGCAAGGTCCGGGTCCATCGATCTTTCCCTGCCCCTTGCATACGGGATCACGCAGTATGTACAGAACTGGTTGCAGCCGTCCTGGATCTTCAGGTAGGCACGCGTGCGGCTCTCAAATGACGACGTGATCAGGTCGTCGAAAGGCAGTGCAGCCTCCGTACTGAACGCGCGTACAGGCTGCCTGTCCCTGAAATAGTTTTCGAGAAGGTCAGCCGTATTCTTTTTATACTGTGTGCCGATGATCAGTTCCGCCTCATCCAGCCTGCCGTCGTTGATCTCGGCATAGCAGCCGACCATTGCCGTGACACAGGCGGGATTTGTCTTTTTTGCCCTGTGCATCATCTTGCGGCTCTTGGAGGCTGCCGTATTCGTCACGGCACACGTAAAGATCAGCGCGGCATCGGCATATTCGCCGAACGGCACGCGCTGCCAGCCCCTTTCCGAAAGCTGCGAAGCGATGCTTTCCGCTTCATAGGCGTTGACCTTGCAGCCGAGATTGCAGATCGAGAACTTCATCTTTTCACCCCCGGAGCCTCGGCGATAACGCTCAGGGCATACATCGCGGCTGTTTCCGCCCGCAGGATGCGGCTGCCCAGCGTAACGCAGGCAAAGCCTGCATCTTTCAGTTCTTCGATCTCCTCTTCGCTGAAGCCGCCTTCCGGTCCGATGACGACCATGACGGACTTCTGCGGATCATACAGGTCCGGGATCCTCTGTGCCTGCACGCCGGCTGCTTCATAGGCAGCGATGCGCACATCCGCTGCGACCTTCTTCAGATCCGCAAAGCGGCATATCTCATCGAGGACGGGGATCCTGTTGCGCTTGCACTGCTGCGAAGCTTCCGTCAGGATCTTTTCCCATCTGTCCCGCTGTTTTTCTTTCTTCTCCTGCTTCACGCGGATGATGCATCTGGATGATGTAAACGGGACGATCCTCGTTGCGCCCAGTTCGGCTGCCTTCTGCAGGACCAGCTCGAATTTGTCGCGCATGATGAGCGCCGGCGCAAGGATCACTTCCGCTGCAGGCTCATTTACCGTCTCATCCTTTGCGGTGACGGTGACCTTGAACCGTGACTGCGAAAGCGTGCAGTGCGCCAGGTACGCTTCGCCTTCATATACGAGCCGTACCGTTTCGTTGTTCAGGCGCAGGACGTTCTTCGCATGGTGTTCCTGTGCCTCATTCAGTTTGTATTCCGCCCCGACGAGCGGCCTTGTTTCCGTA
>JAILQT010000038.1 GCA_024698805.1 Solobacterium sp.
GCATAGCACAGGGAAGTGATCATCCGGGGATCTGCCAGGCCTTCCTTTGCGAGCCTGTTCACCGCGTATTCAACGGAAGCCGCCCTTGTCTGCGACGGATAGAGGATCAGCACCGGGCTGTGGCCGTCAGCCGGCAGAGCCGCATTTTCATTTTTCAGAAGCGTCATGCCTGCCTGGGTGATCTCCCATTCGCGGATATGGTTCTGTGCCGTTCCGACAGCGGCTTCTGCTGCCGCGGTCTGTTCTTCGGCTGACGGCAGTTCAGCTCCTTTATTGAGTCCTTTTTCCTTCTTCAGGCTGAGGATCCTGTAGACCGAATCATCGAGTTCTTCTTCACGGATATCGCCGGCCTCCACACGTTTGACAAGCGCAGCCATGTAGTCATCCATCTGCGGCAGTGTATCGATCTCTTCGTCTTTGTAAAGGTCGACCGGGCACAGAAGGATATCAACGCCGGCATTGATCGCCAGCACAGCCGCATCGACAGGGTCAAAATGCGATGCAATGGCTTCCATCACCATGGAATCGGTGATCACGATGCCGTCGTATCCCATCTCTTCCCTGAGGATGCCTGTGATGATCGTACGGGAAAGCGTCGCCGGCAGGCAGATCTCTTTGCCGTCCTGGACGGAGACATATGTCTCCTTTTCGATCTGCGGGAACTGGATATGGGCTGTCATGATCATATCCGTCCCTTCCTCAATGCCT
The DNA here is from genome assembly GCA_024698805.1 of Solobacterium sp. GTDB lineage: Bacteria > Bacillota_I > Bacilli_A > Erysipelotrichales > Erysipelotrichaceae > Bulleidia. Next base: position 709 of record JAILQT010000038.1, read on the forward strand.
GCCGCAAACGGGACCAGGTCGCATTCCCGGATCTCCTCCAGGGAGAAATCGGAACACGGCAGATGGGTATGGCTGTCTTCCCCGACATTGCCGTGACCGGGGAAATGCTTCAGTGCGGACGAGATGCCTGCAGCCCGCAGTCCTTTGATAAAGGCCCTTACATATTCCGAAACCATGGCGGGGTCATCCGAGAAGGAACGTACGCCGATGATCGGGTTGGCAGGATTGGAATTGACGTCGGATACAGGCGCAAAGTCCATATTGAAGCCGAGTGCGCGGATCTCATCGCCGAGCATCCTGGCGCTTTCTTCAGCCATCGAGACATCCCCTGCCGCTGCCAGGGCCATATTCCCGGATGTCGTTGTACCGAACGATACACGGTTGACCATGCCGCCTTCCTGGTCGACACAGTTGAACATCGGAATGCCGTTCTCGGAAGCGAGCGCATTCTCCTGGATGTCATGGATCAGTGTTACGGTCTGCGGTATATCGGCAAGATTCCCCGTAAACAGGATGATCCCGCCGAAATCATATTTCTTCAGCAGTTCGGCGTAGTCTGCGTTGATCTCCGTTGCCGTATGGGTATTGTTCCCGTCGGAACGCAGGGCTGCGATGATCTCACGGATCCCATCCTCCGTGTTCAGTATACTTATTTCGTTTCCCAGCGTTTCTTCAGCAGGAATGCGGCGTCCTTCGGCTGCCTGTTCCTCGTGAAGATGCCTTTTTTGTTGCCGTTGACGCGCATGATGCCTTCCGTAGTCTGGAAGTCCGCGAAGTTCCATACCAGCTCACCCTGGACGAAGTCATAGCTGTCCATGACGCGGAAATTCATCTCATAACATTCATTCTGGTATTCCTGCGCCCACATGACGCCCGGGAGCTTATGTTCGCCTGCATAGGTATCCGCCCCGAATTCCGTAAAGACGATCGGCCTGTCCGCACAGATCTTTTTCCAGTCATCCATCTCCCTGCGGAAAGCTGCCTCTGCATCACCGAGTTCCGGTCCGCCGAGGATATACCAGCCGTAATACCGGTTCAGGGAAATGAAATCACACAGCTCCGCACAGGTATCCTTTCCCGGCGTGCTGTTTACGAGCAGTGCCCCCGTCAGGGGCCTTTCCTGCACATCCAGTGACCTTGCATATTCAAACAGCGGCGTGAAGTATTCCCGGGCTTCCGGATAGGTCGTCTCCGGCTCGTTGAAGATGCTGAAAGCGATGACGGACGGATGGTTCTTGTCGCGCACGATCATCTCCTCGAGCTGGCTGCGGTGGTTCTCCTGCAGCTGCTTTACGGTATCCGCCGTGAAGAAACGCGTATCTTTTCCGCCGACGCCGGCATCCGCGAAGTTCATGAGCGAGCGCATCATGCCGACGGCAGGGACTTCATCGATGATCAGGAAACCTTCTTCATCCGCCATCCGGTACCATTCCTCCGCATACGGGTAATGGCTTGTTCGAAAGCAGTTGGCATTCGTCCATTTCATCAGTTCGAAATCCCTTTTCGCGACGGCCCAGCTGAACTGCCTGCCGATCACTTCAAAATCTTCGTGTTTGCCGTATCCCTTCAGATAGACTGGCCTGCCGTTCAGCAGGATCTTCCCGCCTTTGACTTCAACGGTGCGGATGCCGAGCTGCGCAGGATATTTGTCGGCCTCATTCCCGTTTTCGTCAACGATCCGGAATACGATCGTATACAGGTATGCATCGCGTACTTCCCACAGCCTCGCATCCCTGACGGTGAGCTCACCGGATGTGCCTTCGCAGTCGCTGACAAGGCTCCCCCTGGCATCGAGTATCTCGGCTGTGACCGTATGTCCGCCCGAGGTCAGGACATTGTAGGAGATACAGGCGTCCTTCCCGTTCAGTGTGATCTTCGTATCGTAATCCAGGATCGCTTCTTCCGGGATCCGCATCAGGTGCACGCTCCTCTGGATGCCGGAGTAGTTGAAAAAGTCGAAATACGGTCTTGCGAGCTTGGTCCCGTCGCTGCGTACTTTCGTCGTGCCGCACGGTATGGACGTCTCATTCAGCTCGTTGTTGACGCGGACGCTGATGCGGTTCCTCCTGCCGAAGCGGACAAGGTCCGTGATATTCAGGACAAACGGCGTAAAGCCGCCCTCATGCGAACCGGCGCTGATGCCGTTGACAAAGACTTCCGCACGGTGCGTTACGCTGCCGAAGCGGAGCAGGACGTCCCTTGCATCGTCTTCCGCAAGGTAGAATGTCGTTTCATACCAGAAATCACCGCAGTAGTCCCTCTTTTCCTTTTCCGTGAAGATATCCGCGAAGCTGGCAGGCACCGGCATGGAAAACGGCTCCGGAAGACCGTTCTGCCATCCTTCCCGGATCCCTTCCGAGCGGGGATCGAACTGCATGTTCCAGAGTCCGTCCAGCAGAGTGAAGTTTCTGTGCGCATTGACGCACGGGTAAAGCAAAGTCTGTTCCATCTGATCATCCTCTTTCCTGTATCGTGGATCTTCAGCAATCTGAAGACCCTTTTGGTTTATTCTTACATTAGTATACCCCTTCCTGCAGATTCCCGACAGCATATTTCCGGAACAAAGAAAGGCTGCGACTCCGATGAATACCATTCATCCGGCTGCAGCCTGTTCATGATTTTTCACAGCGGGTTTATCCAATTATCATCATTCCATGAAGATCGAAGCTTCCCAATCCGGCATGGATGGCTTGTTCTCCCAGTCGTTCAGCTTTTCCCTCCACTGCTCATCCGTCAGCCTGTCTGTGATCGGCTGCTGGAATTCATAATAGGTATA
>JAILQT010000042.1 GCA_024698805.1 Solobacterium sp.
TGTCAGCCGATAATTACCTTTCCCTCTGCCATGGGATCATCCATGATGACCTTTCCGACACCGGGTGCGCTGATCCTGCCTTTGCGGGGATTTTTGATACTGATGACCGGCGCATTCAGGACCGCATCCACTTCGGAACGCTCAAACGCCAGGTCGGTATCAATCATGGTACAGTTGACCAGTTTCAGCCCCCTGCAGTAACACAAAGGCTGCGTGCCGATGATCGTGCAGTTTATAAATGTGATGTTTTCGCTGTACCATGCAAGATACTCGCCTTTGATCACACTGTCCCGTACGACCACATTGCGCGCATGCCAGAACGCATCCTTGGTATCAAATACACAGTTCGCAAACTCAGAATCTGTAATGTACTGGAATGAATACTTGCCGTTGAGCTTCACATTGTCAAAACGAAGCTTTTCCGAACGCATCATGAAGTATTCACCTGCTGCACTGCTGTTTTCCATCGTTATTCCCCTGACAGACCATCCGAACTCCCCGGAAACGATATCGCAGTCTCTGACCGCAACGTTTTCACACTCACGCAGTGCCTTTATGCCGTGAAGCTGTGACCCGCTGATCCGGATATCCGCGGAATACCATAATGCAGCCCGGCAGTTCTCCGTCATCTGCGAATCCGTAACAGACAGGCCTTTGTCATGCCAGAAAGGATAGCGGAGATTAAAGTAACTGCTGCTGACCTTTACATCCTCACACTCTTTCAGTGCGCTTTCCCCATCTGCAGGACCGTCAAAACGGCAATTATCCACTGTGATCCCGCGGCTTCCGTACAAAGCGCGCTCTTCATCAAATATCTCATTTCTGTATTCTTTCATCAGGTGACCTCCGCTTACAGACATATTATATTGGCCGGGGAAGACAAAATCAAAAACTTATAACGCATATGTATCTATACATTTTCTGAATACCCCGGAAAAGGCAAAGGCTTTTTTTCAGCGTTCACTGTCTTACGGCGGCCTGCACAGAGACCCGATACATGAATTCATGCACAGGATCGTATGAACACTGTGGTACAATTTCAGTATGGAGTGAAACTGCAATGGAAAAACTGACACTGCGTGACAAGCTGGCAATGGACAGGACGCTGCTGGCAAATGAAAGAACTTTTCTGGCATACCTGCGTACATTCATCGGACTCATCGGTACCGGATTTGCCCTGTGGAAACTGATCGACATATTCTGGGCAAGGGTCGTGTCCGTCTTTCTGCTTGCGGCGGCCCCTGTCATCCTGGTGGTCGGCATTTACAGATATCAGAAAACAGGCAAAGACCTGCAGGCCATCACGGAAGGCCTGGAAAGACCGTCCAGGTCGATAACGATTTAATAAACAACAGAGAAAGAGGAGAAAACAATGGCTGAAGATGTCAGAAGCGCAAAAAGCACGGAAGGAATCAGGGAATTTGAAGCTGTCTATGACAGGCCGCACTGCATCGTACTGGACAGCGCGTACTGCTCTATGGGAAGGATGATCGGTCTGAAAGCATGCCGGATCGCCGGGTATGAATATTATGACGCGGTGATCCTGCTGGAGCTCGTGCCGGAATGCGGCGTAACGAGCGACGATGTCGCCGCATTTGAGAAAAAACTGCGTACGGGTGATTATACCGGGGAACAGCTGAAAAACGATCCGGAATACGCAAGGCTTGCGGCTGCGTTTGACAAGGCGGCGGATATCGCACTTGCGAAGGGACCCTGCCTGATCCATGACCGCCTCTCCAAGGAAGACATCCTGAAAAAAGGCTATTCCTGCACAAGTGTATATACATTCGCTTCGAATATGAAGGACAAGATCGTCCGTGCAAGGATATCGCCGCTGTACTGCGATGTGGAAAATGATGAAGATGTCATCAGAGGCATCCATGAGGAAGACAGCATCCGTATAAACTGGCACAGGGCCCACAGCGATACGGAATGGGGCCAGGCGGATGCCTATGATCTCTGCATCAATACCGACGCGTTCGGCCGTGACTACAGCGCGGAGCTGATCGCAAAGGCAATGAAGGCATAAAGCCGGTCTGTAAACCACTGTATGTCCCGCAGGATCATCCGATCCTGCTTTTCATGAAGGCGGACCTGCACGGAAGCAGGTATTTAGAATAAACAGACAGAGTCAGAATATTTTAAGGGGGAAATGATACGATGACTGAATATGAGAAAATGATCAGCGGGCAGCTTTATGACCCGTCCGATCCCGAACTTGTTCTGATGCTGGTAAAAGCCAGGAAGCTTGCCAGGAGATACAACCTGATCGACGAAGACGATACGGAAAGGCGTGAGGAGGTCCTCCGGGAGCTGCTCCCGAACACGCCGTTCCTTCCCGCCCTGCAGGCGCCGGTATATTTCGATTACGGCCGCAATACATACTTCGGATGTTTCTGCAGCACGAATTTCAATTTCACATGCCTGGACGTATGCCCGGTCCATATCGGCGACAACGTCATGATCGGTCCGAACGTGACGCTGGCTACGCCCATGCACCCGCTTTTACCGGAAGAGAGAAACGTAAGGCAGCGCGAAGACGGCAGTTATTATAACCTTGAATACGCAAAGCCGATCACGATCGGAAAGGACTGCTGGATCGCAGCGAATGTCGTCGTCTGCGGCGGCGTCACCATCGGCGAAGGCTCGGTGATCGGGGCCGGTTCTGTCGTCACAAGGGACGTTCCCCCGCACAGCCTGGCTGCAGGCAGCCCGTGCAGGGTCATCCGGGAAGTGTCCGAAGCGGACCGGATGGAAAGCAGTTCACATATCCTGTGATACAGATACAGAGATCATATATCTTTACAGGCTGCCTGCTGCGGCCTTTCTGAACCTGCTCTGCGGATCCGTGCCCGCATTGCCATGCATGCATTGACAATGTCAATTCCTTCAGCTACAGTACAGTTAAAGATAATACTGCATTTCTGCAGGGAAAGGATAATTAGATATGGCTTACGAACGTTTCTTATCCAAAGGACGTATCGGCAAACTGGAGCTGAAAAACCGTGCTGTTTTTCCGCCGATGGGTTCCGGCTACGCTGATGAGGAAGGCTTCATTACCCAGCAGCTGATCGATTACCATGTCCGCCGCGTACAAGGCGGATGCGGTATGAACATCGTTGAGATCGCAGTTGTCCACTACACATCCTACAATCCCCATACACCCGGTATCTGGGACGACAAATTCATGCCCGGTCTGACAAAACTCGCCCATGCGATCAAAGATGCAGGCGGCGTACCCTGCCTGCAGCTCTGGCACGGCGGACGCCAGCAGTCCGGCAAGCCCCGCGGCGGTGTGCCATGGGGTCCTTCAGCGATCCCCTGCCCCTTAACGCAGGAGATGCCCCATGCGATGACTGTCGAAGAGATCAAAGAAGTCATTGCCAGCTACGGCGACGCTGCTTTACGGGCGAAGAACGCCGGTTTCGAAGCGATCGAGCTCCACGGTGCCCACGGCTACCTGATCGACAGCTTCCTGAATGCGTATTCAAACACCAGGACGGATGAATACGGCGGCAGTGCCGAGAACCGTGCCCGCTTTGGTGTCGAGGTGATCAAGGACGTACGCGCTAAAGTCGGTCCGGATTTCCCGATCCTCATCCGTATCGTCGGCAGCGAGAACGTACCGAACGGCGTAACGATCGAAGACGCGATGCAGAATGCCCGCTGGTTCGAAGAAGCAGGGGCTGATGCGATCGATGTATCACAGGGCTGCTATACAGTGATGCCCTACACGGTACCGCCTTACTACTATTCCCAGTGTGTGAATGCCGAGAATGCCGGCAGGATCAAATCTGCCGTCAGTATCCCGGTCATCTGCGCAGGCCGCATCAATACGCCGGAAATGGCAGAAGAGATCCTTGCGTCCGGCAAGGCGGATTTCATCTCCCTTGGCCGTGTACAGCTGGCGGATCCCGACTTTGTACTTAAGGCGATGGAGAACCGCCCGGAAGACATCGTGCACTGCATCTCCTGCGACAGCGGATGCGTACAGAATATGTTCATGGGCGGAGGCGCATCCTGCATCTTCAACCCGTCTACAGGTCATGAGAAGGAATTCACCTATGAGCCTGCTGCAGAACCCAGGAAGATCCTGGTCATCGGCGGCGGTCCGGCAGGCCTGGAAGCTGCGCGCGTCGCAGCGGAACGCGGACACAAAGTCACGCTGTTTGAAAAAGGCGGCGAACTTGGCGGACAGTTCCTGATCGCCGGCGCAGCACCGCATAAGGAAGTCTTCCGCCTCGCGATCATCCAGCTCGGCTACCGTGCAATGCGTGCCGGTGTAGACGTCAAACTCTACACAGAAGCGACGGAAGAGAGGATCAAAGCCCTTGATCCTGACTTCGTGATCGTCGCTGCCGGCTCTTCAGCGAGACAGCTGGATCTGCCCGGCGTAGGAAAACTGCCTGTTTACCAGGCACGTGAGTTCCTGAAAGGAACGAAGTTCATCAAAGAACAGAACGTTGCCGTACTGGGCGGCGGACTGACAGGCCTCGAAGCTGCGGAAGTCCTCACCGAACAGGGCAAAAAGGCTTCCGTGATCGAAATGCTGGATGCAGTAGGCAAAGACCTTGAGATGTATATCATGCCTTATATGATGGGCTATATCGCCGAGCATCAGATCCCGACATATGTGAGCACGAAAGTCGTTGCACTGGAGGAAGGCGGCGTGCTCGCGGAGAAGGACGGCGAACAGTTCCGGATCCCGTGCGAAGCCCTGGTGCTCGCTGCCGGCAGCGTACCGAACAGCTGTGTGACGGAACTGGTCGAAAAGACCGGCTATCCTTATGAAGTGATCGGTGACAACAAAGCCCCGGGCAAGGTCGTAACTGCCCTGTGGGCTGCCAACAGGCTTGGCCGCACCATCTGATCCTGCAGATCATCCCGAATCAGAATAGCGCTGTCCCAAAGGCGGCGCTTTTTTCGTGCGAACGGCAAACCGGCATTGACATAAAGAACTTGTTTCTCAGGTTGTAATCTTAAAACAATTCCCGCTTTCCGGTGATATAATGTCCATCATGAACAACAACCAGAGAATACGCCAGCTTACGCTGGCAGGCTTCTTTATAGCCATACAGGTCATTATGACCTTAACACCTATCGGGTATATCCCCATCGGCCCGATCAATGTCACGACGATGCATATCCCCGTGATCCTTGCAGGCATCTTCCTTGGAACGTCGTACGGTGCCCTCACAGGCTTCGTATTCGGACTGACTTCCATGCTGAGGGCGACATTTTCACCGGGGATCACATCTTTCCTGTTCTCCCCGTTCATCACTGTCGGCGGGATCCACGGGAATTTCTTCTCGCTGCTGATCGTCTTCGGACCCCGTATCTTCCTCGGCTGGTTCTCCGGAAAGCTTTTCCGCATGCTGCGGAAAAAGACCGGCCCCCTGCCTGCATGCGCTGTGTCCGCCGCTGTCAACACGATGATCCACACCCTGCTCGTCATGGGCATGATCTGGCTCTTCTTCGGTGAACCGTATGCAAAGGCGCTCGGCATCCCGGTAGAGCAGGTCGCAGCTGTCGTCTTCGGCGTGATCACCTCGAACGGCATACTGGAGACCGTACTGGCAGCGATCGTCGTACCGGCGCTGGACAAGGCCCTGTGGCCGTCCATACGCAGAATGCGCCTCGGTGAATAAGACAAAAAGGCTCCGGCCTTTTTTCTTTCTGCGGGGAACGCCTGCATATGCGTTGCATATATCCGTAACATCGTTCATAGTATGGTCAGGAGGTGTTACCGTGAACAGTTCAGTGATCCGATACGGAATCCTTTCAACGGCTTCCGTCGTTCCCCGTTTCGTAAACGCCATGCGTCAGACAGGTACCGGCGAGGTCCTTTCGATCGCATCCAGATCCATTGACAAAGCCAAAGCTGCCGCCGAGGAGGTCGGCATCCCCAATTCTTATGATGATATCGGCGCGATCCTCAGCGACCCGCATATCGACGCTGTATACATCCCCCTCATCAACCGCCTGCATTACCCGTATATGAAACAGGCGCTTCTTGCGGGCAAACATGTTCTCTGTGAAAAACCTTTTGTGCTGCATGCAGAAGAGGCGGAAGAACTGGCAGCACTGGCGGAAGAAAGAAAGCTGTTCCTGACAGAGACGGTCAAAACGCCCTTCCTGCCTGTATTCCAGCGTATAAAAGAGATCATTGATTCCGGCAGATACGGCAGGATCCGCTATATGGATTTCCGGCAGTCCTACACGGGCGGTTCCTATATCGGCGGCTGGAACGTGCGGAAAGAAGACGGCGGAGGCGTCCTGTTCGGCAACCAGGCCTATTTCTTTACGATGGCTGAATTCCTTGCCGGTGATATCGTTTCCTGTTCCGGCACACTGTCGTTCTCTGACGGTGATGCCGATGACCAGGCAGCCGTTACAGCCCTTACAGAGACAGACGCTGTCGCTGTCCTGCACGTATCCCGCAGGGTATTGTTCGACAACGGGCTGATTATCTATCTGGACGGCGGCAGGATCGTCATCCCGGATTACTGGAAAGCGGACAAAGCATACATTTACGCAGAGGATAAGCAGGAGGAAACACTCAGTTACCCGTGCAGGTATGAATTCGTCTACGAACTGTCGCATTACAACGACTGCATTCAGAAAGGCCTGTCCTTCTCCCCCGTCACGCCGGTGTCGGCTGCGGCGCGCCATGTGGCGTTTACGGAAGCGATCCTGCGTGCGAACGATAAGCAGCCTGCCGCTGAATAAGATCTGAAAATTACATACTGACGAATGACGGTCTGCGGAAGTGCAGGCTGTTTTTTTCAGGTATCTGTCTCGTATCGTCCGGATCACGGCTATGGATGCAGTCACGGTGTCACACGGAAAAAAGCCCCCTGCTTTTAGGGCAGAGGACTTCGTTACAGTCTGAACTGTGCTGTCGTATCGTCCAGGAAGTTCCGGATCGTTACCACCCGGTCATTCGAATCCACGGCCAGGTTGATCACTGTCCTGCCGTGCGTTTCGATGATCCCGGGGATATGGACGGTATGATCCTCGTCTTCCCCGGTATCGTCCAGAATGTCCGTGATATCTTTCAGTGCACGGATCTCCTTCTGCATGAGCAGTTCGCGTGTCCTTGCAAGACGATAGTCCGAAGAGACAGAACTCTTCGCTTCCCGCATCAGGAAATGGTTGCTGCGGGAGTATTTTCCTTCAATTTGCGTGATATAGCAGGTATCCAGGTCCCGTTCGATATTGACCGCCTTCTTTTCATTTGTATCGAAGATATTGATCGAGAACGGCGATGCCGTCTTCATGTTACGGACCATATCGGCCGCTTCATCGACGGATCCTGCGCGGTAGACTGCGCCGGCTGCGATATACCTGGATACACGATCCGGATCCGGATCATCATAGAAGAGGTAATTGCTTGTGAAGACCATTCCCCTGGAATTCCAGCCGTCGGCGGAACCGGGAAGCTTCCATGCATTGGTATATGCGTATACGTCGATATCATCATAGTGATAAACGATGACTGCGGAATTCTCCTTTGTAAAGTCATCTTCATCTTCGTTATGGGAGAACAGGACAGTACCGTCTTCCTTCCGGACAATAACGGTCGTACATCCGTTTTCTTTTGCCGTGACCTCACAGGAAGTCATCAGTGTGATCAGTTCCGGACGCACCCCGGATCCTTCGCCCCTTCCCATCAGTTCGTCATAGATCCCCGGCATGTCCCTGCGCAGGATATCCAGTTCCCCGGTAATATATGCAGCTATGTATTCCTTCTCAAGATATTTTTCATACACAGAAGCCTGTGCCTGCAGGATATCTTTGAAATGACTGCCGATCTGCTGCCCGATGGTGTATTCGTTTCCGTAAAATTCCAGTATTTTCATATTTTCATTATACATGCATTGTTTTTATCCGGCGTGGCATCTGCCCGCATCTGTGCAAGCCCGCACCGGTAAAGGCCGCTGTTTTCAGAGCCGGATACGGATACAGTTCTCCTTTCCGTCCGTCCCGCTCTCCATTCCGGAAATGATGCCTTTTACGATCGAAAGTGCCATCCTGTTTTCCGTCTGTTCCGGATCGACCGGATCCCCTTTGTACTTAATGACGATCCCGGTCCCTTCCGATTCGGAATACTCCGCCGTAAACAGCAGGTCCGCTTCCGTCAGTGCCGGTACAAGGATCTGGTAGACCAGTTCTTCGAATATCATCTGTATATGCATCGCTGTCTTCCCCGGGATCCGGTTGCGGCTGCAGTATTCGATGATCCTGCTGCAGGCGCCGGGATAATCGAAATGGAGGTCATCGATGACGATTTCCAGTACCTTCAGGCTGCGGATAAATCGGCGTGTACGTTCTTTTTCCGGAGCTTCAAATATCTTTTCCGTCGGACCTTCTTCGCAGATCTCCCCCTGGTCCATAAAGAATACCCGGTTAGAGACTGCCCTTGCAAAGCGCATTTCATGCGTGACGATCATCATCGTCCTGCCTTCCTTTGCAAGATCATGGATGACGGTCTCCACCTCCGCGACCATGGACGGGTCAAGCGCACTCGTCGGCTCATCAAAAAGAATGATCTCAGGATCCATGGCGAGGGCCCTTGCGATCGCGATGCGCTGTCTCTGTCCGCCCGACATCTCATCCGGGTACCGGAGGGCCTGTTTCAGAAGGCCTACCTGCTTCAGCAGTTCGATACTGCGGTCGTACGCTTCCTGCTTCCCCCTTCCGAGAAGGTCCGTCTGCGGTCTCATGATATTCTCGATCGCTGTCAGATGGCTGAACAGGTTGAAGGACTGGAAGACCATTCCCACCTTCTGCCGGAGAAGGCTGATATCACAGTCCTGATCGAGGATCTCCTGCCCGTCTATGCGGATACTGCCTTCCGTCGGTCTCTCGAGAAGGTTGATGCAGCGGAGCAGCGTGGATTTGCCGGTGCCGGAAGGACCGATCACGGCAATGACATCCCCGGCATTGATATCCGCACTGATATCCTTCAGGGGCGTAGATCCGGGATAGGCTTTCTTCAGATGCCGGATCTCAATCATGGATATTCACCCCCTTCAGTATCCTCTCTGTGCTGCGGTTCTTCGGATCGATATACCTGGTCAGACGGTTTATGATCCGGATCAGGACTGCCGCGAGGATGAAATAGATGACCGTTACCGCGATCAGCGGGAAGAACGCCTCATAAGTACGGCTTCTTACGAGGTCGCCCATCTTCGTCAGGTCCTGGACCGCGATATAGCCGACAACGGCAGTCGCTTTCAGAAGCGAGACGACCTGGCCATTGTAGTCCGGCATGAAATGGAGCGCTGCCTGCGGCAGGATGATCTCAAAGAAAGCCTGCCGGTCCGTATAGCCGAGGGCATACGCTGCTTCTGTCTGGCCTTTATCGACAGCGTTAACGCCGCTCTTCAGCATGCCGAACATCCCGGCACCGAATATCAGGCTGAAGGCAATGACGGAAACGAACATCCCGCTGAGATCCGTGCTGCCGAAAATGATGTAATACAGGACCATCAGGAACACGACGACCGGCATCCCGTGGATCAGGTGTATACATACGTCCGTCAGCCTGCATACAGCCGGATTCCCCTTCCTGCACAGAAGGAATGCCGCAAACCCGAGGAGTGTGCCGGAAAGGACGGAAAGGACCGTGATGATCAGCGTATTGACGATGCCGCTGGCAAACAGTTTCCAGCGGCTTTCACGGAGGAACGTTTTCTCAAAACTCGCTGCCAGGGAAGCCGGGAATCCTTCTGCGTTAACATCTTTTTTCAGGACGGCGATGACCGATACGCCTTCATAGGTGGGTTCGGAAAACAGCACGCTTTGTGCACGCTCTTCCGTATATGTGACGCCGCCGGGTGAAAAATCACTTTTCCCGGATTTGATCGCCGGGATGATGGCTCCGAAATCCATGTTTTCCAGCCGGACGGCATATCCGTTCTCTTTTGCGAAGCGGTACATCACCTCGATATCGATCCCGGCAGGCTTATTGTCCCGGATAAACATGAACGGGACCATCGTCAGCTCCGCTGCCACATCCAGCATTCCGTTCACGTCGGGAAGACTGCCAAGATCCGGGATGTTCTGTTTTGATTCATCCCCTGACGTCCATGCCTCATAGATCAAATCATACTCACCGTCCGTTTTGATCTTCCTGAGAAATGCATTGTATTCCTCACAGAGTTTCCGCCCGTCCTCTGTCTTCGGGAAGATCGCCGATGAATTCATCCCGTCTGCCATATACTCATCGATATATGTAAAGGACGGGTCTTCCCCCATCATATACTGGGCGATGATGCCGGCTTCCGCAAAGGCATCGATCTTTCCTGCTTTCAGCGCATTGAGCATATCCGTGCCGCTGGAATAATAAAACAGCTGCGCGCCCGGAAAGCGTTCTTCTGCCTGCAGGGCCTGTATACTGCCGGTCAATACACCGATCCTTTTCTCTTCGATCTCGGAAAGCTTCGTGTAGACGCCTTCGCCGCTGCCTGCGTCTGTGTCCGTATCTTCCCGTTCCGATGCACACCCGCAGAAAAGCAGCGCTATAATGAGGGCCATCAGCGTACCGATCATCCTGTACTTCTTTTTCATCCTTCACCCCGGTCATTCCGCACGCCTGCCAATCAGGGCAGGACGTGAATACCAGATTCAGAATACCATACAAGTGCACCGCTCCGGAAACTTAAGCACCGCGCTTATGCCTTTCCTTCGCGGACAAATAAAAGGATCCCTGCAGCAATGACCGTGACGGTCCGTACTGCCGGGATCCCTCTTTCCTGTTTTCTGTGCGGATGCCGGTCTACTTCAGGACGAATTCCGTCCCTGTTTCCGGCAGATCGTCAAAAGGCGCTTTTTCGAGGATGCTGTCGTTCTCCAGATATCCTTCCACGATCAGCCTGTTGGCGTCCATGCGCAGGATCATTTCCGCATACACGCCGTTTTTCTCCAGCAGCACCGAGTATCTGTCCCGCAGGAAGTCAGAGTCCATATCCTGTCCGTAATAGGAGAAATAATTGCGGTATGTCTTCCCTTTCCATACAAGGACGGACCAGTCGCCGGCTGTCGTCAGCGTACCGTTTCCGTTCACGTACTCATCCGTATCCGCGATATCGTTTTCGATCTGCGCTTCCTGTTTCTCACCGAGGGGCGCATAGCCTGTTTTTTCGATCAGCTCCTGCCCGTCCTCCGACTGCATGAATTCGATCATCTTCTGCACGTTCGGATTGTCATTGCCTTCCAGATATGCCATGACGACGGAAGCGACTGCCGGATAGGTGCCGTTTTCGATGGTCTCGATCGTCGGTTCCACCCCGTCGATCTTCAGGATCTTCACATGCTGTTCCTGCTGCAGGCCGAGCAGGAAATAACGGAACGTATAACCCATGGCGCCGTTCTCGTTGGCGTACTGGGCGACCTCACGGATCACATCCCCCATGCCGCCGATCCTTTCAAAGGTCTCCGGTTCCTGCAGGGGGACATCCTTCATGAAATACTTCATCATGACCTGGGAACCGGAATTCTCCGGTCTCTGGTATGCGAGGATCTTCCGGTCCTCCCCGCCGACTTCCTTCCAGTTGGTGATCTTCCCGCTGTAGATGTCACGAATCTGCTCTGCGCTCAGACTGTCGACAGGATTGTCTTCCTCGACAAAGAAGACAAATGCCTCTTTTGCGACAGGTACCGTACAGATCCGGACAAGGCGGTCATGCGCATATTCTTTCTGTTCCTGCGACGGACGGGCCGCAAAAACGATGTCCGCGTCCCCTTCCACCAGTCTTTGATATGCGTATACGGTATTTGTAAACGTTACGATCTTCCCGTTGGTGATCTTGTTTTCCGGTTCTTTTTTCCATTCCGTTTCGATCTCAGCAATGTTTTTATACACTGCCCTGGCAGCTGCGCAGTACAGCGGATAACATGCCTCGGCGCCGTCCAGCACGGGCATATCCTCTTCCTGTTCAATGATCAGGGATGCATCATGGTCGAGGGAAGCGAGCTTCCCGCCGTCATAAACGTGGTAGCCGGTGAAATCTGTCGAAGAAAAGCCGTTCATGTATTTGAATCCGTGCCCGGAATGCTTTTCCTGATAATTGTTCCGGACTGCAAACCAGACTGCGGTCCCCATGACCGCCGCGCACAGCAGCAGAAGAATTACAGTTTTTGCCTTTTTCATCCTTTTCACCTTCCTTCAGATCCCTTTCCCGGCAGAAGTTCCCTGCGCCTTTGCGTCCGCCCGCCGGGATATGTGCCATGCAGGACAATCGAGTAGGAGGGAGTGATTAGCTCCCGTCCTCTCACAGCACCGTACGTACGGCCCCGTATACGGCGCTTCCAATACTTAGAACATAAACTGCAGTTGAACCGGATAAGAATGAATACGCTCGTAGGCTTTGATCATG
>JAILQT010000106.1 GCA_024698805.1 Solobacterium sp.
TTTCAGACGCTCCAGCTCATCCAGTTCTTCATCTTTCTTATGTTTGCCTCTGCGGTCCAGAAGGGCTTCTTCTCCGTCCTCTTCATATTTGAGGACCCAGTTCCTTACCTGGCTGTAGCTGCAGTTGTATTCGGAAGCTGTTTTCTTATAATTCTTTCCGTTTTCAATGCAGTACTTAACGATCTCAATACGTTCTTCATACGTTGTTTTTCTGGGACTGGCCATATATACCTCCGGATGCGGATCATAATCCCTGATCTCTTCTCCTTCAGTATACTTGATTACCCATCTCTGTATGCTACCACGTTGAGGAATTCCATATCTGTTAGCCAGTTCTTCATATGACCCTTGCCCATTCAGATATTCCTGGACAACCTGCATTTTGAATTCTTTTGAATACTTCCGGTTATGTTTCTTCGGCAGAAATACATCTTCACCATTGGCGCTGTACTTGTTGCACCATTTGATTACGACGTCATATCCGTTTTTTGACATCCCGAGTTCCTGTGCAATCTGAGTGGCACTCTTCCTTCCGTTCAGATAATCCTCACATGCCTGCACTTTCTGTTCAAATGTATATTTTGCTTTTCTTCTCATATGAAAATCCCGCCTTAGCGGACAACGTTTTGATTTTTACGTTGTCTACTTTAGCGGGATCATATCATCATCCACAGGTTTTTTCATTTTCTGATCTTTTCACAATAGGCCAGGACACGCTTGAGCTGCTTGTCCGGCATATCGGTAGCGTTTTGTATGATTTCAAACAAAAGCGGTGCTTCTTCTTTTGTGATGAGATATGCATCAGGAGACGGGTCATCCGTCTGTCCGGTCAAATAATCTGCTGAAGTATCAAGTACGAGCGCCATCTGCCGTATTGTTGCGAGTGTCGGGTTTCTGTCCCCGTTCTCGTAACGGACGTATGTGCTCTGCGTAATACCCATTTTGTTGGAAGCTGCGATCTTGGTGATCTGGTGTTTCTTTCGCTGTTCAGTCAGTCGAGAGGGAATTAGATACTGCATAGGTCCTCCTGTAAGCTTTACAACTCTCTTACATTTAGTATATACGATATGCCCGATACATAAAACTAATTTACTTTGTACGCTCTGTGTCTTTCAGGAGAACGCTGAAAAGCCTGTCCGGCGTATCTGCAGGAATGTATTCCCGTTCGCGGCTGAAGTACTTCAGTCCCTCCAGGATCCTGATCTTATCGTCGGGACCGATCCCTGTGCCGGGGGCGTTGAGCACAGAGATCTCCGGTATCACATAATACTTTTCTTCGCTTGCCATGATCTTTTCTTCAAAGTAAGACAGGAACTGCGGCATCCACGGTTCGTGTTTGAATTCCTCCCGGAATCCCCGGTAGGAATCTTCATTGAGCAGGAGATCATATGCGTTCATCTTGAGATGCCCGCAGGCGTATTTCAGCCTTTTCCCGCTCAGCTCGCCGGCACAGATGATCATTTTTGTGATGACCGGGAAGCGGTGCCTGGCACGCGAGGAGATGCACACGGCGGTGCGCAGATACATGGGCTCGCTGACGAACGGCTCATACTGGAAGATCACGATCTTAACGATGCCGTTCTTATTCTCGAAGATCATGTAAACAAGTCCGGAGACCCTGCACAGGACGGGTGTACAGGTGTAGCGGTCCAGTTCGTTGTCTTTCCGGACCATTTTATTGCTTGTCAGCTCAAGGACTGCCTGACCCGGGCCGATCACGATCCTGGCGAACGGCATGAGCCGTTCAGTGGCCAGGTCACGGGTATAGACATGATAGCTTCCCATGTATCCGGGGTCGTCGAAAGGCTTGAAATGGTCATTGATCTTCCGGCTGACCTTCACTTCCTGTGCAGTCAGGGATTCGATCTTCTCGCCGGAATACAGGTATTTCAGTTTCCAGGATTCGACATGATAGACGGAGCAGAGGAAGAGCAGGAACACGCCGTAGCACAGACAGCTGAAGGTGTTCGCCTCGGCCAGCCTGCACAGCGCGTCATGCATGCCTGTGTTTCCGTACACATCATCGATCCCGTAGTGCGAGACGATGAACTGCCTGAGCGAGGCTGCGGTGTGTTCGCGGCTGACCAGGGCAGTACTGATATTATCGAGCATGGAGTCTGTCACCGTTTTTGGGGAACAGTCATACCGGTATTGGACGAAACGGTCCTCCATCAGGTCTTTCAGAAGGCTCTTCGAGAATTCGGATGCGCGTGTTTCGCGGCCTTCACCGGAACCGTTTCCGTTGAACAGGTCGCTGAGCTCTTTTTCGATGCTGTTTTGTTCGTATTCGTATACGTCAGAAGGAGTTTTCGCTTTGTCATAGATATCCGGCAGAAACCTGAGAAGGTATTTTCTTTTGTTCTCATTTCCCCTGAGTTTAACAAATCTGAGGTCACTGAAAAGCTTGGATAATGTGATACCCATTATATGATCCTCCTTTGGGAAAAACACTATAACACATATGCCGCGGGGATTGAACCCGGAAAAGGGAAAACCATCCCGCTTCCGGGGGAATGCCTGCCGTCTGCCGCCGTGTTTTTCCGAAGCATTTCCAATATGATCTGTGAAAAGGAGGAAGACATGACAAACACGATTATCAAGACTGCCGGCGGCATGTTCTCTGCCGCCCCTGCTTCCAGACTTCTGCAGGACCGTGAAGTGCATATCTTCGGAACGATCAATGCACAGACTGCAGAAGAGACGTTTGAACTGATCCGCATCCTGGAAAAGGAGAGCCGGACCGAACCGATCGATGTGTTCATCTATTCGCCGGGCGGCGAACTCGATGCGGGCATGCTGGTATACGATGCCCTGGTCAACTGCGCTGCCCCGGTACGCACCTGGTGCACAGGCGCTGCCTGCTCCGTGGCTGCGCTTCTCGTGTGCGCCGGCAAAGACGGCAGGTATATCTTCCCTCACAGCAGGATGCTGCTCCATGAGCCGTACGCTTCCGGGGAGTTCTGCGGCCTGCAGGCGGATGACCTGAAGCGTACTGCCTCAAGACTCACAGATGAGAGGGAACTGCTGACAGACCTTCTTGCAAAGCATACAGGCAGGTCAAAGCGGATCATCCGCAGGGCGATCGCCTATGACCATTTCTTCAATGCGGAAGAAGCCGTGAAGTTCGGTCTTGCGGATGAGATCTGCTTTGCGCCGGGAAGGAGGGGAAAATGAAGGAAAAGATCTGGCTTTCGGAAGATATCTCCTTCATCAGCGGTGAAAGCGGTGAAGCGAATGAGAACATCATCATCGACGGCGCCACAGGAAGCGGGAAGACATTCAGCTATGTCTACCCGCTCCTGATGCACGGCACCTATGAGACAAGTACGATCCTCACATGTACAAAACGCACGGTAGTACGGACGTTCCGGGAGCTCCTGAAGAGCAGGGGCTATCACGTCGTTGACATGGACCTGATCGATCCGGATAACAGCACCGTCTGCTTTGACCCCATGTACCGCATCCGCACGCCTGACGACAACAAAGCCCTGGCCTTCTCCATCATCATGTCCAACAGCAGGAAACAGAACTCCAGGGCGGATCCGTGGTGGGACCAGGCTGCCATCAGCCTGCTCAACACACTGATCGGCCTTGCCCGGAAGGTGAAAGGCGAAGCCGCATCCATGAACGATGTGCTTGGATATGCCGAATCAAGCGCGCCGAGGGAATACGGGGACCCGGTGCTGGACAGTCTTGTGAACAGCCTGGAATTCACGGATGAAGACGCCTATATCTTCAGCAGCTGGAAGACCTATACCGGCAACCCCGACAGGACGATCGCCTGTATCTATACGACGATGATGAGCGCGCTTGATGAGGTGTTCCCGGAATCTGTCCGGAACCTGATGCGGACGAAGCGCCCGCTTGACCTTACCGACGTATGCAGGACCAGGACAGCCCTTCTTGTGACGACGTCCCCTGTTTCCAGGGCAAATACGTTCTATATGTCGCTGTTCTATACACAGGTGTTCCGGGAGCTCCTGAAATACGCAGCCTCACGGAGCGACGGCAGGCTGCCTGTCCCCGTGCGCATCGTCGCCGATGATTTCTGCACCGGTGCACCGGTGCCTGACTTTGACAAATACATCTCTGTCTTCCGCGAATGCGGGATCAGCTGCAGCCTGCTGATCCAGTCGGAATCGCAGCTCAAGGGTCTCTATGAAGACAGCGGGTCGCAGACGATCCTCAATAACTGCAGCACATATGTCCTGATGAGCACCAACGACCTGTCTTCGGCACAGACTGCCTCCAAGAGACTGGACCTGCCTCTGAAGGAGATCCTGGAGGCTCCCCGTGACAGGACATATGTATTCCGGCAGGGGAGGAAGGCACAGATATCCGGCAGGTACAGGACCGCTTCCGATCCCATGTATAAAGAACTCATGAATGAGCTCCGGAAGGAGGAAGTATGACAGAATGCATCCTCGCAGCGAATATCTATTACCAGGATATGGGGAATGAAGCCGGCAGGGGACTTGCCTGCGGACTGCTCGGAAGCCTGATCGAAATGCTCTGTGAAGAGTTTCCGGATCTTATGATCGCAGTGAGCCTTCTGCCGGGGAGGCACCACGGTTTCGTGCATACCGCGTCGGGTTATGCCGATGCGATCGGGATCCTGAAGCCGGATGAGATGTTCCCGTATCCGCCTTCCGGGATCCCGGACCGCATGCCCCTCACTGTCGGCATGTACTGCCGGAAAGGTCACCTCATCCTCACTGCAGGTATCCGGGATTCTTCCATCATGCGCCATACGGGACGCACCCTGATGAAATGCGGCTATGAGTGTTTATACAGCAGGGAAGTGAAGAATGAGGATATCTGGCCGGTAAACAAAGCGCTGTCCGCAAGGATCGCAGCTTTGATCGATGAAGAATGTCTGGAAAAACTCCGCGTATATGCGGAAGAAAGGAAAAAGGGATCGGTATGAGGACTGTTACATTCTGTTTCGATACGAACAACCTGACTTACAACATACGGGAGACACTGGCGGAGAAGATGCGCAGGATGCTGGGTGCCTGCACGGGACAGACGGAGACCTTATACCGTCTGTTCCTGGGCACGGAGCTCATCCGCAGCGCATACAGTCCGGACCCCGGAACATTCCTGCTGGCGGACGATCTCCGCAGTGCCCGCTCTGTCTCCCATTACACGGATCTGTATTCCCTCATGGGAATGCGGGACGCTGTCATGAAGGACGCTGAAGAGAATGGGGAATACATCACGTTCATCTTCGCAGACCATGCGTTTGATGCTTCCGAAGTGCAGATCGCCGCGGAGGTATATGTGATCGGCCTGGATGAGGACAGCTGGTATGACAGGACAGAGTGCCTGCTTCACCGTTTCCTGGATACGGAAGGGTCTGACAGGCCCCCTGTCAGCGGAGAAGACATTTACGGCAGGGGCAGGTACATGACGCGCTTCCACCGGAATGCTACAGAACTGATGACAGGCATCGAACTGCTGAAACTCGCCGCGTTCCGGGCGGATATGGTCAAAGCTTCAAAAGAGCTACTGTTCGCGTATGAGAACTTCTTTACAGACAGGGGCGGACTCAGGAATGACATCATCCGGGCAGCGGAACTTATCCTCCTCTCAGACAGGACAGATACCGATGAATGCATCGCTGTCTGCCGCAGGATCGCAGAACTGACGGACCGCAATACTGCCGCGCGGATGCTGAAAAGGCTGAATGAAGAAAGGAATGTGACTTCTTCCCAGAAAGCGCTGATCGTATCCCTGGCAAACACATATGTGCCCGATACCTTCGAACCCCTGGAAACACTGGCTGCCGTATTGCCGAACAGGGATATCTATGAGGTATCTTCGTACCTGTACCGCTATTTTGACGAAGAGGCGGATGACTCGCATTTCTTCTGGCTGACCGTGCCGGCCGCTGCCCTCATCCGTGAAAGGTATAACAGGAACAGCATTCCGTATGAAAACTGGCTGGAGCGGGTGAAGAACTCATCCGCGCCGTTCAGAGAGGAGATCCTGGAATACTTCACACAGAAGGAACAGGAGGAAGAGAGCCGCAGGAGGCTGATCCGCCTGCGGTACGAAGCAGATATGGAAAGCCTGAAAAACATGCTTTCGGGGGATGAAGATGCGGGAGTTTGAATATGACTGGGCAGACAGCGTATATGTGCTGATCGAATCCTTTACAAGGGATGAGACCATCAGCGGATATTACGACCATATCCGTTATATCGTCTGCGGGCGCGACCTGCAGGAAGCTGCGGAGGCTGCTGAAGGAACAGGGTTCCTGGATGTGTTCATCGATCCTGTCCCGCTGGTCCTGCAGCTGCGCAGGGACATGACGATCACGATCAGGGAAGAACGTGATGTTTACACGCTGAATCTGATCGCGGATGCCGACCGGATGTTCCATGAGATCATCAAGGTCTTCGATATGAGCCGTGCGCAGTTCAACGGCATCCGGAGAAAGACGGAGATCGACCGTCTGCTGGATTCCTGGAATGACGCATGCATGTCCCTGGATTTTCATATGAACCGGTTCCGGTACAGTGAAACCATGAAGCCGTCCAGGCTTATGAATGATATCTGTCTTTTCATGGAAAAGGAGGAGCGCGAAGAAGCGATGCGGATCCTGACTTCCATTCCGGAAGATGCCTTCCTGGCGATATACGGTTTCTTTATCAATAATGAAGGGGCTCCCGGCCCCATGGTGCTGTTCTCCGGGGATACAGGGAAATGCACGGGGATACTGAAGCTTTTCGCAGATCATGCGAACCGCTTCGATCCCGGGCGGTGTGTATTTGCGGATGTACAGTACAAGGATGATTCTGCAGAAGGACAGGATGTTCCCAAACGGAAGATGATCCTGCATGCGGACAGCTGTCCCCGCCCCGTCCTGCAGAAAGCTGTCCGGGAAATGATCATGCACGGCGACAGCGTCATCCTGGTATCCGGTAATCCGGAATCCTGGACGCTCTGCTTTGAGAATGCGGTATCCGTCAAGGTATGAGGGACCTCTATGAAGCAGCTGGGAATGGACATGATCTATTATGTTTTCACGGACAGACAGGAAGATATCCCCTGGAAAGCCGATATCATCCGGTATTACCGCTTCTGCGAGCTTAAAGAATTCGTTGAGATCCATAACAGCGGGCAGATCCTTGAAGAGATCAGCTGTATGATCTTCCTGTTATACACGAATAAAGCGGAAGCGGAAGAGATCGAGCGGACAGGGAAACGGATCGAAGCGTGCAATCCCCTCCTGTTCTATCACGGGATCAAATCCCCCGAATGGGCAGCGGATCTTGCGGAGGAGTTCGTTGCGGAATTCATCCGGAAAAGGCCTGAATTCTCCTGAAAGCGTTCTTCCGGCACGGTGTAATGTTCCGGCGCATCGTTCATCCGGCCCGGATCCCATTCTGTTTCAGGGGCTCTGATTGCATGCATGCAGAAGGATGAAATACACGGGGAAAAACAATCATGTTATCATTAACGAAAGAGGTGATAATTATGAGCGGAATTGAAAAAACATGTGAATTTCTGAAAGCAGCAGGCACGTATTATCTCGCCACTGCCGAAAATGACCAGCCGAGAGTTCGTCCGTTCGGGACAGCACATATCTTTGAGGGGAAACTGT
>JAILQT010000053.1 GCA_024698805.1 Solobacterium sp.
TGTCCATCCATTTCTGTGCCGGTTCCCCGGCTGCCTGTTCCGCCGGACAGTACTGCGGCGTATAACCGTAAGCGGACCGGCTGTGCGAACGCAGATGACTCTCTGCCCTGGCAAGTCCGAAATCGGCGATACCGGCATCCCAGTCCTTTTTCAGCAGGATATTACCCGGTTTGACATCCTGGTGGATGAGGCCTTTCGCATAGGAATATACCAGGCCGGAAGCTGCCTGCAGCGCTATATCGAGGATCCGCAGCTGCACATCCGTTTCACTGCCTTCATAAAGGGAGCCGTCACGGATCCTGTCCTTCAGACTGCCCTCCTCCATCCATTCCGAAAAGACCGACGGCACACCGCCGATCTCACGCACGTAGTAACAGGATACGATATCCGGATGAAGACCCAGCCCGATCCAGCTCTCGCACTCCGCGATGAACTGCGCTTTGCGTTCACTCCCTGCCTGCTCAAAAAAGCGGGGCTGCGGCCGTTTCATGGCTAAGTCTGTATTCCAGCTGCTGTGATGTACCTTCCACACACTGCCCATACCGCCGTGCAGGGCATCCGACAGCACGGTATACGAACCGAGCAGTTCATCCCCTTTCACGATCGCCTCGTTGGAGAGCGAATACAGGGTATCGGCTGTCTCCATGCGGCTTCCTGCATCTGCCTGCACTGCCTGCAGGAACGACAGGTCCTCCCTGCCGTCCGCCTTGGAGACCGTTAAGCTGATGCTGGCTTCCGTAACAGCAGTACTTTCTCTGATCTCTTTCATGTTGCCCTCCCTGTGCAGACTGCTTCAAAAATACCAGCCCTGCTTATAGCTGATCCCGTTCTGATCCAGGAACTCTCCCAGATCGCTCATGCCGTTCTTTTCTGTCCAGAACCTGCGCAAAAAACCGGTGATATCCCCTCCGGCAAGTTTCTCCAGCGTGTCCCTGCCTTCCCTGTCCATGACGATGACACGGAACGAATTCCCTCCGTCCGGACCGTGTTCCGATATATACAGTTTGATGCTGAACTGTTCCGCATCTTCCGCATATACCTCGATCGTCTCATACGGATTTGACGGCTCGCTGTAGATCAGCCTTCCGGAACCGGTCATGAGCGCAGGCAGTTTGATTTCTTTCATACTCTTATCCCCTTATCGGACCGAACAGTACGTATCATCCAGGATCTCCTGCACCGAATCATAATACAGGGTCAGCGTGAACGGGTGATCCCTGTCTTTTGACAGTTCATCCGTAAAAAACAGCGTCAGGCCTTCATAACCTGCAGTAAATCCGATGCCGCCCTCAGATTCAGGCACGGACAGGGCTTCTTTCAGCACCTGGCTGTATTCACCTGACGTGAAATACCCGGTGTATTCCTCATACGGATATTGTCTGCACAATGCGTCAGTCACCGCGCCGCACAGCGCTTCTTCATCCGTGAACAGATCGTTCACCGCCAGGATCCGCCCGCTCTCTTCATCGATCGCGAAACGCATGTCCGGATAATATCCGTAACCGTATTTCCCGATGCCCATCGAACAGGAATGTCCTTCACTGAGCCAGAATGTGAACATGCCCTTCCTCACGGTCTCGCGTGAAGGCGTATAGAATGAATAGGCATACCTTCTTTCGGCATTCCTCCACACAGATTCATCCGCGGCAGCCATCATCTCATAATCTTCCTGCAGGGCGGCTTCTGCCTTTTCCCTGTACTGTTCCGAGATCTGGTGCAGGCTCTCCATCAGCGCAGCAGGCGCATCCCCTTCCGCTGTGAATACAGGGTATTTCGTATCGGCGGTGTAATCGTATGCCTGCCCTGCCAGTTCCGTTTTGATCATCTCCGTACGGACCGCATACGCGGCTGATTCCCCTTCGGGAAGGCCGATCCGTTTCATCGGTCCCGTCGAATGGAACCCGCCGGTATACGCATTGTAGCCGGCATCGCAGAACAGGTCGAACAGATACTGGTGGAAGCGGTACCCTTCGGTATACCAGATGACGGAAACGTCTTTGCCGTTAGCGGAAGAATGGTATTCCTGCCCGTCTTCAAATGCGATCGAAAGGTCATAATACTGCGTGCCTCCGGGCATCCCTTCCGTAAAGATATCCAGACCGTTCAGCGACGGCAGCCCGCTTTCGAAAAAGAGTCTTCCCAGTTCCTCCATCTGCTCACCGGATACCGTGATATCCCTGCAGAAATCCGAGGAGAGCACAGCAGTGCCGTCTTCTTTCACAGCGAGCGTATAGCTGTAATCCCCTGCATCCGGCTGTTCCGGTGCCATATCCCCGCTGTCCCGGAAAGGTTCTGTTACAGTAAGCTGCAGGCCTGTTATCCTGCTTTCCGTGAATTCCTTCGGCACATCCGGGTCGGAACGGTCTGTACGCTCCCCGTATACCGGTTCCGGTGTCGGAACGTATTCCGTCCTTTTGAATACATGGAGGTGATAGCCGCCGTCGCCGTCTGTATGCGGCAGATCATGTCCGGTGATGGTATCTGCGTCACTGTCATAAAGGATATCGATCAGGGACCAGAATTCATCTCTGATCAGGATCTGTGTCCCTTCGGAAGTGGTCTCACCGAAACTGTACTTTGTCTTTGACGTGTAATCATAATGTTCATATCGCAGTGTGTCCTTTGCGACCGTAAGGACAGCCCCGCCGGGCTCCTGCGCGTACCAGACGCCTTCGATGCCGCTGTGCCCTGAAGAGGACGGGGCCCCGCATGCACAGAGCATGCCAATACAAAGACCTGCGGAAAGAAATCCGCAGATCTGTTTCTGTATATGCAAAAATGATCTTTTCTTCATAGCGCTGCTCCGGATTATTATACTGGGATAATTATACCCTGCTGCAGGGAGCAGCGGATACTGTTAATTGAAACGGAGGATGAAATCCGCGATATCGCCGATCACGTCCGGACCGATATGCTGTTCCTTTTTGTATTCATTCGATGCCTTCAGGATATCGGTGGTCGTGCCTTTGACAAACAGGTGGCTCAGTTCCGGGTACAGACGGAATTCCGTATCCTTCCTTTCACCCAGCAGTTCCTTAAAGCGCGCGAAATCAACGTCCGGCAGTACCTGGAAGTCCATGCCGCCCTGCATGATCAAAGCGGGCTTGTCCGTCTCCAGCAGGTATTCCGCAGCGTTCTTCTGCCCCATCTCCTTGAAATAGTACAGTGTCATCCCGCCGGCGAACTTCTTCTTTTTCGCTTCCTCATCCGGCATCTCATAGAGACCGTCGAACTTCTTCGAGAAGATCTTATCTTCCAGCCTGACGACTGCCTTCAGCAGGATGTTTTTCGAATCCCCTGTCTGCTTCAGCTGCCGCACGACAATATCTTCGAGGTTCAGCGGCGTGCCTGCCATCAGGACCATGCCGCGGAAGTTCCCTCCCTCGGCGTCGATGCGCGGTGCCAGCATGGCGCCCATGCTGTGGCCGACGATCCAGATCCTGTCCGGATCGATGCGCGCATCGCGGCGCAGAAGGTCAGCCGCCAGGACGGCATCCTCGATGGTCTCCTCTTTGACGGTGACCAGTGTCTTCCTCATTTTCCGGGCATGTACATAAGTCCTTTTGTCATAGCGCACAGATGCGATCCCGTGCGCAGCCAGTCCGATCGCAAGATCCTTGAACGGTGTCAGCTTATAGATCTGCTCATCCATGTTGCTTGCGCCGGAGCCGTGCACGAATACGACTGCAGGGACTTTTTCATCCGTATTGTCCGGCAGTGCCAGTATGCCTTTCAGCGGGTATTCCGTACCTTCGCCGATGATGATGTTTTCGCCTTTCATACAAAACTCCTTTCCGTAGACATTTTATCTCTTTGCATTATTCACACTAATGCATATTATGCAAATTGTCAAGGGATGCTAATCAAACTGTGAGTCGATATATTCAAACTCATCCATATACGGATAATCCTGACGGCTTTCCTCCGTCCTTTTTGCGGCCTTCCTGTATTCCTCATCGATCTCCGGGATCGGGCTGCCTTTCAGGAGGCACAGTCTGTGCATGAAGGACCTGTCCTCTTCCGTGGGGACGTAATCATCCTGATCCTCCCTCTTTTTCAGCCGGAAGCCTGCGTATCTCCACCCGAGACAGCGGTACAGTTCCTCATCCGTAAGGTATACGGGTCCCCCGTCATCCGTCAGCTGTTTTCCGTCATAGCTGTAAACCGTGCGCGTCCTGAGATCGCAGCTCCTCCTGCGCTTCCAGGCATATCCCCTGTCCCCGTCGCCGTAATGCTCATAGTATATGAGCACGGGGTCAAAGACCTCATCCGTTTTCCCTGACGGTGCATCCATATCCGGCTTCAGGCCTTTTGCGGCCAGGGCATTCACGCATTTATCCATGAAATCCGGTTCTTCCGGACTGCCGGCAAAGTCTTCCGGGTCATCATTTTCATAATACTTCCGGTACGCTTCGTCCATCTCGATATACACATACGGTTTCTTCAGCTGTTCCGCATATTCCCTGCATGCAAAGCGTATATGCGACGTCTTCCTGCACGGGGTATGGATATCCATAAACACCGTGCATCCCGCGATCATCTCCGACCTCTTCGTATCCCAGAGGAATGCATCGAATACGCGGCTGTCATAGCAGACATGAAAGCCTGCCCGGTTCAGCTGCCGTACCGTTTCCGGGATGATATCCCCGTCCCATTCGCTGCAGTTCAGAAACACATACGGTCCGTCCCCGCTGTACGGCGGATACATGAATATCCTGCTTTCGTCCGGGACACAGAGTCCGGTCTCATCCAGCCGGCGGATCCAGGAAAGCTTCTCTTCCGCATGCAGCTCCAGATCACTGTCCTTCAGAGCGATACGCCGGAGCACGCCCGGATCGGCTGTATTCTCCAGCACATACTGCAATGCACCGTCATCTGTTTCCGCATCCGCATACTCCAGCAGGATATCGGGCTGTTCCGCCAGCAGGCGTATGCAGTGCCGTTTGAAACGGCTGTCCGGGGCTGCGAGCACGGGCTCAACAAGCAGCTGTCTGTCCCCGATATTGTCTGCCGCAATGATCTTTATCTTCTCCGCGGCAGAATCCCGGGTCTCTTTGTCATCCGCAGGCAGTTCCCATCTGTGCGGATCTATCCCGGCCAGGATCTTCAGGAGTTTTTCATCATCGTGAAGTTTCTTTACGGCAGCTTCCGAAGCAGAAGGATCACGCGCTTCCAGCACGACCTGCACCAGACGATCAGGGGCTTTGATCGTTTCCGTTGCCGCAGCCGCAAGGGAATCGCTGTAAACGCTGTCCCTTGCGAAGTGAAGGGCGATATCGAGCAGCACTTTTTCATCCGTGATATGCCGGATGGCTTCTTCGCGGAAAAGACCCCAGCAGTCTTCATCGCAGGCGGTCTTCAGGAACAGTTCCTGATCTTCCATGGCTGTCATCGCCGCCAGGCTGACTGCCCATTCCTCATCCTCAAGATACACAGGCAGCACATCATCCCTGTACAGTCCCGCGACAGCTTCCGCGCGGAGCAGGTCATTCAGACTGTGATCAGCGGCGATCTTACGCCTGAGCCGGGGATTATGGATCTTTGAAACGGCTGCGATGCGCACAGCAGTATCGCTGTCCTGCTCCGCAAGGTGATTCAGTGCCGGGATGTCCTGCAGATTCAGCGTGAGTTCCAGCCGTTCGCTGTCCCGTCCCTCCATTTCCGCTGAAAAGACCAGTTCTTTAATGATCTCCTGATCCCTGATCCCCGCTGCTGCAGCCTGCCTGACTCCCGCATCGGCATCCTGCATCAGGATATCCCGGAGGATGACGTCATCCCGGATGTTCGTCACGGCAATGCGGCGCACTGCGGGATCGGGATGTGCCTGTACGACCGTAAACAGCGCGTTACCGTCATGGAGAGTCCTGACAGCCGCTTCCCTTACAAGGGAACTGCGGTCGGAAGCGGCGATAAATGCTTTCCTGAGCGGGTCATCCAGCACAGATACGGCAGCTGCGCGGACATTCTCGTCCGGATCCTGTACGGCACACTGCAGCAGTCTGTCCTGATCGCTTAGCTTACGCACGGCTTCTTCACGCACGCAGCCGTCTTCCAGGGACATGAGCACCGCAAAGAACCTGTCCTGGTCCAGGACAG
>JAILQT010000058.1 GCA_024698805.1 Solobacterium sp.
GTCAGGTATTACAAGATATCCGAACTGCCTGACAGGGAATCCGACGGTATCATGGTGATCATTTTTGAGATCCTTTCGTATTCATTGTCTTTCGTCAACGACCTGGTCGATCTGGATGAAAACAGCACCCTGCTGCTTGCCCTTGTGTCGCTTGTCGTCATGATGAGCGTCGTGGTCTATAAGGTCAGGGTCGTCAGCGGCATCGCCAAGGTGTTCGGTCTGAAAGTGCGGTGGATCATCCTCTGGGCAGTCTTCCCGTGGATGGCTGCGCTGTGGATCGGCTATTCGAAAAACATCTGGCCCGTCAATCTGGACCAGTATGAGAACAGTTCGATCCTCGGCGGTCTGGAGCCTGCACGGCTTGAGACTCCGGTCGTCCAGGACAGGGATTCGGATACCGGCCTCGTCGTCCATCTGAAAGACAGGACCGTGCGTGTATCCGGCAAGAAACGCTATCTGCTGAAGGATATCAACCTGGTCATACCCAACGGGTCACTTGTGCTGCTGCTCGGCGGTTCCGGTTCCGGCAAGACCACACTGGTCAATGCGATCATCGGTTATGAAAAAGCCAATGCGACCGTCAAGCTGAACGGCATGGACGTTTATACAAATTATTCGCAGATGAAATACAAGATCGGCTTCGTGCCGCAGCAGGACCTGCTGCGCATGAACGATACGACCATGAATACGCTGCTCGACGCTGCCAGGCTGCGCATGCCCGCGAATGTGAAGCTGTATGAAAGAAAAGCGAAAGTCGACCAGGTCCTGGATATCCTGGGCCTGACATCCGGCAAGGAAGGCCTTGTATCGAAGAAATCCGGCGGTATGCGCAAGCGCATCTCCATCGGCACAGAACTGATCTGCGATCCCGACCTGTTCGTCCTCGATGAGCCGGATTCCGGCCTGGACGGCGTCATTGCCAGGGAACTGTTTGAAAAACTGCGTTCTGTCGCCGACAGCGGGAAGATCGTGCTTGTCATCACGCATACGCCGGACCGTGTCGCGGACCTCTTCGACAAGGTCATCGTGCTGGCGAGGGACTCGGGAAGGGTAGGACGCCTGGCCTTCTACGGTTCCCCGGACGAAGCGCGTGAATTCTTTGACAGGCAGACGATGGAACAGATCGTCATGGTGGTCAATTCCAAAAATGAAGGCGGCGAAGGCAGGGCGGATGAGATGATCACGAAGTACAACCAGCTTATGTCGGGAAGCGAGGTGTCCTGATATGGAAAAGAAAATACGGTACAGGGGCAGGTTCCAGCAGACAG
Source organism: Solobacterium sp. (assembly GCA_024698805.1). GTDB lineage: Bacteria > Bacillota_I > Bacilli_A > Erysipelotrichales > Erysipelotrichaceae > Bulleidia. The sequence goes on from JAILQT010000058.1 coordinate 1,269, forward strand.
GCATCTACCTGGGGAAACTGCTTCGCATGTTCATTTACCAGAATGACTGGAAAGTCTTCCCCATGGCCGCGATCATTGCCGGACTCGTCATCTTCGCGGTCGGAAACAATATCTTCAAAACCCAGGAAGGGACCCTGAGCGGCTGTTTCTCGCTTGTATGCGTCTGCATCTGGAACGGTTTCTTCAATTCGATCCAGTCGGTATGCCGTGAACGCCCGATCATCAAGAGGGAGCACCGCTCCGGCATGCATATCACTTCGTATATCGCCGCGCATATGATCTACCAGATGCTGCTGTGCGCTGCCCAGACGGCGATCACGCTCGGCATATGCATCTATTCGGGGATGCAGTTCCCGACCGAAGGCCTGGTCACGGGCATCTTCCTGCTCGATTTCGGCATTACGCTGTTCCTGATCACCTATGCGGCGGACATGATGTCGCTGGCGATCTCCTGCATCGTCCGGAATACGACTACCGCCATGACGGTCATGCCGTTCATGCTGATGTTCCAGCTTGTCTTCTCGGGAGGCCTGATCTATCTCGAAGGCGCCGCGAAAAAGCTGACGGATTTCACGATCGCCAAATGGGGCCTCAACGGTCTGTGCACGCTGAGCAATTACAACGGGCAGCCGATGGTCACGCTGTGGAACACGCTGTGGCAGTTCCGCGACTATGAAGTGGAAGGCATAAAGCCGATCAAGCTCATCACCGACCAGATCCGAAAGGAAGGCAGGGTGGCGGATTTCCTGAAGGAATCCGGTGCCTATGCCCAGAATGCGGAATACATGTTTAACGCAGGGAATGTCTATCATTGCTGGGCTGTTCTGCTGGTGATCACCGTTATTTCCGTATGCGTCGCCGTGATCTCCCTTGAGTTCATCGACAGGGACAAGCGGTAACACAGGTAAAAAAGACTGAAGGGATCCATATCCGCCGGTATCCGGCGGATATGTTCTTTCTGCGGCGCTGCTTGTTGCGGCATATCATCAATCATGATATATTTTCAAAGTACGAAGTGAAGGTGCTTATGACAATGTATTCTGTAGTGGTGCCGGTATACAATTCCGAGCACACGCTTGAAACACTTTATGAAAGACTGGAAAAAGTATTTGATGAAGAGATGAAGGAACCCTTTGAACTGCTGCTTGTGGATGACGGGTCGCATGATCATTCCTGGGATGTCATGACAAAGCTGAGAAGCAGGGACGAGAGGGTGAAGATCTTCCAGATGACGCGCAATTTCGGACAGCCCGCTGCCGTGCTTTGCGGTTTTCATTATGTGAGCGGCGATATCATCATCACGATGGACGATGACCTGCAGCACAGGCCCGAGGAGATCCCGAAGATGGCAAAGGTGCTGGAGGAAAGGGACGATGTCGACGTCGTCCTCGCGAGATACCAGAACCGGAAACATAACTTTATCCGCGGACTGGGCACATGGGTCCAGATGAAGGCGACCACGATGATGTTGGATAAGGATCCGGATCTCGAACTGACATCGTTCCGCATGATCCGCAGGGTGATCGTCGATGCGATCAAGGATACGACCGTGCACAGGCCGCAGATCGGCAACCTGCTCGTTGCCTTCTCTTCAAGGATGGTCAATGTCGACGTGCAGCACGACGCCCGTGCGTACGGACACAGCGGCTACAGCTTCCGCAAGCTGGCAAAAACGCTGATGTATGATATTACAACACATACGGCTTTCCCGCTGATCGTGATCCGCGATATCGGCATCGTCACGTTCCTGATCAGCCTGATCATGGGCATCGTGATCCTGGTCCGCTTCTTCCTGGGGCATATCACGGTGGAAGGCTGGACATCCATGATCCTCGTCATGCTGGCGATGGGCGGCCTGACGCTGCTCTCCATCGGCATGCTCGGCGAATACCTCATGCATGTACTCGATGAAACGAAGAAGAACCCGCACTATGTCGTGCGGCGGAAAGAAATGTAGGTGGGACATGCACAGACTTGTCATTGTCGGCTCATCGATCGAGTTTATCCGACTTGTACAGATGGCCGGGGAAATGGGAATATACACGATCGTCTGCGACGGATATAAGGACGGGCCCGCAAAGGCATATGCCGACAAGGCGTATGATATCGATGTCCGTGACGAACAGGCAGTCGCGAAGATGTGCATCGAAGAAAAAGCCGACGGCATCATCGGGTCTTTTTCCGACCTCCTGTTCGAGCAGATCACGAAGGCTGCCGGGCTGGCAGGCCTCAGATGGTATGCGAAGCCGGACATGCTGGATGTATACCGTGACAAAGGAACACAGAAGGCACTGCTGAAGGAACTCGGCATCCGTGTCCCTCAGAACAGGCTCCTCGGTGAAGATTTCACGGAAGCCGACCTGGAAGGCATGCGTTTCCCGCTTGTCATCAAGCCCGTAGACGGATACGGTTCCAGGGGCATCTTTGTCGTGCATGATGCAGCTGAGCTGAAGCAGCTGTTTGCCCGCGTCAATTCGGCAGGCAGCGGCACAAAGGTGCTGTGCGAGGAATATTCGCAGGGTCCCGAATACAATATGATGTCCTGGCTGTACGACGGCGTCGTTTACCCGCTGTCGATCGCGGACAGGGAGAAGAATCCGCAGAAAGGCACGGACATTCCTTCCGACAACCGGAACGTCTATCCTTCCGTCAATATCGATGAAGTCTATGACGAAGCGAGGGAGATCCTGCAGAAGTTCGCTGACCGCACCGGCCAGAAAGAGGGGGCCCTCTCCATGCAGTTCTTTAAAACGCCGGAAGGGATCGAGGTATGCGAGATCGCCGGCAGGCTGCTCGGCTACGAACATGAACTGATCACCTATTCAACCGGACTGGATATCGAAAAGCTCCTGCTCGACTATGTCTACGATCCCGAAGAAGCAGGCCGGACGCTGAAAAACTATGACGCGCGTACGGGAAAGATCTACGCAGTCGTATATTTCTTTACGAAGCTCGGTTCCGTGATCGCGGACCAGAGGGAAGCCAGACAGGTGGTCGCGGAGATGCCGGATATCCTACAGGCGGACTTCTTCTATAAGGATAACGAAGTGACCGACAAAAACCACCCGTACTTCATGCGGGCGTATATCGGCGCAGAGACAAGGGAGGAGCTCGACAGGAAGACAGAATATCTCTTCAGCCGCATTCATGCCTATGATGAGGCCGGGAAAGATGTGGTCCTTCGGCCTGTCATTGAGAAATCACGCCTTACAGATGCCTGAAAGGCGTCTTTTTTTCTGTGAAAGCCCTTAAGTGCGGATACAGTGCAAAATAATCAGTTAAAAATTAAGCATTTTCCAAGATTATAGGTTATAATTCTCTAGCATGTGACAAGGGAGGTATTATGAAAACTGCTAAATTCTTATGTGCGGCAATAGCGGCAATGAACCTTGTAAGCAATATTTCGGCAGCCACCCCCGTTTATGCGGAGGAAGAAACTGCGGAAACAACAGCTGAAGAAACAGCTGAGGTGATCGAAGAAACGGCAGAACCCGAGGCGATCGAAGAAGAGATGCCCGAGTCTGTCCGCGAAGCTGAAGAAGCCCTTCAGGAAGAAGAGGCAGCAGCGGAAGAGGAAGAACCTGTTTCCGAAGAAGAGGCAGAACCTGTAACCGAAGAGGAACCCGCGGCAGAGGAGATCCCCGAGGAAGAGGTCATTGTCGAAGAAGCTGAAGAGACAACAGCAACGGAAGCTTTTGAAGCGGCTGATACAAAATATGCGATCAATATCACAGGCGGCACCGCCAAGATCGCGAAGAAAGTGGTCACAGAAGCTCTTGAAGGCGATAAAGTCAAGGTAACAGCAGACAAAAAGGATCACTATGAATTCGTAAACTGGGAACTTTCCAAGAATATTTCCGTGGAAGACGCAACAGCTTCCACGATCGAGTTTACGATGCCCGCAGAAGAGGTCACACTGACTGCGGTATATGAAAAACTGTATACGGTCACGGTCAATTCCGGCACTTCCAGCGCTGCGGAAGCGAAGAAGGGCGACAGCGTTACCGTAACTGCAGAAGAAAAAACAAACTTTGTATTCACGGGCTGGACATCCAAGCAGGTCGCTGCGTCCTCCGATGAGTCCTATACGTTCACGATGCCTGCAGGCAACGTCAAACTGACAGCCAACTTCAAAGAGATCGACAGATGGATCAGGAATGATACAGGCTGGAGATACAGGAAAGACGGCGCTTATGCGACAGGCTGGCAGACGATCAACGGAAAAGACTATTACTTCTCCAAGAGCGGCTATATGGCTTCCTCCGTCTTCAAAGAGAAGGACGGCAAGACATACTGGCTGAAGTCCAGCGGCGCAAGGCAGACAACATCCGGCTGGATCAGGAAAGACGGCAAGTACTACTATCTGACAAATGACGGATCCATGTTCAAGACTGAGGGATTCAAGAAGATCGACGGCAAGCTGTATTACTTCAGGAGCTCCGGCGCGATGGCGACAGACTGGGTCAAGGATGACGGCAGCTGGTATTACTTCACAGCCAAGGGCACGATGGTCACAGGCATCCGCACGATCGACTCCAAGCGTTACTATTTCAAGGATAACGGCGTCATGGTCGTCAGCAAATGGGTGCAGCTGAACGGCAGCTGGTTCTATTTCTCCAAGGACGGTTCCGCCCTGACAGGCTGGCAGACAGTCGGCAGGAAGACGTACTATTTCCGTCCGAACGGCAGGATGGCCACAAAGTGGGCGAAGAATGCCGGCAAATACTATTACTTCGACGCAAACGGCCGGTATGTGACCGGCATGCAGACGATCGACGGAAACAAGTATTTCTTTGAATCCAACGGCGTCATGAAGACAGGCTGGAAGAAGATCAAGGGTGAATGGTATTACTTCCAGAAGACCGGCGAGATGGTCTACGGCTGGCAGAAGATCAAGAACGAATGGTATTACTTCGATTCCAAGGGCGTCATGCTGAAATACTGGCAGACGATCAAGGGAAAGAAATACTATCTGAACGATGACGGACATATGCAGGGCGAAGGCTGGGCAAATGTCGACGGAACGATGTATTATTTCACAGCTTCCGGCGCCCTGAAGACAGGATGGGTCAAGGACGGTTCCAAGTGGTACTACCTCGACAGCAACTACAAGAAGGTCACCGGCGACGTTACGATCGGCGGGACGACATGGCACTTCGCTTACAACGGCCAGTGGATCGATGTCAACCTGAACAAGCTGTACGGCTATACCTATCCGTTCATGATCTATGTCAACAAGTCCCACAACTGCATCACTGTCTACGCAAAGGATGACAGCGGCAACTATACGATCCCGTTCGACGCATTCATCTGCTCGACAGGTACTGTCGGCAACGAATCCCCGAGCGGCTACCATACGATCACAGCGCAGTACCGCTGGGCGCCGCTGATGGGCGACGTCTGGGGACAGTACTCCAGCCGTATCACGCCGACGATGCTGTTCCACTCCGTACCGTGCTCCGCACCGCGTCCGGATGCGCTGATCGCTGACTGCTACAACTACCTCGGCGAAAGGGCATCCCACGGATGCATCCGCGTAACGGTAAGGGACGCGAAGTGGATCTATGAACACTGCCGTGTCGGCACACCTCTGTACTTCTTCTGGGACGAAAGCTCACCGGGTCCTTTAGGCAAACCGACAGCGATGAAGCTCAGCTATGAAGATCCGAAGTGCGGATGGGATCCGACAGACCCTGATCCCAACAACCCGTGGCACGAGTATCTGAAAGATCAGTAATCAGACAAAAGAGAAGGTTACGTGAATGAGACCTTCTCTTTTCTGTTATCATAATGAAAGAGGTGGAATTATGCCGTATTATCTGATCAAAGAAACACTCGAACCGTGCACAAAAGAGGATATCCATTCTTCACTCTGGCAGTTCGCGGCAGTCCTGACGCCGGAAGAATATGCGGCGGATGCAGAGGGACTCAATATGGGCATAGACATCGAGATCGATCTTGCGCATATCCATAACACCAAAGCCGTAGTGAACTATGATTCCCTGACAGGCACGCTGAATATCCCGGACAATATCCATTTCGGCAGTACGAAATACAAGCTGGCATTCGTGCTGGACGAGAAGGGGATCGTACTGATCGATGCGGACGATTACTCCCTCAACGCCGTGGAAGCGATCCGCCAGACAAGGAAATGGAGGTTCCCGAGCATGGAACGCTTCATCTATGATTTCCTTGAACAGACGATCGCCCCGGACCACGATGTGCTGGACAATATTGAAAACAACCTGAATGATATCGAACAGCAGATCATGAAGGGAGATATCGAGACATACCCGGTGCAGCTGAACGATATCCGCTACGGCCTGCTGGACCTGCATACGCATTACATGCATATGATCGACCTGGCCAAGGAACTGGAGGAAAATGAGAACAGCTTCTTCCATGAAGAGAATCTGCGCTATTTCCGGCTGTTCAGCGAGCGGATCGAACGCCTGCGCGACCAGGTGCAGGAACTGCGCGACTATATCATCCAGCTCAGGGACCTGACGGGCGAGCAGCTGAGCATCAAGCAGAACCGGATCATGACCCTGCTCACTGTGATCACGGCCATCTTCATGCCGCTGACGCTGATCGCCGGCTGGTACGGGATGAATTTTGTCAACATGCCCGAACTCAGGCATCCGCACGGCTACTATATCGTGATCGCTGTCAGCGTCCTGATCGTCGTGCTCAGCCTGGTCTGGTTCCGAAAAAAGAAATGGCTCTGAAAGCTTTGCTTTTCCGTGTGAATACGGCCATAATATAAGAGTTTCCGGAGGAAAATATGACAAACTTTATACACTTTAACGTACCGCCCTGTACAGGGAAAGAAATAGGATATGTCAAAGAAGCGATCGAGTCGCATAAGATCTGCGGTGACGGCGCTTTCACAAAGAAATGTTCCGCCTGGCTGGAAGAAAGATTCCATGCGCAGAAGGTGCTCCTCACAACGAGCGGCTCCACTGCCCTGGATATGGCGCTGCTGCTGTGCGGCATCGAAAGGGGTGACGAGGTCATCCTGCCGAGCTATACATTCTCATCGACAGCCAACTCGCCGATCCTTGCCGGTGCAAACCTCGTATTCACGGATATCCGTCCGGATACGATGAATATCGACGAAACGAAGATCGAAGCGGCCATCACGGACAGGACAAAGGTGATCGTCGTCGTCCATTACGCCGGCGTTGCCTGCGAGATGGATACGATCATGGACATCGCGAAGAGACACGGACTCCTTGTCGTGGAAGATGCGGCGCAGGGTGTCATGAGCACCTATAAGGGAAGGCCTCTCGGTACGATCGGCGACTTCGGGTGCTACTCCTTCCATGAGACGAAGAATTACTCCATGGGGGAAGGCGGCGCTGTCGTGATCAACGATCCGAAATACAACGAGAAGGCGGAGATCCTGCGTGAAAAGGGAACGAACCGTTCCCGTTTCATCCGCGGCCAGGTCGATAAATACACATGGGTGGAATTCGGCGACAGCTTCCTGCCCAGCGAACTGAATGCGGCATATCTGTGGGGCCAGCTGGAAATGGCGGACGAGATCAACGAAGACCGTCTCCGTACCTGGAACACCTATGACAAAGGCCTGAAGCCGCTTGCGGAAAAAGGACTGATCGAAGTCCCGTCCGTTCCCGAAGGGTGTGTCCACAACGCGCATATGTACTATATCAAGCTGAAGGATATCGAAGAGAGGACAGACTTCATCTCCTTCCTGAAGTCGCACGACGTACAGAGCGTATTCCATTATATCCCCCTGCACAGCGCGCCTGCAGGACTGCGCTACGGCAGGTTCTTCGGTGAAGACGTCTATACGACGAAAGAGAGCGAAAGACTGACAAGGCTGCCGATGTACTACGGCATGACCGATGAAGACCTCCGCAGGGTCATCTCTGTGATCCATCAGTATTTCGGTGAGACATATGACGGATAAAAAGAAGCTCCTGCCGCTGATCGGGCTGCAGCTGTCTGTCATGCTGTATGCCTTCACCGGCTACTTTACAAAAATGGCTGCGAGGGAAAGCTTCCTCAGTCTGCGCTGGTGCATGTTCTACGGCGGCATGATCATGATCCTGGGGATCTATGCGATCCTCTGGCAGCAGTTCCTGAAGCGTTTCCCGCTGTCGACATGCTACGCATCAAGGGCGATGGCTTCCGTATGGACGATGCTGATCGCATTCATCGCATTCCGGGAAACGATCACCTGGAATATGATCCTCGGCGCCCTCGTGATCATAACCGGCGTATATCTGGTGGTGACGGCAGATGAATGAGTTTGTATCACACTGCGGCATCATGCTGGGCGGCGTCATCATCGCAGGCATCTCGCAGTTCGTACTGAAAAAAGCCGCCGACCAGGAATACAAAGGCCTGATCGACCAGTACCTGAACTGGAGGGTCATCCTCGGGTACGGCCTCATGGTCGCAAGCACGCTGTGCACGGTCTTTGCCCAGAGGGTCATCCCGCTCTCCATGTCCCCGATCTGGGACGCATGCGGCCAGATCTTCGTACTGGCGATCAGCTACTTCATACTCAGGGAACATATATCAAAAAGGAAATTTGCAGGCCTGTGCATCATGATCACGGGCATACTGATATTTCTGTTATAGGAGTCGATCATGAAAGGTATCATTCTTGCCGGAGGCAGCGGGACAAGGCTGTATCCGCTGACCAAAGTAACTTCGAAACAGCTTCTTCCGGTATATGACAAGCCGATGATCTATTATCCCCTCAGCACGCTGATGCTGGCAGGCATCCAGGATATCCTGATCATCTCCACACCGGAGGACCTTCCCAACTTTGAGAGGCTGCTGCAGGACGGTTCGCAGTTCGGCGTACGCTTTTCCTACAAGGTGCAGGAAAAGCCCAACGGGCTTGCGCAGGCATTCGTCCTCGGCGAGGAATTCATCGGGGATGACAGTGTATGCCTGATCCTGGGGGACAATATCTTTTACGGCAACCACTTCAGCGGGATGCTGAAAGAGGTCGTCCAGAATACCGAAACGAAGAAACGGGCGACCGTCTTCGGCAAGTATGTCAGCGATCCCGAACGCTTCGGCGTCGCGGAATTCAACAGGGAAGGCAAGGTCCTCTCCATTGAGGAGAAGCCGGCGAACCCGCGGTCGAACTATGCGGTCGTAGGCCTGTATTTCTACGACAGCAGCGTCGTGGAATATGCGAAGCAGCTCAAGCCTTCCGCCCGCGGCGAATACGAGATCACGGACCTGAACCGGATCTACCTGGAAAAGGAAGCCCTGGATATAAAGATCCTCGGCAGGGGCTTCGCATGGCTGGATACCGGGACGGTGGACTCCCTTGCAAAGGCATGCGAATATGTGCGCCTGGCCGAAGATGTGCAGGGCGTAAGGATCTCCGTGCCGGAAGAGATCGCATTCTATAACGGCTGGATCGATGAGAGTTACCTGCTTGAAGCAGCCAAAGGCTACGGGAACAGCCCGTACGGGGAACATCTGCGCAATATCGCCAAAGGAAGGGTGCAGACAAGCGTAAGAAGAAAGGATTCACAATGAAAATACTTATTACAGGCGGCGCCGGCTTTATCGGCGGTAATTTTGCCCATATGATGGTGAACAGATATCCGGAAGACCAGATCGTTGTACTGGACCTTCTGACCTATGCAGGAAACCTGGAAACACTTGACCCCGTCATGGGGAAAGAGAACTTTTCCTTCGTAAAGGGGGACATTTGCGACAGGGAATTCATCGAAGACCTTTTCGCGAAAGAACAGTTTGACATCGTCGTGAATTTCGCTGCGGAATCGCATGTGGACAGGTCCATCGAAGATCCGGGCATCTTCCTCAGGACGAATATCATGGGCGTGCAGGTACTGATGGACGCATGCCGCAAATACGGCGTGAAGAGGTTCCACCAGGTATCCACGGACGAAGTCTACGGCGACCTGCCGCTGGACAGGCCCGATCTCCTGTTCCATGAAGATACGCCGATCCATACATCTTCACCGTATTCCGCATCCAAGGCTGCGGCGGACCTGCTCGTGCTCGCCTATCACAGGACATACGGCCTCGGCGTCACGATCTCCAGATGCTCGAACAATTACGGGCCGTATCACTTCCCGGAGAAGCTGATCCCGCTCGTGATCTCCCGCGCGCTCGCAGACGAATCGATCCCTGTATACGGCGAAGGCGCAAATGTCAGGGACTGGCTCTATGTCACGGACCACTGCTCGGCGATCGACCTGATCATCCGCAACGGCAGGGACGGCGAAGTCTACAATATCGGCGGCCATAACGAAAAGAGCAACCTTGATGTCGTAAAGACGATCCTCAAAGCACTCGGCAAGAGCGAAGACCTGATCACATTCGTCAAGGACAGGCCCGGTCATGACCTCCGCTATGCGATGGATCCCGAGAAGATCGAGAACGAGCTGGGCTGGGTGCCGGAATACCGCTTTGAAGAAGGTATCCAGAAGACGATCCGGTGGTACCTGGACAACCGTGACTGGTGGACCCATATCGTCAACGGGGAATACCGGAATTATTATGAAAGGATGTACGCAGACAGATAATGTCTGCTTTTTGAAGTTATGAAGATCACGAAGAACGATGTCATACGCTGGCTGTACGCATATGTCCTGCCGTTTGCGTTCATGTTCGTATTCTATAAAAAGTACGGCCTTTACTACAACACGAATGACGACCAGGCGCTCAGGGCAATGGCATCCGGTCTTTTTGACGGCGTATGCGAACCGCATCTGATATTCATGAAATATACGTTCGGCCAGGTGCTGGCATTCCTGTACAGGACGTTCTCCGCACTGGACTGGTACGGCATCATCCTGTGCGCCGTGATGTATATCTCGCTGTGCGCCGTGATCAGCAGGCTTCTGAAAAGATGTTCCGGCTTCTTCACCATGACAGGCGCTGCCCTGCTTGTCTATGGCATCACCGTACTGACCGTGCTGCTGGAGTCGGTATCGTTCCAGTGGACGGTGATCTCCGCGTTTGCCGGGGCAGCAGGCATGTTCCTGTATTATACAGATGATAAGAATTCGACAGCCAATATCATCCTGGTCGTCTTCCTGTTCTATATGTCCTATGTGATCCGCTACAAGTGCTTCTACATGATGACGCCGGTCATCGGCCTGCTTGTGCTGAAAAAGGGCGGCATCACGGGGAAACTGTTCGGAAAGGACAAAGACGCAAAGCCGCGCATGAAGGTGCTCATAGCCATGGCTGTCTTCGCCGCACTGTTTGCGGGTACGGAATTCATTGAAAAGAAAGCGTATGACACGCCGGAATGGCAGGCATATAACGAATATAACTATGCGCGCAGCGACCTGATGGATTATTACGGCTTCCCCGCCTATACCGACAATCAGGAATTCTATGAAGCAAACGGCATCAGCTATGAGGAGTTCACCGTCATCAAGCGCTACGGCCTGAATTTCATCGACGATCTCGACGCGGCGAAGCTGCGGGTCATCGCGGATTATGCCGAAGCGCAGTTTACGGAAGAACCCGCTTTCAGCCGGATCCAGTCCGCCCTTGTGGAATGTATGGATACGCTGCTGGCAAGGCAGAGCATCTTCCTGACGCTGCTGTCGTTAGTACTGGCATTGGCCGTGCTGTATGCATATAAGTCCGACCTTTCCGTGCAGGTCACGGAGATCCTGATCTCCTGCGGCATCCTGGCCATGTGCGTCTATCTCTGCTGGAGCGGCAGGTTCCCGCTGCGCGTATCGATGGGCCTCATGTTCATCCATGCGATGGCTTCGCTTGCGCTCCTGTATGGGAAGATCGAATTTGCGCCGCTGAAGCTGAACCTGTTCACAGCGGTATGCGTCCTGTTATTTGCCGTGATGTGCGGCACGGAACTGCTGACGATCCGCAACGAGGCCTACAGGCTGAAGAACGAGGACAGCATCTACAATACCTGGTATGATCTTTCCGTCCAGCATCCGGAGAACAACTATATCTATGAGATCTATCTCGAGACGCCGCACCGGTTCACGTTCGCCTTCAGCGGTGACGACTCCAATGTCTTCAGCGTCGGCGGCTGGACTTCCAAGACAGCCTTCCGGAGGAGGCAGATGGAAAAAGCGGATGCGGAGCATCTCTCCGATATCCTGTTCAAGGAGAACACATACTATGTGTCCTATGCGACGGAGAAGGTCGAATATATCAGGAACTACTTCGATTCGATCGGCAGGCCGTGCCGCATCGAACTCATCGAGAAGCTGCATCCCGAACTGGATCCGGGAAGAACCGTCAGCGTATTCCGTTTTGTGACGGAATGAAGCAGTACCTTTGTCATTTGCATTCTTGACAAAGAACAGGCATAATTTTGATATGCCGGAAGGTCTGAAGATGGAAATAAGTGTTGTAATACCTGTATACGGCTGCAGAGCCGCGCTCCCCGAACTGCACAGGAGGCTGACAGAGTCCCTGTCGCAGATCAGTGCGGATTATGAGATCATCCTCGTCGATGACCATGATCCCCAGAATTCCTGGGAGGATATCAAAAAGATCTGTGAAAAGGATCCGAAAGTCAAAGGGATCCGCTTTTCACGTAATTTCGGACAGATACGGGCCATTACGGCAGGGCTGGATGCCAGCCGGGGAAACTGGGTGGTCGTCATGGACTGCGACCTGCAGGACAGGCCGGAATCCATCATCAAGCTGTATGAGAAGGCACAGGAAGGCTATGACGTCGTCTTCGCCAGACGCGTCAACCGGCAGGACAGCTTCCTGACGAAGTTCCTGTCCAGGTCTTTCTACAAGGTCTATGACTATTTTACAGACGGCGTCTTTGACAGCTCCATCTGCAACTTCAGCATCTCCTCAAGGCTCGTGATCGACAGCTACTGCCGCATGCGCGAACAGAACCGGGCGTTCACGATGTTCATCCGCTGGCTCGGCTTCAATGAGACGGCGATCGATATCGAAGAGGATGCGCGTTTTGAAGGAAAGTCTTCCTATGACTTCCGCAAAAAGATGAAGATGGCGTTTGAGATCATCACGGCACAGTCGAACAAACCGCTGCTGTTCGTGATGAAGCTCGGCTTCCTGACGGCATTCCTGTCGCTGGTCTATATCGTTTACCTGCTGGTGCGTTCCGCCCTGGTCCACGACTTCCCGTCGGGCTGGGCGACGATCGTCGCATCGATCTACCTCATCGGCGGCATCCTGCTGACAGCGATCGGGATCGTCGGCGTCTATGTCGGCAATATATTCAATGAAACAAAGAACAGACCGCTCTATGTGATCCATGAGAAGCGGAATTTGGAGGAATGATATGGTCATCGTGATCGGCGCAACAGGCTTTATCGGCATGTATACCGTAAAAGCACTGCTGGAAAAAGGAAAAAAGGTACTGGCGACGGGACGGAATCAGAAGCTCGGTGCGAAGCTCATGGAAATGGGTGCGGATTTCTTCACGCTTGATATAACGAATAAAGAAGACTATGCAAAGCTTCCGACAGAGGATGTCGAAGGCGTGATCGTCCTTGCAGGACTGCTGCCGGCCAATACGACGGCAGACCTGAAAGACGTTGAGAATGCGGCAGACTACTTTGAAGTCAATGTGATCGGCACGGTCAACATCCTGGAATACTGCCGCAAAAACGGCATCCGGAAAGTGATCTCCAACTGCTCGTACGGCGATGTATCGAACGCCTGGGGCAAAAAACACCCGATCACCGAGGATGAGCCCCGTGATTTCAAATTTACCGGGGACCACTGCGTCTATGTGATCAGCCGCAACGCAGCCAACGACGTCATGGAATACTACAACCAGCAGCACGGTCTGCAGTGCGCCTGGTTCCGTTTCCCGCCTGTTTACGGCGTCGGTCCCCACGGCACATACATGGTCAACGGCAGGCCGTTCAAATCCGGCATCGCCACGTTCATCGACCGGGCAAAGGCCGGACAGGATATCGAGATCTGGGGCAACCCCCATATCAAGAGGGATATCATCTACGTCAAGGACGTCGCGGAAGCCTACTGCCTAGCGCTTGAAAGCGAAAAGACTTACGGCCTGTACAATATGACCGGCCATATCCAGGTCGATCTGCAGGAACAGGCGGAAGCCGTGATCGATGTCTTCACGGAAGATAAAAAGAGCAATATCATCTACAGGCCCGAAAAGCCCAACAATACCCCGACCTACCTTTTCTCCATGGACAAGGCAAAGAGGGACTTCGGCTTCGAGCCTGCCTATACGAACTATCTGGAAATGATGAAGGACTACAAAAAGGAGCTGGAGAGCGGCTTCTGGGGTGACTGGAACTGATGAAGAAACTGGCAGTGATCGGTGCTTCGTACCTGCAGGCGCCGCTGATCGTGAAAGCAAAAGAAATGGGTCTTGAGACTCATGTTTTCGCGTGGGCAGCAGGCGATATCGGGGAGACGCTCGCGGATCACTTCTATCCCATCAGTATCATTGAAAAGGATGAGATCCTGGAGAAATGCCGGCAGATCGGCATCGACGGCGTCTGTTCGATCTCCAGCGACCTCGCCGCGGTGACAGTCAATTACATTGCGGAAAAGATGCACCTGACAGGCAACTCGATGGCATGCACGACGATGTCCACGAACAAGCATGCGATGCGCATGTGCTTCGAGGAGCACGGCGACCCGTCTGTCCGCAGCATCATCGCCGAGTCCGCGCAGCAGGTGACGGACGCAGGTCTGTCCTACCCGCTGATCATCAAGCCGACCGATCGGTCCGGCAGCCGCGCCATCACCAAGCTCAGCAGCAGCGAAGGCCTGGAAGAAGCCATTGCGCATGCGAAGCGGGAGAGCTTCGAGCACAGGGCACTGGCGGAGGAGTTCGCCGAAGGGAAAGAGTACAGCGTGGAATGTCTTTCGTGCCGGGGCAGGCATTACTTCCTGACCGTCACGAAAAAATATACGACCGGGGCGCCCGGGTTTGTCGAAACGGCGCATCTGGAACCTTCGGACCTGGATGAAGCCATGACGGAAAAGGTCCGGAAAGTGATCTTCCATGCGCTGGATTCACTCTGTATTGAAAACGGCGCGTCGCATTCGGAGATACGCATCGACGGTGCCGGCAGGATCCGGATCATCGAGATCGGCGGCAGGATGGGCGGCGACTGCATCGGTTCGCACCTTGTCCGGCTCTCCTGCGGCAATGACTTCGTCCGGGACGTGATCCGCATCAGCCTCGGCGAAGAGGTCGTGCCTTCCTTCGAAGGCAAAAGGCAGTCTGCCTGCATCCGGTTCGTTTTCAGCCGTGAGGACCTCGCCGTGCTGGACAGGGCCGAAAAGGATCCCGCAGTCCGCATCGAGGACAGGATGCTGAATGAGATCACGGATGAAGCCGTGCATGACAGCGCCTCCCGTTTCGGCTATTTCATACTGACAGCAGACCGTACGGAATCCCTGCTGCCGTATCTTCCTGAGGAACGCATATGAATGAAGACAGAAAAAGGAAAATAACGGATCTTGTTTTAGCCTATATACTGCCGCTTGCGGCGGTGGCTTTTTTTGCGTTGCGCTACGGCATGTATTACAACACGAATGACGATATGACCTTCAAGGCGATCTCTGCCGGCCTCTATGACGGCATCCCCGACGGTCATCTGATATTTATCCAGTATGTGCTCGGCTATCCGCTGAGCCGGCTCTGCGCGGCCTTCCGGGGCATCGACTTCTACGGCTGTATGATCGTCCTGATCAATTACCTCTGCATCACGTCCGTGCTGCACCGGGTGCTTACCCTGTGCAGGGATACGAAACAGAGGTTAATGACCTATATCGCAGCCGGGAGCGTTTTGATCATGGTATTCATGCTGGACTTCTTTATCTTCCAGTGGACCGTCACCGCATCCATCTGCGCTGCCACGGCTGTTTTCCTGTATTACACGGATGACAGCGGCAGCCTGCCGAACAGCATCGCTGTCACAGTCCTGTTCTGGCTCAGCTTCTGCATCCGCAGGATGTGCTTCCTGATGCTGTGCCCGCTTTTCCTCATCATCCTGCTGACAAAGGAGAAGACGGTCGAAAACATTCGCCGGAAAAAGCCGCTGATGAAAAAACATACGGTATGCATCTGTGCATCCCTGGCGGTGCTGCTCGCGGTCACGTTCGGCATCGAGATCATGCAGTACGGCTCCGGGGAATGGGTGAACTACAAGGAATACAACGATTACCGTGCCGAGATCACGGATTATTACGGTTTTCCCCCGTATGAGACGAACAGCGACCTGTACGACAGCCTGGGCATCCCGGCGGAGACCGTTCCCGTACTGGACAATTACGGTCTGAATATCGCTTCGGAGATCACCAAAGAAGATCTCGCGCAGCTGGCAGAGAGGGGTGAGGAGCTCTTTACGCAGACATCGGAAGAAGAGACCCACCTGCACAAGACGCTGCGGATCCTGAAGACGGCAATGACGGATAAAGGCATGGTGCCTTCCCTGATCCTGACGATCGCGGCAGTGCTCGCAGCGCTTGCGGCGTTCCGGAAGGAGAAGCGGCTTCTTTTCAGCACGCTTACGATGATCGCGGTATGTGTCGTCCTGTCGCTGTACCTGTGCTGGCAGGGCAGGTACCCGTACCGTGTGGCGAAGGGTTTCATGCTGGTGCTGTTCGCGATGATGTGTGCCTTCCTGCTCTCGGAGAAACATGAGCTTTCCATGCCGGAAGGCTTCAAAAAGCCGGCGCTGGCCGTGCTGCTCGCGATGACGGCGATGACCGGCTGGGTCACCTTCAAGGAGATCATCGCCTACCGGAACCAGGACTGGCATGCGGACATGTGGAACCGGTATGTTGCGGAACACCAGGAGAACAACTATGTATTCGAGATCAACGTCGAATCCTCCTACCGGTTCGTGCCGGTCATGGACTATGACCTGCAGAACGCCTATGTCGTCGGCGGCTGGCTGACGAAATCCCCGTTCCGTGAAAGACAGCTTGCGCATTCAGGCGCTTCCTCCTACAAGGAGCTCCTTGTGGATTATGACAATACCTACCTCCTGACAAACAGTCCGACGACCTATCTGGAGGACTACCTGCGTGCAGTCGGCTACCCGTGCACGACGGAGATCACCGAGGTGCTGTTCGATCCCAATATTCCCTATGCGACAGTGAATGTAGTAAAATTTATCCGTACAGATGAATAAACAGATGAGTTCCAAAAGATACCTTCTGCTGTATACGCTGATGTTCGTCCTTATGTTCGCCGCATGTTTCGGACTGTATTTTTACAGGTACGGAAAGTCGATGATCTGGGGCGTTGACGGCCTGGAGCAGCAGTTCACAAGGTTCGTATATACCGGACAGTGGATCCATGATGCCCTGGCAGGGAAGATCCGCCTTTTCGATATGGCCCTCGGCTACGGGAGCGATACGGCGGCGGTCTTCGGCTGCACGGTACTGGATCCTTTCAACTGGTTCGCGGCTATCTTCCCGGCGGATCTCAGCGAGTATGTTTTTGAGGGCGTGATCGTCCTGCGGATGTACTGCGCCGGACTCGCATTCACGCATTACTGCACCTATACGGGAAGACAGCGTGGATCGACGCTTTTCGGTGCCATGATCTATACGTTCTCCGCAGGTCTGTTCATCGCGTTCAAGCAGCCGGACATGGTGAATGTATTCATACTGTTCCCGCTGCTGATGACGGGCGTGCAGAGGATCTGGAACCGGGAGAGCCCGCTGCGCTATATCGCGGTCTATGCCGCATGCATGGTCTATTCCTATTACTTCACCTACAACATGAGCATCATGATCCTGGTCTACTGCATCGTGCGGTTCATCATGGATGAGGAGGTGAAGAAGGACAGGAGGACGTTCTTCCGGATGTTCTTCGCGTTCCTGGTGCCCTCGGCTGCCGGGTTCCTCATCGGCATGGGGCTGCAGCTGCCATCGCTGATGAACATGTTCGCACAGAACCGCCTGCATATCGAACACAGCGTACCGCTGATCTACAGCCCGAACTATATCGCCTATATCATCCGGGGACTTATGATCTCCTACAATACCGAAACAGACGCCTTTATCGGTCTTTCCGCAATGGTTATCATCTGTGTGTTCACGATGATCCTGCGGCATAAGAACAACCGCATCCTCGGCGTACTGTTCGCGATCGAGACCGTCTCGCTGTTCCTGCCGGCCGTCGGTTCCGTGACCAACGGCTTCAGCTATGCAGCATTCCGGTGGACGTTCGTCTATCCGTTTACAGCGGCGCTGATCGCTGCCGACAACGACAGGCGCATGATCCGGATGGAGACGCGCGAACTGCTGATCATGTTCATGATGTCTGCCGCATCCGCCGTCATCTTCTGCGCTGTATCGAAGAAGATCGGCAGGGCGATGGAGGTATCCCTGATCCTGCTGTGTGCCGCGCCGCTTGTGCTCATGCTAGTCAGGAAACTGAACAGGGATCTGGCAAGAGGGGTCGTATTCCTGCTGACAGCGTTCTCGCTGATGCTGCCGCCGAATTACAATTTCTCCTGGAGCGGGCTGTACCATATCGCTGGCCAGGTAGACAGCGGAAAGGCACTGCTTGCGGTACAGGAGAGCGGCGGGAAGACGATGCTCGATCCCGATGAGGACAATATCCGCTACAGCGAGAGGGCAGGCCGCAGGACAAGGAACTCCAGTTCCCTGACCGGCATCTCCGGCATCGATTTCTATTACAGCTATTACAACCAGGATATCGACGACTTCCATTCCCACCTGGGCATGAATACGAGCCCGTGGAACTTTGGCTACAGTTCGCTGGACAACAGGTCTTCGCTCATGCATCTGCTGGGCGTCAAATACGAGATCACGCCCGCGGACAGGAGCGAATACCCTGCCTACGGGTACAGTGTCAAAAGGGATGAGCAGAGGAACCGCTGGACGAACAAGACGCTCACGCTGTATGAGAGCAGCGAACCGGTCTCCCTCGTATCCGGCTTTACGAAGACCCTCAGCAAAGAGAGCTATCTGGCGATGAAGCCCTATGAAAGGGAACAGGCGCTGAGCAGCGTTATCGTCCTGGATGAATGCGAAGATGAATACAAGGCGGAAAAGATCCTGAAGAATGTATCATTCCGTCAGGAAGGCAGCGAACTCGTAACGGTCGAGCCGAACCGGATCACCGTACGGGAAAAGGGCGCTCAGATCTATCTGTCCTTTGACGAGATCAAAAACGCCGACATCATGGTGTATTTTGAGAACCTGCAGAACGAGGGCAACAAACTCAAGGCATATACCTGGGTGTTCAACGCGGCGTATGACCACAGCGTCAATCCTTCCTTCAGCGGCGAGCTGAACGCACTGACGCCTGCGCACCATATGTACGGCGGCAAGCATGACTGGATCATCAATACGGGTCATTCCGCTTCCGCAGTCAATGAGATCCTGATCACATTCAATGAGGCCGGCGAATTCACGTTCGACGATATGAAGGTCATTGCCAAGCCGTATAAAAAGACGGCAGTGCAGAACAGCGGACTTGTCCATCCGGCGGAGATCGTCGACGTCCGCACCAACGGCATGTTCATCTCGCTGAATACCGAACATGAGGAATATGTGCTGATCGCTGTCCCGTATTCCGAAGGCTGGACCGCATACCTCGACGGGGAAGAAGCACAGATCCTGAAGGCAGACGAAGCCTTCATGGCGGTAAAGGTGCCGAAAGGAAAGCATATCCTGATGCTGTATTTCTTTACGCCGCATCTGATCCGCGGTATCGTGATCAGCGCAGTCACGGTCTTCGCGGTATACATCCTGCTGCACTTCTGGAGACGGTTCATGTATCCGGAAGAGAACCGGGAAAGAAGGTTCGACGAACCGGAAGAAGAATGATCACAACAGGGCTTCGCATGAAGTCCTGTTTTTTACATGCGGGCATATCAATTAATATGCCGCTTCTGTTCGGATATAATATGTCGTAGGAAGAGGAGAAATACATCATGACAACCGTATATGATTTTACAGTTAAGGAAAGATCCGGCGCTCAGAAGAGCCTGAAGGACTACGAAGGCAAGGTGCTGCTGATCGTCAATACAGCTACAGGCTGCGGCTTTACGCCTCATTACGACCCGCTTGAAGCGATGTATAAGGAATTCAGGGACCAGGGATTCGAGATCCTGGATTTCCCGTGCAACCAGTTTGCGAACCAGGCACCGGGCAGCGAGGATGAGATCCATGAATTCTGCACGCTCAAGTTCGGAACGGAATTCCCGCAGTTTGCGAAGATCGACGTCAACGGCGAGAACGCTGACCCGCTGTTTGCGTGGCTGGCAACGGAAAAGCCTTTCGCAGGCTTCGGCAAAGGCCTGAAGTATGCGGCGCTGAAGAAGTTCTCGGATATGAACAACAAGACGTTCGGCGATAAGGCATATATCAAGTGGAACTTCACGAAGTTCCTCATCGACAGGGAAGGCAATATCGTCGAGAGGTTTGAACCGACAGCCGACATGGACGATGTTAAGGAAGCTGTCCGCAAACAGCTCGGATAAACCATATGAAAAAGACGCGTGCTGCGTCTTTTTTTGATGAAAAGAGCACCCGCCCAGGGTGCTCATTCATTGAATGCTTTTGCCAGCAGGGAGATATCCCGGAAATGCGTCGGGTAGGAATTGACCCAGCTGTGTGCGACCACGAAGATGCGCTTGCGGCCGTCTTTATTCGTAAGCACGGCCAGGTTATACCGCGCATCCGGCGTATAGCCTGTTTTTCCGCCGACAAGACCCGGGATGGAATATTCGCCCCCGTAGCCTGACGTTTTCTTCAGTACGGACGAGATCAGCCTCTGTCCGGCCATGGTCGTATACGAATAGGTGGATATGACGTTCAGGAACGTATCGTGTTTGATGGCTGCCTCCATCAGGATCTCGATGTCCCTGGCGGTGGAATAATGGTTGGGATCGTCATTGCCGTGGACGTTGACGAAATGCGTATTCATCATGCCTAAACGGCGGGCACGGCTGTTCATCAGGTCGACGAAGGAACCGGTCGACCCGGATACCGCATAGGCGATGATGTTGCAGGCGTCTGCACCGCTCGGCAGCATAGCGCCGTACAGCAGGTCCCTGTACGACAGTGTCTGTCCTGCGCGGAAGCCGGCCTGGCTGAGTCCCTGGCCTGCCAGGTCATTCAGCATCTCCTGCTTCACTGTTATGGTATCGCTGAGGTTGAGATTCTCCAGCGCGAGAAGGACGGTCATGACCTTGGTCAGGGACGCGGGCCACATCCTCTCGTTCTCATTCTTCGCATACAGGACTTCATTCCCGGTCACATCGAATACATAGGCATAATCCGCAACGATATCGGGTATGACGACTTCCTTCTGCCATACGCCGTTCGCATCGAACCGCTGTGTTTTGGATCCGATCGTCTGGGAACCCGTGACCATGGACCCGTCGCTCTGCAGGTAATACCATTTGCCGTTCACGCTCTGCCAGCCGGTGCGCATGGCGCCGTTATCGCCAAACCAGTACCACTTGCCTTTGATCTGCTGCCAGCCGGTACGCATCGCACCGTTCGAACCGAAGTAATACCATTTGCTGTTCAGCTTCTGCCACCCGGTGCGCATGACGCCGCTGCCGGAGAAGAAGTACCATTTCCCGGAGATCTTCTGCCAGCCCGTGCGCATCGCGCCGTTTTTGGAGAAGGAATACCATTTCCCGGATATCTTTTTCCAGCCGGTGCTCATGACGCCGGAGGACTGCAGGTAGTATGTCTTTCCGTTAAGTTTCTGCCATCCCGTCAGCATCACGCCTTCTTCGGAGAGCAGGAACCATCTGTCCTTATACTGTACCCATCCGGTCTTCATGACGCCATTATCGCCGCAGAAGAACCATTTGCCTTTATAGGAGAACCATCCGGTGCGCATGACACCGCTGTCGGTGAAGCAGTACCATCTGTCTCTGATCATCACCCAGCCGCTCACCCTGGCCCCGCTCTTTGCGCAGTAGTACTTCCTGCCGTTCAGCTTCAGCCAGCCTGTGCGCATGATGCCGTTCGAGCCGAAGTAATAGTATTTACCGCCGATCTTCTTCCATGTGCTCTTTGCCCATGTGCCGTCGGCGTTCCTGTATTTGTAGCCGTTTTCCGTATGGACCCATCCGGTCTTCACCGCCGCTTTCGCAGCCTGTATGACTTCGGCGGATCCCTGTACGGATACGGGGGCGGTCCTGCTTATCCCTTCAGCCTTTGCCGGCTGTATGCATAACAGCAGCGCCAGCAGGGCGGCGCTCAGCTTCCTCATCTTCATAATCCTTTTTTCCTGCATGTAATCATACCACACAGAAAAAAAGAATGAAGCATGTGCTTCACTCTTTACGCTTTATGCGTCAAGATCGACGTGTTCGCCGCTGCTGTCGTTGGTACCTTCGGCCGTGAACCGGTCGACCGTATACCATGCGGCTGTCGTATTGTGACCGTCGAATTCATCGAACAGCTGGACCGTTACCGTGCCGTCGATATTGTTGACGGAAGCGGAGAATTCCGGCCGTTCACCTGTATTCATCTCGTAGTAATCCAGTGCCATCTCTTCCAGATTGGTGGATGTATACGGGCTGAAGTCCCCGTCATTCTCCATGGTCCAGATCAGGGCTTCGCTTTGGCCGTATTCCCATTCCAGAAGGATATGCGTCTCATCGCTCACGGTGGCAGATGCCTTGACGGGGTTGTCGGCGGAACCCATATAGAATACGACGTTCTCCCCGTCGACCGTATAATTGAAATTCATGCTCAGGCCGTTGACTGCGTCGAAGTCCCTGCCGGCTTTGAGATCGTCATTGAAGATGAAATATCTGGTCAGGACAGACCCGTCATTGGCTGCCCATACGCCGGGCTTGAATGTAAACCCGCTTTCTTCTGTTTCCGGTTCCTCTGTCTCTTCCGGTTCTTCTGTTTCTTCCGGTATGACCGTTTCTTCCGTTTCCTGCGGTTCCGGTTCCGGCGTCTCAGCTGTCTCTTCCGTCGCTTCCGGTGTTGTTTCCGGTTCTTCCGCAGCGGACGATGAACCGCCGGATGAGACGCACCCTGCCAGCAGGAGTGCCGATACTATTACATACAGACTTTTTTTCATTTCAAACCTCCCGGATCACCAGGATCCTGTACTCATTTTAAAGATATTCGATTTTTCAGGCAACAAAACTTCATTTAAGAAATGTTTATGATATCATTGCATACATTGGAGGCATGATATGTTGACATTTGAAAGCGATTATGTAGAAGGCGCACATCCGAAGATACTGGAAGAGCTCGTCGAGACCAATATGGTCCAGGTGAGCGGTTACGGCAGCGATCCGTTTACGGAATCCGCGAAGAAGAAGATCATCCAGGCATGCGGCAGGGAAAATGCACAGGTCTACCTGATGGCAGGCGGCACACAGACGAACGCACTGATCATCGATACGATGCTGGAGCCGTATGAAGGCGTCGTCACGGCAGAGACAGGACACATCGCCGTACATGAAGCAGGGGCAGTTGAATTCACAGGCCATAAGGTGCTGACGATCCCGCATCATAACGGGAAAATGGATCCTGCAGAACTCAGGGCTTATCTTGAGACGTTCTGGAAAGACGGCAACCATGAACACATGGTGTTCCCGGGCATGGTATATATCACGCATCCGACAGAGTTCGGCACGCTGTATACAAGGAATGAACTGCAGCAGATCGGCGATATCTGCAAAGAATATGAGATCCCTCTGTTCCTTGACGGGGCGAGACTCGGCTACGGCCTGATGTCGAACGATACCGACGTAGATCTCCCGTTCATCGCGCAGACAGTCGATGTATTCTATATCGGCGGCACGAAGATCGGCGCCCTTATCGGGGAAGCAGTCGTCTTCACGCACAGCAACATGCCGAAGCATTTCATTACGCGCGTCAAGCAGCACGGTGCAATGCTCGCAAAGGGCAGGCTGATCGGCATCCAGTTCGATGCGCTGTTCACGGATGACCTGTACTTTAAGATCTCCAGACATGCGATCGAGATGGCGGAGATCCTGAAGCAGACCCTTAAGGACAAGGGATATACGTTCTTCATGGATTCCCCGACCAACCAGCAGTTCATCGTCCTCGAGAACAGTCAGATGGAAGAGCTGAAAAAACATGTAGGCTTCAGCTTCTGGGAAACCGTGGATGAAGACCATACAGCTGTCCGTTTCGCGACAAGCTGGGCAACGACAGAAGAAAACCTCAGGAAACTCGCAGAGCTTCTCTGAGGCTTTTTTTCAGGCTTCCTTCATCAGTCCCAGAGCTTCTTCCCGCTCAAGGGAATGCGAGACTATGATCTTTTCAAGGATACGGCTGTCATCGATTCCGAAATCACGCAGGTCGCGGATTTCGGTCAGAACAGTATTTCTTTTGCCTTCGGCCAATCCTTCAGCATGTCCTTCGGCATGTCCTTCGATCCTGCCCTCCTGCCGTATCGCGTCTTCTTTCAGCAGTTCATCCATAAGCTTCCCCCTGAATGTTGTATCCTTTTTCACCTCTTCAACTGCTTTCTTCACTTCGCATACAAACGGATCATCTTCATTTGTGTGCGTTTTTCAGGCTTCCTTCATCAGTCCCAGAGCTTCATCCCGCTCAAGGGAATGCGAGACTATGATCTTTTCAAGGATACGGCTGTCATCGATTCCGAAATCACGCAGGTCGCGGATCTCGGTCAGAACAGTATTTCTTTTGCCTTCGGCCAATCCTTCAGCATGTCCTTCAGCATGCCCTTCAGCATGTCCTTCGATCCTGCCCTCCTGCCGTATCGCGTCTTCTTTCAGCAGTTCATCCATAAGCTTCCCCCTGAATGCTGTATCCTTTTTCACCTCTTCAACTGCTTTCTTCACTTCGCATACAAACGGATCATCCTCATTTGTGTGCGTTTTTTTCAGCAGTTCAAGAACAGGCCGGATACGTTCCGGTGCCCTCTCTTCTGCAGTCGGGGAGAGAAAAAGGATCTTTCTGCCATCATTGTACTCCTGATCGGGAAACTCTGCCAGACGGGTCACTGCCGTATATACAGGCATGCCGCGCTTCAGGGGATCGAATGTGCACAGGAAGATCACCGTAACATCCGGCATGTCTTTCGGAAGCGAGCCTGCTGCCAGCTGCACATCCAGCATGGAAGCGTTATAGCGGGCAGTTTTTATGAAATCGATATCGTACGTCTGCATCTCAAGGTCAAACCTGTGCCGGGCAGATTCCGATACGACATCCAGACGGATGCGTTTCGTGCCGATGCTGGCGATGACCTCATATTCTGCTGAGACCGTCATATTCTCCGTATCTGCCTGGGGACAGCACCGCTCAATGATCTGTCTGCAGATCCAGGGATATTTCCGCATGACCTCCTTGAACACAAGGTCATTCGTAAAACCGGCTTCACGCAGCATTTTTTCTTTATTGAACATGTTCAGACCTCCTGCTTATTTATTCACCCAAAAATACAGGAGACCAAAAAAAAGGAAGCCGTTCAGGCTTCCGTCCCCATGCCGCTCCCTCATCCGGGAATCAATGTCTGGTGATAACGATATCCATAACGATGCAGGTATGCACGGTCGGGACATAACAATGATCAAAATGCAGTCCCTTGCATTCCTGAGTGCGGACGCATTCTCCGCCGCAGAGATAACATTCACCTTCCCGGACTACCTTCTGTTTCAGAGCTCTGTTGTCCAGTTGATCTCCTGGATCGTGTTGTCCAGAAGCCTCAGCTGTTTTGAGAAAGCATCTGTCTGCTGCTGCAGTTCACGGACGTTCACGGCGCTGAGGATGCGGATCTCCGACATCCTGGCACGCTGTACGTTCTCCGATGCGGTTTCGACCATATCCTGGTAGACGGAGATCTTCTTTGTCAGGATATCCCTTTCCGCCAGCAGTTCCGTCAGGGTCTTCCCGTTATGGACGACCAGTGCATTCTTCAGGTTGATCAGCGCGATCAGTTCCTGCAGCCTGTTCAGGGATGCATTCAGTTCGGCGATCAGTTCGCCGGGGTCCTCTGCAGGCTTCTCTCCTTCCTGCATCAGGACGTTGTTATTGATGCGGGTGCGCAGCTGTTCGATCTTCCGGTTGAGATCGGCGCGCTCCTGCAGTGCTTCTGCGAGTTTCATACGGACACCTCCGCAGACATCATATCACTTTATGCGGGTAAACGCATTGACATATACCCCCAGGGGGTATAATATACGCAGTGTGAGGTGTATATGAAAACAGAAGAACACACTGTAAGACATAAAAAGAGAACAGAAGAAGAAAAGAAAAAGCTTCTAACCAGGCTGAAAAGGGCGGAAGGACAGATCCGCGGGATCGAAAAGATGGTGGAGAATGACAGCTACTGTCCGGATATCCTGATCCAGGTATCGGCCGTGACTTCGGCACTGAACAGTTTCAACAGGGAACTGCTTGCGTGCCACCTGCGTTCCTGCACGGTGCAGGATATCCGCAGCGGGAAAGACGAAGCCGTCGATGAACTGATCGACGTGCTGCAGAAACTGATGAAATAGGAGGGGATATGGAACAGTATATCGTAACGGGAATGAGCTGCGCCGCATGCCAGGCAAGGGTGGAAAAAGCCGTGTCCGGGCTGGAAGGCGTTGATTCGTGTTCTGTATCGCTCCTGACGAATTCGATGGGCGTGGAAGGAAGTGCCTCCCCGGATGAAGTCATTAAAGCAGTCGAGAAAGCCGGCTACGGCGCATCCCTGAAGGGGGAAGAAAAGAAAGAGTCCTCCGCGAACCGCTATGAAGCGGAAGAAAAAGCGCTGGAAGACCATGAGACGCCTGTCCTGAAGAAGAGGCTGCTGACGTCCCTCGTCTTCCTGCTGGTGCTGATGTATGTGTCCATGGGACACAACATGCTTGACCTGCCGGTGCCCGGCTTCCTGGTGCACAACCATATCGGGCTGGCTGTCGTGCAGATGCTGCTGGCGGTGATCGTCATGATCATCAACCATAAATTCTTTACTTCGGGTTTCAGATCCCTGGCAGCGAAAGCGCCGAACATGGATACGCTGGTAGCGCTCGGTTCGATGGCATCGTTCGTCTGGAGCGTCGTCGTCGTGCTGAAGATGACCGTCATGATCACGGAAGGCGCAGCGAACATGGACCTGATGGAGGTCTATCATAACGAACTGTATTTTGAATCGGCAGCGATGATCCCGACGCTGATCACGGTCGGGAAGATGCTGGAAGCCATGTCCAAGGGCAGGACGACGAATGCGCTGAAGAGCCTTCTGAAGCTTGCGCCGAAGACAGCCGTACTCGTCACGGACGGGGAAGAGAAGACTGTGGATATCGACGCCGTACAGGTCGGCGATATCTTCGCTGTCCGGCCCGGTGAAAGCATCCCGGCAGACGGCGTCGTGATCCTGGGAAGCAGCGCGGTCAACGAATCGGCGCTGACCGGCGAGAGCATCCCTGTTGAAAAGACAGTCAACGATACGGTCAGTGCGGGAACGATCAATACATCCGGCTATATGCAGTGCCGCACGACAAGGGTGCAGGGCGATACGACGCTGGCGCAGATCATCCGCATGGTATCGGACGCAGCCGCAACGAAGGCACCGATCGCCAGGATCGCCGATACCGTATCCGGCTATTTTGTGCCGTTCGTCATCATTACCGCTCTGATCACGGCTGCAGGCTGGCTGATCGCGGGACAGACTCCTGCCTTTGCGCTGGCCCGCGGCATCTCCGTGCTGGTCATCTCCTGCCCGTGTGCGCTGGGTCTGGCAACGCCGGTCGCGATCATGGTCGGCAGCGGCACAGGCGCAAAAGCAGGTATTCTTTTCAAAACGAGTGAATCGCTGGAAAATGCAGGCAAGATACAGGTATGCGCGCTGGACAAGACAGGAACGATCACATCCGGTCTGCCGGAAGTGACGGATATCCATCCGGCACCGGGCGTCAGCGAAGAAGAACTTCTGCGTTATGCGTATGCCCTGGAAAGATATTCCGAACATCCCCTTGCCAAAGCGATCACTGCCGAAGGGGAAAAGCGCGGCCTTGAACTGCTGGACGCACAGGATTTCAAGACGACGACAGGCAGCGGCCTGTCCGCCGTCATCGACGGCAAGACGGTCCGCGGCGGCAGCTATGTATATATCTGCGGCTATGCCGATATCGATGCGGAAACAGACCGGTATGCTCAGCAGTATGCGGAAACCGGCAAGACACCGCTGTTCTTCGCGAGGGGCTTTGACCTG
Source organism: Solobacterium sp. (assembly GCA_024698805.1). GTDB lineage: Bacteria > Bacillota_I > Bacilli_A > Erysipelotrichales > Erysipelotrichaceae > Bulleidia. The sequence goes on from JAILQT010000058.1 coordinate 29,422, forward strand.
CTCGGCATGATCGTCACAGCGGACGTGATCAAGGAAGATTCCGCCCGGGCTGTGAAGGAACTGCAGAAGATGGGCATCGAAGTGGTCATGTTAACAGGGGACAACGAACGCACCGCAAAGGCGATCGGTGAACTCGCAGGCGTGGACCGCGTCATCGCCGGCGTCATGCCGGACGGCAAGGAAGCCGTGATCCGCGAGCTGCAGCGAAAGGGCAGGACCGCCATGGTCGGTGACGGCATCAACGATGCGCCGGCACTGATGCGTGCGGATACCGGCATCGCCATCGGTGCAGGCACCGACGTCGCGATCGATTCAGCCGACATCGTCCTGATGAACAGCAGGCTCACCGACGTGGCAGCCGCAGTCCGGCTCTCCAGGGGCGTACTGCGGAATATCCATGAGAACCTTTTCTGGGCATTCTTCTACAACGTTATCTGCATCCCGCTTGCGGCAGGCCTCTTCGCTTACAAGATGAACCCGATGGTCGGCGCGGCGGCGATGAGCCTTTCCAGCTTCACCGTCTGCATGAACGCGCTGCGCCTGAACCGCTTTAAGCTCTATGACCCTTCACACGACAGGCCTGTGAAATACAGGAACGTCAAACGGGAGGAAGAGACCGCAGGGGATTCCCTGACGGTCGCGGTGGAAGGCATGATGTGCGAACACTGCGAGAATGCCGTGGAGACTTCCCTGAAGAAGATCAAAGGGATCCGCTCTGCCGAAGCAGACCACACTGCCGGCAGCGTCGTCATCTATACCGACAGACCTGTATCCCTGGACGATATCGCAGATAAAGTGAAAGAGGCCGGCTACGTCTATAAAGGGAAAAAATAATATTTTCACGAAATATTCATAATTCCCCTGTTGGTTGACCTATGCGGGACCCGATTCATAAGATATGATAATTACACAGGAGATCTTATATATGCAGATGAATATTGAAACAGATTATGCAGTCCGCTGCATATTGTTTCTGGCTCAGAATGATGCATATACTCCCAGCGGTAAGATCGCAGAAGCCATGCGTATTGAAAAAGAACAGACCCTGCGCATCCTGAAACGGCTGCAGGCTGCCGGCCTGGTAAAGTCACAGCGCGGACAGGTCGGGGGTTTCTCCCTGGCGAAAAGCACCGATCAGATAATGATGAGGGATATCATCGAGGTGATGGAAGATTCGATCAAGATCAACAGATGCCTTGAAAATGACGGATTCTGCAGCAGGAACGGCACCCCGTCCTGCCAGGTCCACCAGTATTACAACGGCGTGCAGTCGATCCTGGAACAGATATTCGGCAACACATCGATCACGGATATTCTGAGCGGAAACGCGACAGCTTTCAGCAGTTTGAGCTGAAAGCTGTTTTTCTTAAATAACTCCATTTCCACATATGATAAAATATATAACTGTAAATTCTTACAGATGAGGATCCAATGAAAATATTGTTATATTTTGAGGGCGAAGAGCTTATCAGTAAGTCCGGAGTGGGGCGGGCTTACGATCACCAGAAAACTGCCCTGGAAGCGGCCGGTGTTGCATACACGACCGATCCCCGCTGCAAAGACTACGACATACTGCATATCAACACATACGGCATCAACAGCGTGACAATGGTCCATAACGCAAGGCGCATGAACAAGAAGGTGATCTATCATGCGCATTCGACCGAAGAGGATTTCCGCAACAGCTTTACGCTGTCCAACGTGATCTCCCCGTTCATCAAGCAGTGGCTGATCGGGCTGTACAAACAGGCGGATATGCTGATAACGCCGACATCCTATTCCCGGGGCATCCTGGAAAGATACGGCCTGAACCAGCCGATCCGCGTGATCTCCAACGGCATCGATCTCGATCGGTTCCGGAGGAGCGAAGCCAAGGCAAAGGCTTTCCGTGAATACTTCCATTTCAGCGAAGACGACAAAGTCGTCCTCGGCGTCGGACTGCTTTTCCACAGGAAAGGCCTGCCTGACTTTGTCAAAGTTGCGAAAATGATGCCGGATTATAAATTCGTATGGTTCGGGGACATCTCCCGTTTCATCATCCCTGTCGAGATCAGCGAACTGGTCGAGAACCCGCCTGCAAACGTGATCTTCCCCGGTTATATCGCCGGCGAGATCATCGAAGGCGCATATTCCGCCGCATCCTGTTTCTTCTTCCCGTCCTATGAAGAGACCGAAGGCATCGTCGTTCTTGAAGCGCTGGCTTCCGGGTGCCCCGTGCTCGTCAGGGATATCGGCGCATTCCGGCCGTGGCTCGTAGACGGCTACAACTGCCACAAGGCCGTAAGCAACGACGGATTCGTACAGAAGATCCGGATGATCACGGAAGGAAGGGCGGCAGATACGACGGCAAACGGGATGGTCACGGCAGAAGAGCGCTCGATCACAAGGATCGGCGAACAGCTGCGCGATGCCTATGAGACAGTACTGAGAGGCTGAATATGACAGATATCCTTAAGGATCTCCTGGAGATGCGTGACGAGGAATATGCGCTCTTCTGCAGGAAGATCATACCTGACACCGATCCGCAGAAGGTCCTGGGGATCCGCACGCCGCAGCTGCGCGCATATGCGAAAAAGATCAAAGGCACAAAGGAAGCGGAAGCTTTCCTGAACACGCTGCCGCATGAATATTTCGAAGAGGACCAGCTTCATGCATTCCTGATCGCGGGGAACCGTGATTTTGACACATGCATACAGCAGATCGAGAGTTTCCTGCCGTATGTCAGCAGCTGGGCCACATGCGACCAGATGAACAGCACGGCCCTGAAAAAGGATCCTGTGCGTCTTCTGGAATGCGCATACCGGTGGATGGCATCGGAACACACCTATACGGTGCGTTTCGGCATCCTGACGCTGATGCGGTATTTCCTGGATGAGAGGTATGATCCGGCTTATCCTGAGAAGGTAGCAGAACTCAGAAGTGAAGAATACTATGTCCGGATGATGGCTGCATGGTATTTTGCGACAGCACTTGCAAAGCAATATGACAGCGTCGTGCCTTACCTGGAGGAAAACAGGCTGGATACCTGGACGCACAACAAGACGATCCGGAAGGCAGTGGAGAGTTACCGCATCAGCGATGAACAGAAGGCATATCTGAAAACACTGAAGCGGAAATAAAAGACCGTATATGATTACGCAATTACATAGAAACTGAGGATTTATGGTATGTATGAGATCTATGAAACAAAAGTGAACGTGCTCAGGGACAATGACGAAGAAGCTGCGAAGGTCAGGGAGTCGCTGCAGGAAAAAAAGGTGTTCCTGCTCAACCTGATGGGCTCACCCGGGGCAGGCAAGACGACTGTCCTTCTCAGGATGATCGAAGCCCTGAAAGACAAGTATAAGATCGGCGTCATGGAAGCGGACGTGGACTCCGCTGTCGACGCGGAGAAGATCGCTGCGACAGGCGTGCGCGTCATCCAGCTCCACACCGGCGGCAGCTGCCACATGGATGCGGACATGACGGCCAGGGGCATGGAAAAGATGAATATCGATGACCTGGACCTGGTCGTGCTTGAAAATGTCGGGAACCTTGTATGTCCTGCGGAATTCGACGTCGGTGCTGCAAAGAAGGTCATGATCCTCAGCGTGCCCGAAGGCGATGACAAACCGCTAAAATACCCGCTGATGTTCACGGTCAGCGACTGCATGTTAATAAACAAGATCGATACGAAAGAGATCTTTGATTTTGATGAAGACCGCTGCAGGGAATATGTCCGGAAGCTCAACCCGGACATGGAGATCTTCCCGATCAGCGCGCTCCATGATGAGGGTATGAAGGAATTTACAGACTGGCTGGACAGACAGATCTGTCTGTGGAGGGCGCAATGAAAGTGATCGAACTGCATAAATCCGTTACGGAATCCAATGACAGGGACGCAGACGCGCTGCGCAGCGAACTGAAGATCATGAAGACATTCCTGATCAACCTGATGAGCGCACCCGGTTCCGGCAAGACGACGCTGCTGATGCGTACGATCAGGGATCTGAAGGATGAACTGCGCATCGCTGTGCTCGAAGCGGATATCGACGCTTCCGTCGACGCGGAGAGGATCGCTTCCGCCGGCGCAAGGTCCGTCCAGGTCCATACAGACGGGATGTGCCACATGGATGCAGGCATGACCAGGACCGGGCTTGAGGCGATGGGTGTCGGCGATATCGACCTCGCGTTCCTTGAGAATATCGGCAACCTGATCTGCCCGGCGGAATATGACACCGGCGCGGCAGCGAACGTCATGATCCTCAGCGTGCCTGAGGGTGATGACAAACCGCTGAAATACCCGCTGATGTTCGAAAAGAGCGACGTGCTGCTGATCACGAAAACGGATGCCCTGGGCTATTTTGATTTCGACCTCGATAAATGCATCGAACGGGTACGCCGCCTGAATCCAGTCATTAAGATTTTCCCTGTATCCGCTAAGACCGGTGAAGGCATGAAGGAATGGGAAGACTGGCTGAGGGAGAATACCGCAGCCTGGAAAGCATAAAGGGATAAGATCTGTAAAGAGACGGAGGAAAAACATATGAAACGTTTATTTCTTGCATTTTTATCTGTATTTATGATGACTGCCTGCTCGTCAGCACCGGCAGCCGAAGGATCAAAAGCAGAAGAAGCCCCTGCGGAAGAAGAGACACAGGAACAGGCTGAGACGCCTGCCGAAGAGACACCTGAACAGGAAGAAACAGAGGAAGAAATGCCTGAAGAATCTGACACGCAGGGTGCCATATACAGCATTGCGGATACCACGTATGTGTCCTTTGAGATCGATGAACTCAGCTGGACAATGTTGCCCGGCGGCGATCTGAATAATGTAGGCTATGCTTTCTCGTCCGGCACCGGCAGCATCCAGGTCTATACCAGGGAGAAAACAGACATGTTTGAGAGGAACGGACTGGCTGCGGATGCGTCTCTAAAGGAACTCATGGATGCCGTAAAAGCGCGGCTTGAATCCGACGGTAAAACAGAATATACGGAATATACGGAAACAGAGATCGACGGGCATCCATGAGTTCCTTTAGAGACGCATCCGCAGCCAGTCCGTTCCTCTCAAACATGTCTGTTTTCTCCCTGGTA
>JAILQT010000103.1 GCA_024698805.1 Solobacterium sp.
TGTTCTCGCGGTAGTAGGTGCCGATCTCCGTAAGCAGGGTGCCTTCGGAATCGTAGATCTTCGAGGACTCTTCACTGATGAAGTCCTTCGGGTCGAGGACCGGCTTGCCGGCAAGGTTCTTCTGCAGGAACCGTACGGCGAACAGGCCTACGCACAGTTCGATCACGACGCCGATGACCAGGATGACCGTCAGGATCCTTCTGAGCCTTAATCTTCTGAGATACCGTTTCCGGTTTCTGAGCTTTTTATCTTCAGCGGACAGTACCGCTCTTTTTCTGTTGTCTGATGCCATGTTCACTCCTGTTGAGTTTTTCCGTAGTATTTTACCATAAATCACAGTCCTATGAACAAAAGTAAGAAAGATTTAAACAGCTTGCGTGCTTTAAGAAAAGAAAATGTGATTTTCAGTTATAATATTGGCATGCCGGTGCATCTTTGCGTACATACATCCTATTCGCTGCTGGAATCGACGGTAACGGTCGAAGAATATGTGAAACTGATGAAGGAATACGGCTTTCAGGCAGCTGCCGTCAGCGACCGTCATGTCATGCATGCGGCCGCGCCTTTTATACATGCATGCGAAAAATACGGGATCAAGCCGCTGATCGGCCTGGAGATCACCTGCCTGTGGCATGGGGAGAAGGTCGTTTTTCTTGCGCTCGCAAGAAACTCTGCCGGTTTTTGTGACCTGCAGAAGATGTCGACGCTGCTGTGTTCGGAAAGGGAGCACTGCACCGAAGAGGAACTGAAGCTGCTCGGACGCAGCTGCATTATCATCGCATACGGTGAAGGCGGCTGGTGCGACGGCGACCTGCTGCGGAACGATGACGGCGCCGTGCTGCAGAAGCTGCAGATCCTGAAAGACGAGCTCGGCACGTTCACGATGGCGCTCTCCTACCAGGAATCCGCGCTCTGGAAGCAGCTGAACGCGAAGCTGAAGCGCATGTGCCGGAGTTACCGGATCCCGACGTGCGCCCTGAACAAGATCGCATACCTGTACCAGGGCGACGAGAAGATACGGCGTGTCCTGCACGCGATCCGCGACGGGAAGACGCTTGACGATGCCGACCTGCCCCTGATCAAGGGCAGATACTGCCTGAACATGCAGGAGATGTACAGCCTGTATGAAGCGGACGATATCGCCGAGACGGACAGGATCGCTGCTTCCGTCACGGCGGACTATACGCTGGGGAAGACCGGTCTGCCGCATTTTGTCAGCCGGCAGAACATCCCGGCACAGGAATACCTGCCGAAGCTCTGTGCGGCCGGGCTCAGCCGCAGGCTGAACGGCAATGTCAGCGATATCTACAAACAGCGTCTGCAGTATGAACTGTCCGTCATCCGCAAGATGCATTTCGAGGATTATTTCCTGATCGTATATGACTTTATCCGGTATGCGAAAAAGAACGGCATCATGACAGGCCCTGGCAGGGGCAGCGCTGCCGGTTCTCTGTGTGCATGGTGTCTTGGCATCACGGAAGTCGACCCGATCCGCTACGGGCTCCTTTTTGAGCGCTTCCTGAATCCGCAGAGGGTTTCGATGCCGGATATCGATACCGATTTCATCGATGAGCGAAGGGATGAGGTCATTGCTTATGTCAGTGAGAAATACGGCATTGACCATGTGGCGGATATCGTCACGTTCGGTACGTTCGGCGCCCGGCTGGCGGTGCGTGACGTCGCGAAGGTGATGAATCTGAGCCAGAGGGATACCGATGCTGTTTTACGGCGGATCCCGAACGCTGCCAAAACAACGCTCGCTTCGCTCTATGAAAAAGACGAAAGGTTCCGCTCCCTGATCAGTTCGGAACGGAAATACCGGGAACTGTATTCCTATGCGGTGAAGATCGAGGGGCTTCCGAAACATACGTCCATCCATCCGGCCGGCATCATCATGTCGTCGCTGCCGCTAAACGAAGTGATCCCGCTGATGCGCACGAAGGACGGGCTGCTGACGAGCCAGTATACGATGGGCTACCTCGAGGAGAGGGGCCTGATCAAGATGGACTTCCTCGGCCTGCACAACCTGACGATCATCGACGACGTCATGAAGCTGGTGCACCGGGAAGATCCGGAGTTCGCGCTGGAAGACATATCGCTTGCGGACCTCAGGGTCTCCAGGCTGTTCTCCACTGCCGATACGGCAGGCGTTTTCCAGTTTGAATCAGAAGGGATGAAGAGCCTGCTCAGGAGGCTCAGGCCGCAGACGTTCACGGATGTCGTCGACGCGCTCGCGCTGTACCGTCCGGCGTCGATGGAGAGCATCCCGCAGTACATTGAAAATAAAAAGGACCCGCAGAATATCGTCTATCCGCTGGAGAGCCTGCGGCCGGTGCTCAGGGAGACGTACGGCATCATGATCTACCAGGAACAGGCGATGCTGACGGCGCAGATCGCTGCCGGTTTTTCCCTGTCCAGGGCGGATATCCTCCGCAAGGCGATGTCCAAGAAGAACGAGAAGGAACTTTCCGCCCTGCAGAACGAATTCATGAACGGATGCAGGAGGAACGGCGTCGACGAGAAGACGGCAGAGCATCTGTATTCGCTTGTGTCCGCGTTCGGCGGCTACGGCTTCAACAAATCGCATGCGGTCGCCTACGGGCTGATCGCCTACCGGATGGCATATCTGAAGGCTGTATGGCCGCACTGTTTCTACACAGCGCTGCTGTCCGGCGTCATGGGAAGCACGCAGAAGACTTCCGCCTATATCGACGAATGCCGCAGGAAGCAGATCCGTCTGGCGGCGCCGGACGTGAACCGGTCCGGTACGGAATACATGCTGGAGGAGAACGTGATCGTCCTGCCGCTCTCCATTATCAAGGGCGTCGGCGTGAACACGGCTTCCGTGATCGTAAAAGAGAGGGAAGAGAACGGCCCGTTTACCGATTTCTTCAGCTTCGCGGCAAGGATGCTGATGCACAAGGTGAGCCGCGCCGTGCTGGAAGCGCTCGTTGACGCAGGGGCGCTCGACTGCTTCGGCCAGGGCCGCAGGACCCTCCTTGCCAGCATGGATGATGCGATCCGCTATGCGGAGCTCATCCAGATCCGGAACGGGACGCAGATCTCGATCGACCTCGGCCTGGTCAATGTCCCGCCGATGATCCGCTTTAAGGATTCGGAAGAGGAGATGAGCGAAAGGGAGAGGGAAGTGCTCGGCTTCAACCTCGGCACGCAGCCTGTCGCCCTGATGCGCCGGAAGATGGATATCGACGTGCCTTCGATCGCGGCGATCCGCCAGTCGGGAGGCTGGTGCACGTCGTTCGGCGTGATCCGCACCGTCCACCAGCACCGGACGAAGAAGGGGGACATGATGTGTTTCCTGAACGTTTCCGATGAGACAGGGGACATCGACCTGACGGTCATGCCGAAGCTGTATGCGCAGTGCGGCGACCACCTTATGCGTGGGACATACATTCTGTTTAGTGTTAAAATGACTGAAGAACGCTCACCGATCGTTCAGAAGATAGAAATTGTGAGGAAAAGGCAAAATGACGAGAATACTGATCGTGGATGACGAAGCGAATATCCGTGAGGTCGTCCGTGAATACTGTGAGATGAACGGCTATGAAACAGAAGAGGCTGCTGACGGGGAGGAAGCGATCGCACTGCTGAAGCAGATGCATTTTGATGTCGTTGTCCTGGACGTTATGATGCCCCGGATGGACGGCTTCACTGCCTGCCGCGAGATCCGCAGGGAATTCGACGTCCCGGTGATCATGCTCAGCGCAAGGCAGGAGGAATACGACAAGCTCTACGGCTTTGACCTGGGTGTGGAAGACTATGTCGTCAAGCCTTTTTCGCCGAAGGAACTCATGGCCAGGATCCGCGTCGTTCTCGAAAGGCGCCGTTCGCATGACAGGAAGGTCATCCGTTACCGGGGACTGGAGATCGACTCGCTCGGCAGGACTGTCCGTGTCGACGGCCAGAAAGCCCCGCTCACACCGAAGGAGATCGACCTCCTGCTGTTTCTGAGCGCGCATCCGAATATCGCACTGTCCCGGAAACAGCTGCTCGAGGAGGTCTGGAACTACGACTATTTCGGGGATGACAGGACGGTCGATACACATATCAAGATGCTGCGGCACAACCTCGGTGAATACCGCGACTGCATCGTTACCGTGAGGGGAATGGGGTATAAGTTTGAAACTCGATAAGAACGGCATCCGTTTCCGCTTCTGGCTCGTATTCTTCCTGCTCGCCCTCGGTATCACCGTACTGATCGGCGTCCTGCAGACCGGGCTGATCCGTCCGTATTACCGCAACAGCAAGATCAATGCGGTCTCCACTGTGGCGGATATCATCCAGGAGGACCTGCTGACGAAGAATACGGCGCAGAGCGTGTCCGATGCGCTCCAGCAGGCTGTAAACAACGATGTCTGCATCGTCATATACAATGATGCCGGTACGAGCATATACCAGGCGGACAGCCTCGGTGCCGGCTGTATTTTCAGTGTCGCCGCGTTGAAGGACGAAGTGTCCTCCGAGTCCCTGAAGAACAGGCTGGCCAGCGAGAACGGCGAATGCAGCTTCAACCTGACGAATCCCAATACCGATCTGGAGATGATCATCTACGGCAGGGCGATTCGCCAGCCGCTTTCCAATTATTACCTGTTCGTCAATTCGCCGCTTGAGCCGATCGACTCCGTCGTGGTCTCTTTTACGCGGCACTACCTGATCTACATGCTGGTCGCGATCGCGGCGGCTTCCCTTGTTGCACTCTATATCTCGCAGAAGGTCACGGACCCGATCGTCCGGATGAAATCCGCAGCGGGAAAGCTTGCGGGCGGAAGCTACGACATCGAGTTCTCAGGCGGCTCCTTTACGGAGACGCGCGAGCTCGCCAATACGCTGAACTATGCCAAGGACCAGCTGTCGCGTGTCGATGAGCTGCGCCGCGACCTGATCGCGAATGTTTCGCACGATATCCGCACGCCGATCACCGATATCCGCGCCTATGCGGAGATGATCCAGGATATCTCCGGCGACAATCCCGAAAAACGTGAAAAACACCTGAACGTCATCATCCGCGAGACCGAGTATATGAACCGCCTGGTCAACGACATGAGCGAACTGTCGATGATGCAGTCGGGCTATTATATCCCTGTGCTTGAGAACGTCGATCTTGCCGGGATCATCCGCGACGTCGCGGAAAGGGACATGCAGATCGTCAATGACGCAGGCATAAACCTGGTGCTGGATGTGCCGGAGACGCTGACTGCCTACACGGACGAGCTGAAGATCGCACAGATCATATCCAACTACCTTTCCAATGCGATCAAGCATACGCCTGCGGGAAAGACCGTCACCGTCCGCGGGTTTTATAAGGATGACGGGGAGACTGTACGGGTGGAGATCATCGATGAAGGCGAAGGCATCCCGGAAGAGGAACTGCCGGGCATCTGGGACCGATACCAGAAATCTTCGAAATCCTTCTCCCGCAGCCTGACGAGCACCGGTCTCGGACTGGCCATCGTCAAGGCGATCGCGGACAGCCTGCACGCAGGCTACGGCGTGCAGAGCGAGCTCCACAAAGGCTCCGTATTCTGGTTTGAACTGAGGAACACCTATGAGATCTGATTATCTCCCGCATACGCCGTATACTGTGCTGCAGCCGGATGATCTCTATCATTTCAGCAGCGACAGCGAACATCTGGGGACGTTCATCCGCCTGAAGCATACCGACAGTGTGCTCGATATCGGGTGCGGGACCGGCGTCCTGATGCTGTATGCGGCGGTACAGGGACCAGCGTCGATCACGGGAATCGACCTGTTTGAACCTGTTACAAAGCAGGCTGCGGAAAACATGGAGCATAACGGCGTCGAAGCGGAGCTGCTCACCGGCAGGGTGCAGGACCTGAAGGGAAGGCAGTTCGATGTGATCCTGTGCAACCCGCCGTTTTTTGCCGTTACGGCACCGCACCTGATGAGTGAAAATGAGATGATACGGGCTGCAAGGCACGAAGTCTGCCTGACGCTTGAAGAACTGTTTGCGTCCGTGCGCAGGCTGATGAAGGACAAAGGGAGGTTCTACCTGGTCCACAGGATGAGCCGCCTGAACGAGATCATGGCCGCAGCGCTGGACAGCCGCCTGCATGCGGTGCGGATCAGGCCCGTCTATGACGGCGGCGTGAAAAACGAAGGGACGCTGCTGATGGAGTTCCGGTCGGGGACCAGGGGTTCCGTCGTCTTCGAGATGCCCCTGCATGAGGAAGAATGATGATCTTTGTATACTGGATCCTGCTGGCAGGTGCGGTATTCATCCTGGGAGTCATGTTATGGCTGCTGCTGTATGAACCGGGACCTGCGCCGGCTGTCAAGACTGAAGCGGTTCAGATCCCTGATGCCGTTAATCCCGACGCGGATGCACTCTGGCATTCCGCGGTTTTGAAATGGCCGGACCTGGCCGTAGGATTCGAAAGGCATACGCTGAAGCACGGCTTCCTGCTGCGGTGGGCAGGACTCGCAAAGGAGGAAGGCGCATATCTTTTTGATACGGTCCATGAGAATGTATTCGCACTGCTCATGCGCGCATCCGAACGCATGATCGCAGAACATACCGTACCGTCGCACGGTTTCTGGGTGATGGTCCCGCTATCGCCGGACTGCCATACCGAATGTGCGCTGGAGGCGGCCAGGCTGCTGCGCTCGATGCAGAAAGAAGTCGCCCTGGTCATCGAGGAATATCCTTCCTTCGATCATTTCTTCAATGATGACAGGAATACGGCGCAGCTCTGTGTCGGACACAGATCGCATCTGGAGATCACGGCGGACAGCATCAGCACGCAGTTTGCCGTGCAGGACAATGCCTACGCAGAGAGCGCGTATGAGGCGATCGCTGATGAACTGCCTTTGCGGCTGCGTCTGCAGATGCGTGTCTTCCGGAAGAAGGGGATACGTTCGCTGATGAAGCTGGTGCCGAAAACAGCCGGATGGTACAGGACGACGGCTGCGAGGGACGGGTCCAGGTTCATCCTTACCAGCCCGCTGACGTCGGTGCCGGAAAAGGATATCAGCGCGCTGCGCACAGCTGCGGGTGATGTCCGCGTGATCCGCGAGACGAATGCGTCGGTATATCTCGAAAGAAGTTCGAAGATATACCGGGATATGGAGGGCGTCGTTCTCGCACTGTTCGATGTCAGGCCCTGCATCCCCGTGCTCAGCGATGAGCCTGAACTGTGGAAGGGCATGCATGTGATCGGCTTCGCGCCGGTAAGCGGACCGTCGGACGCGATGACGGACGCCTCCGTCCGTTTCTACCAGGAGATACTCCGCTGATGACTGCCGCAGGGCAGGGAAAGAGGGTATTATGAAAAGGATCATACAGAAAATACTCCTTGCACTGACGCTGGCAGCGGCGGCTTCATGCACTGCGAAGAAGCAGCTCAGCGATGACATCTATATCTTTTTTACCAGCGATGTACACTGCGGCGTCAATGACAATCTCGGCCTGCCGGCAGTGAAGGAGCTCGTCGATGAGGCGAAAGCGGAACATGAATATGTATTCCTGACGGATCTCGGGGATTATATCCAGGGCGGCACGCTCGGCTCCATGACGAAAGGCGAATCGGTCATACGGATCATGAATGCGATGGGCTATGATGCGGTGACGCTCGGCAACCATGAATTCGACTACGGTATGGAACAGCTCGGAATACTCATCGGGATGATGGACTTCGACCTGGTCGTTTCCAACATCACATATACCGGTTCCGGAACAGATATATTCAGCGATGTCCCTGCTTATGTGATCAGGGACTGCGGCGGCGTCAGGGTCGCGTTTATCGGCGTCGTAACGCCGATCAGCCTCACATCTTCCACGCCTGCCTACTTCATGGAAGACGGGGAGTTCGTATATGATTTTGCAGGCAGCGAGGACGGGCTGGAACTGGCAGAGACCGTGCAGAGATCCGTCGACGCCGCAAGGAAAGAAGGTGCGGACTATGTGATCCTGCTGAGCCATCTCGGCGCTTCGGATTACTTCGGGAATTATTCATCCGTATATCTGATCCATAATACGCGCGGGATCGACGCTGTCCTGGACGGACATGCGCATGTTGTGATCGCAGGCGAGGAATATCCCAATGCGGACGGTGAAAATGTGCTGCTGGCTTCTGTCGGGACAAAGACGGAAAACTGCGGCGAGCTGATCATCGGCAAAGACGGTACGATCAGCTGTGTACTGGTCTCGGAATATGACAAAACAGATGAAAAAGTGCAGGCCGTGATCGACGCCGAGAACGAGAATCTGGAAGGCATCCTTTCCCGGAAAGTCTGCGGCCTGGATTTCGACATGCCGATCACGGATGGGAACGGCTACCGTATCAGCCGCAGCCGCGAGACGACGGTCGGCAACCTGCTCGCGGATGCATTCCGGGAGGTTCTCGGTGCGGATGTCGCCGTGATGAACGGCGGCAATGTCCGCAGCGCCCTGACAGCAGGGGATGTGCCCTACAGGAACCTCCTCGATATCATGCCGTTCCAGAACAGCGGCTGCGTATGCAGGGCAAGCGGGCAGCAGATCCTCGATGCACTGGAATACGGTGCACAGAATACGGAAACGATCACGGGACTGGATGACAAGCCTGCCGGTGAAAGCGGCGGATTCCTCAGTGTCTCAGGTCTGAGATATACAGTCGATACATCGGTGCCGACCAGCGTAACGAAAGATGAGAACGGCGTATGCGTCGGCATCGAAGGCGAACGCCGCGTGCAGGATGTGTATATCCTGCAGGACGGCGAATATGTGCCGGTCGATCCGGAAGCGTTCTATACCGTTGCCTCGATCGATTATGTCATCAAAAATTCCGGCGACGGCAATACGGCATTCAGCGGCGCGGAACTGGTCCTTTCCGACGGGCCTGTCGATGTGAACATCCTGATCCGGTATATCAATGATCACGGCGGTATCCCCGACCGGTACAGACAGACGGAAGGCAGGATCACCGTAAAGTAAAAAAACTGACAGAAATAAGAAAACAGGCCTGCGCGCGCAGGCCTGTACTGTTAACGGAAAGGTCAGCCTTCCTCTTCGGTATAGTCTTCCCCGTATTCTTCCGGATAATCTTCCTGATACTCTTCCGTGGTCTCTTCCCGGTATTCTTCCGTATTGTCTTCCTGGTATTCCCCGGAATCTTCCCCGGCATATTCCTCCGTATATTCTTCGGTATATTCTTCCGGATACTCCTCCGTATATCCTTCCTGTCCTTCTTCGGTATTCCCTTCCGGATATTCCTCCTGCGGAACTTCTTCCCGGCTTTCCGGGGCAGTTTCCGGCTGCTGTTCTTCAGGCAGCGGGGTCTCGGCGGCAGGTTCCGGCGTGGCAGAAGGCTTCGGCTTCTCTTTCTCCTCGTTCTTCTGTCTTTCTTCCTCGCTCACTTCGTGCTTGAGGGTATAGACGACGATCTCGGGATCGGCCATGAAGCGTACGTCGCTGCCGGTCGTTCCTGTGCCTGTGGAGATGTCAAGGATGAAGCTGTCGCTGATCTTATGCCGGCCGCGCAGGTATTTCGTCGCCATCGCAGGCGTATATCCTGCGGTGATGATGAAATAGGTCTGGCCGCCGTGGCTGTGTCCCGACAGGAAGTAGTCCGTCAGGTCTGCCGGGGCGCTGTCCGCTGAATCCGGCGTATGGCACATCGCGATCGTATAGGAATTCCTCGATACGTTCCGGTATGCCTGTTCGAAATTCTGGATGCCGTTGAGGCCGTTCGCGATGCCGACGAGCGCGATGCTCTGGGAGCCGCTGTTGTGCAGGTTGACCGACGCGTTGTCCAGGATCTCGAAATCGGATTTCTTCAGGACGCCTTCGACGGATGCCTGCACGGATGAGTTCAGCAGGTCATTGTCGCCCAGTACGGCAAATTTGCCGAGGGGGGCTTCGATCCTCGTGAAGGCCGTGCGGATGATCGAGTTCGAGGACTGCGTGACAGACGCCTGCGCATCGTACATATCGCCGCCGAACAGCACGATATCCGCCGACATGCCGTTTATCGTGTCGACCAGCTTGCCAAGTCTCTCTTCATCCATGAATGTCCCGTATTCAAGATCAGAGAAATACAGTATGTTTATATCGTTCATCTGCTCCGGGATCTTTTCGGATGACAGCTCCTGGTAACGCTTTGAGAAGCGGCTGACAGCAATGTGGTTTGCGTCATAATACAGGAACAGGATGATCAGCGCGATCAGTCCCAGCAGGATGAAAATCTTGTGGATCGTCTTCATGTTTTTCCTTTTAACCAGATAATCATATCACAAGATATCTGTTAATTTGATACAATAAGGCTGGAGTTAAGAATGATTTATAAAAACTATCTGATCGAAATGGACTGCCTGATCCACCACGGGGTACGGCGCCAGGGAGCGATCACGCTGATCGACTGCCTTCATGAAAACCGGATCCCGTATCTGATCATATCCGAGCAGAGCGCCCGCACAAGGACGCAGACTGCCCAGATCATGAACGAGAGGGGATTCCACGGCGTACGTCCCGCAAATATATATACAAGCACGATGGCTGCGGTCGACTGGGTCATGTGGAACCACCCGGAAAGAAAAAAGGCCTCCTATATCGGCGGCTACGGCCTTAAGCAGACGCTCGAGGAAGGCGGGCTGACGGTCAGCTTCCGCGACAGCCAGCTTTTATTCGTCGGCATGAACCGCAACATGACCTATGCCGAGTATTCCGATGCGCTGCAGGCACTGCTGGACGGGGCGCTGCTCCTTTCGACGGACAGCCGCAGGACGCAGGCGGTGAGCTCCAGGCAGATGATCGGCAGCGGCGCGGTCGTCCGGATGCTGGAATACGCAGCGGATGTGAAGGCCGAGGAGTTCGGCCGGGGAAGCGCCAATATATTCGAAGCCGCGCTGCGTTATATGCGGCTTGAAAAAGAGCAGGTGATCTTTGTCGGAACGGACTTCCACAAAGACATCATACCTGCTCATTATGCCGGACTGGAAACGGTATTTGCGGCCAACGGCGCGAATATACTCGAACTCGGGATGAACGAGGAGCTTCACCCGGACTATATCATCGAGGACCTGATCGGGTTAACTGTCTGAGCAGTCCCGGATGAAATCCTGCGCAATCTTCAAATGCTTCGGATCGTATGCGAGACGTTCGGGATGCCACTGGACGCCTGTGATGCGGTCCTTTTCTATGCCTTCGATCAGGCCGTCATAGCTATAGGAGCTGACCGTATAGCCGGGCGGGCATACGCGCAGCGCCTGGTGGTGGAAGGTATTGACCCGGTAGGAATCGGAAAAGACCGCATGCAGGTGCGTGCCTTTGACGAATGTGTTCTCATGCGCGAAAGCGTACGAGTCGAGGGGCGGGTCCATCTGTCTCTGGTTGTGCTGGTTCCCGTTGTATTCGGGGATGTCCTGGATCAGGGAGCACCCTTCCGCCGCGGCGATCAGCTGGATGCCCCTGCAGATGGCAAGGATCGGTTTACCGGCTTTCACGAATGCCCGGTACAGAAGAATGTCGCTCTTTTCGACAGCCGGGTCGATGATATCGGAATGCGTGTTCTCTTCGCCGTAGAGGGCAGGGTCGCAGTCTTCGCCTCCCGTCAGCACGAGGCCGCTGTACCGGTCTGCGATCTGCTGTGCCGTCTCCTCCGTGTCCGCATAGACGGAAGCGGGGATGCCTCCCGCTTTCAGGATATAGTCGTAATAGGTCTGGCCGTTATACAGCTGCCTGCTGTTCCAGAATTCCGTCATCCGGACGGACATCGCGATCAATGGCTTCTTCATGTTAAATACCTCCACAACATTATAGAACATCTCGTTGAAGTTATGAAAAAAACTGCTATTATAGTAGTGTTGTGTTGATAAAGACCAGTAGGGCACAGGATGCGGCGAAGAGAGACGGAGATACGGTGGGATCCGGAGCGCAGAATGAGCCTGACTCAGCTTTTGAGCAGCCGCACGCAAAGCGTTATGATGCAGGAAGAGCACCGATCGTGAACCGGGGTGGTACCGCGCTTATGCGTCCCCGGATCTGCGGTTTTTTATTTTTGGAGGGTTTATGGCATACAATCATCGTGAGATCGAAAAGAAATGGCAGAACTACTGGGAGGAGAACAAGACCTTCAAGACAGACGGTCATGATTTTTCCAGACCCAAGTATTATGTGCTGGACATGTTCCCGTATCCGTCCGGACAGGGACTCCATGTCGGACATCCGGAAGGATATACGGCTTCTGACGTTGTCGCAAGAATGAAGAGGATGCAGGGATTCAACGTCATGCATCCGATGGGATTCGACTCGTTCGGTCTTCCCGCGGAACAGTTCGCGCTGAAGACGGGACATCATCCCGGCGAATTCACATACGCGAATATCGATCATTTCCGCGAACAGATCAAATCGCTGGGTTTTTCCTATGACTGGGACAGGGAACTGGCTACGTCCGATCCCGACTATTACAAATGGACGCAGTGGATCTTCCTGCAGCTCTATAAGAAGGGCCTGGCCTATGTTGCGGAGATGCCGGTCAACTGGTGCCCGCAGCTCGGCGCTGTCCTGGCAAACGAGGAAGTCGTTGACGGCAAGAGCGAGATCGGCGGGTTCCCCGTCATCCGCAAAAACATGCGCCAGTGGGTGCTGAAGATCACGGATTATGCCGAAGAACTGCTGAAAGACCTGGACGAGGTCGACTGGCCGCAGTCCACGAAAGAGATGCAGAGGAACTGGATCGGCAGGTCGACAGGCGCGCATGTCGTCTTTAAGATCAAGGATACCGATAAGGAATTCACCGTATTCACGACCAGGAGCGATACGCTTTTCGGCGCGACATACTGTGTCATGTCCCCCGAACACCCGTTCGTCAACGAGATCACTTCCGACGAGATGAAGGCTGCCGTCGAGGCATACCAGAAGGAATGCGCGACAAAATCCGACCTTGAAAGAACAGATCTGAACAAAAACAAGACCGGCGTCTTCACCGGCGCCTATGCCATCAATCCCGTCAACGGCAAAGAGATCCCGATCTGGATCTCCGACTATGTCCTCGCCAGCTACGGCACCGGCGCGATCATGGCTGTCCCGGCACATGATACGAGGGACTATGAGTTCGCGAAGAAATTCGGCCTTGAGATCATCCCCGTACTCGAAGGCGGCGATATCTCCAAAGAAGCCTATATCGGCGACGGCGTCCATATCAACAGCGGTTTCATGAACGGCCTGAACAAGGAAGACTCGCTCAGCGCGATGAACGAATGGCTGAAGGAACACAAGTGCGGCGAAGCCAAGGTACAGTACAAGCTGCGCGACTGGCTGTTCTCAAGACAGCGTTACTGGGGCGAACCGATCCCCATCATCCACATGGAAGACGGCACGATGCGCACAGTACCCGAGAGCGACCTGCCGCTTGAGCTGCCCGCGACGGACAACTACCAGCCCAGTGCCGACGGCGAATCCCCGCTGGCAAACTGCACGGACTGGCTGAACGTCGAGATCGACGGTGTCAAAGGCAAGAGGGAAACGAACACGATGCCCCAGTGGGCAGGCTCCTGCTGGTACTATATGCGCTATCTCGATCCGAAGAACGACGAGAAGCTCGCCGAGAAGGAACTGCTCGATCACTGGCTGCCGGTCGACCTGTATATCGGCGGTGCGGAACACGCGGTGCTCCACCTGCTGTATGCAAGGTTCTGGCATAAGGTCCTCTATGACTGCGGTGTTGTATCCTGCAGGGAACCGTTCAAAAAGCTGTTCCACCAGGGCATGATCCTCGGTGAGGACAATGTCAAGATGTCCAAGTCCCGCGGCAACGTCATCAACCCCGACGAGCTCATCGCTTCGCACGGTGCCGACGCGCTGCGTCTGTACGAGATGTTCATGGGTCCCCTGGAAGCTTCGCTGCCCTGGTCAACAAAGGGCATGGACGGCGCCAGGAAGTGGCTCGAGAGGGTCTACCGCCTTGTGGATTCCGATATGGTCACGGATGAAGAGACTCCCGAACTGAACTACAGCTATAACTTCATGATCAAAAAGGTCACGAGCGATATCGAGACGCTGAACCTGAACACGGCAGTATCGCAGATGATGATCTTCATCAACGACTGCTACAAGCTCGGCAAAGTGAACCGGAAGATGGTCAAAGGCTTCATCCAGTGCCTGAGCTGCTATGCGCCGCACCTCGGCGAAGAGCTCTGGCGCATGATCGGCGGTACGGATACGATCACATACGAACCCTGGCCGTCCTATGACGAAAAGGCGCTGGAAATGTCCCGGGTCGAGATCGTCGTACAGGTCAACGGCAAGGTCAGGGGCAGGTTCATGGCTGCCAAGGATGAAGATAAGGACGTCCTCGAAAAGGAGGCTTCCGCGCTGGAGAGCGTACAGCCCCATCTGGCAGGAAAGACGGTCAGAAAAGTGATCGTCATCCCCAACAGGATCGTCAATATCGTCGTCGGTTAAAGACATGCAAGTCCTGTGTTTATGCGCACAGGACTTTTTCATATATACAGTTGTGGAGAACAGTCCTGTTTTTTGGTATAATCCGATAGAAATATGAAGGAATTTAAGGTGACGATCGATGCCTTTGACGGTCCGCTGGACCTGATGCTGCATCTGATCAGGGAAAAAGAACTGGATCTCTTCAATCTGGACGTCAATGTCTTGTGCGACCAGTACACGGCATATCTTGCGTCCATGGAGGAGATGCACCTTGAGGTGGCGAGCGAATACCTCGTGGAGATGGCGGTGCTGATCGAATACAAGAGCAGGAAGCTGCTGCCTGACGCGCCGGACGATCTGAATACGGACGCCGAAGACCCGCGGGAGAAGCTTGTGCGCAGGCTGCTGGAATACCAGCAGTACAAGGAAGTCAGTGAAGAACTGTCGCAGATGTTCGCCGAAAGGCAGATGCTGATGACGAAGCCCCTGAGCGCGGAAGCGGAACAGTGGATGAAGGTGCAGGAACCGGCACGTTTCGAAGGCAATCCCTACGACCTTCTGAAAGCGATGAAGCGCATCATGCTCCGGCAGCAGCTCGCAAGACCGGTGCAGACGCGCTATGCGGGTAAGGAGATCTCCATGGAGGAAAGGTCCCTGCAGATCCGTGCACGCCTCTCTTCGATGCCGAAGAACTTCCGGTTTGAGACGCTGCTCGAGGACTGCGACAGCAGGCCGATGATGATCGCCACGTTCCTTGCCGTGCTCGACCTGGCGCGCCAGCATGTGCTGTATTTTACGCAGGATGAAGACGGGATCTGGTTCAGCAGAGGTGGATATGAGTGAGATGGATGAGATACTGACGATCGATGACGCCGATGTCCTCGATGTCGATTATGATGACGAATCAGCAGGGGACACAGAGACGGAAGAAGAGAAGCGGGACGGGTTCCTGCACCTCGGTTCTGTCCTGGAAGGACTGCTGTTCCTGACAGGGGACGAAGGCCTGACGCTCGAACAGGCGTCCGACGCCCTCGGGACGGATCCTGCCTATACGGAGAGCCTGTTCGACCATCTGCAGCGCTATTACCTGCATGAGGACAGGGGGATCGAGATCGCCCGCTACGGGAATGTCTACCGTTTCCTTTCCAAGGCATCCGTACATGAATATGCAAAGAAACTGTTCGCGATCACCAAGGAGAACAGGCTCAGCAGCGCTGCGCTCGAGACCCTTGCGATCATCGCCTACAAACAGCCTGTCACGCGCGTGGAGATCGAAGAGATCCGCGGTGTCGGCGCCGATGTGATGCTCAGGAAGCTTGAAGCCAGGGGCCTCATCCGGGAAGACGGCAGGAGCGATGCCCCGGGAAGGCCGTTCCTGTATTCCGTGACCGATGAGTTCATGGACAGCTTCAAACTGCTGAGCCTGGATGAATTGCCTGAGCTGCCGACGTTCGGCGACCAGGAGGAAGGTGAGCTGTTCTGATGAAAAAAATGATCTGTATACTGGCGTGCCTGCTGCTGGCGGGATGCGCGGAAAAGAAGAGCGAAACGGAATATGCGTGCAGGACGATCGACTATTATGAATACGGACTGCCTGCGCCGCTCACGGAAGCGGATGACGCGCAGCTCTCCAACTCGGTGCTGCTCGGTGATTTCCGTCTTTCCGCACCGGCGGAAAGCCTGCACGCTGCCGGG
>JAILQT010000128.1 GCA_024698805.1 Solobacterium sp.
TCCGAATCTGTATGCTGCAGCAGCAGTAAATCGAGCCCGGAAGAAGATTAACCGGATCTGGAAACGATTACGAAATTCGCCTTTTTTCCACTTTCTTCTGATGACCGCATGGTCAGCAGATACAGGTTCAGCGCTTATTCCGGAATGCGTTTTTCCTGATCTTTGTACATATTCATAAAAATGACTTACTGCGATTGGGGGACTCGTCTGTCGAAACAGCAAATTCAGATCTCTGAAACAATCTGACAGACCAGCCGGCTGGCCCTGTCTGCATATCTATCCCGTATTCTGCGTTTCTGATGCATATTCACCATACTGCTGCAATCCCTGCCAGGATCATAATCCGCTGTTTGCGCCCCTTTTCAAACACAAAAAGCAGTCCCACCTGTGTGAAACTGCATTATGTTATCCCTCTTCGCTGCTGTCCGATTCGTGGATCTGCGCGATGATATCGTCGATATGCCTGCCTTCCTCCATCGTTGTATCGATCAGGAATGTCAGTTCCGGCGTCCTGCGGATATCAAGACGCTGGGAGAGCTGGGAGCGGATAAAGCCCTTCGCCCTGTTCAGCGCCCGCAGGCCTGCCTGGCTTCTGGCATCCTTGCCGAGGAATGAGACATATACTTTTGCATAACTGTGGTCGTTGGAGACTTCCACATCTGTGATCGTCACAAAACCTACATCCGGGTCCTTGAGTTCAAACGCTACGATATCGGAGATATCCCTGCGGATGATCCCTTCAAGGCGCTTCTGCTTGATGCTGCTCATGCGTCCACCGGAACCTGCTGTTCCTCGAATGCTTCGATATAATCGCCGACCTTGATATCGTTATAGTTCTCGATCGTAACGCCGCATTCATATCCCGAAAGGACTTCCCTTGCATCATCCTTGAAGCGCTTGAGTGAACCGAGTCTGCCTGTATATACGACGATGCCGTCGCGGATCAGGCGGATGCTGCAGGAATTCGTCAGCTTGCCGTCGGTGACCATGCAGCCGCCGATCGTACCGATACGTGAAGCCTTGTATGTCTCGCGGATCTCTGCCTGACCGATAACGACTTCCTCGTATACAGGTTCAAGCATACCCTTCATGGCAAGTTCCATCTCTTCTGTGGCTTTATAGATAATATTGTGCAGTCGGATCTCGACGCCGGCTTCTTCGGCCTTTTTACGGATATTCGCATCAGGTCTGACATTGAAGCCGATGATCATCGCCTTGGATGCACTTGCCAGCATGATGTCGGATTCGCTGATCGCGCCGGCTGTAGAATGGATGACATTGACCTTGACGCCCTGTACATCCAGTTTCTCCATGGAACTGCGGACAGCTTCCGCGGAACCCTGTACGTCAGCCTTGATGATGATCGGGATCTCCTTGATCTCACCGGCTTCGATCTTCGCGGACAGGTCATCCAGGTTCATTGCACTTGTCTTGCGTCTGTCTGCTTCGATCTTCCTTCTTCTGCGTCTTTCCGCGATCGCACGCGCTTCTTTTTCATTTTCATAGTTGCGGAACAGGTCGCCTGCTGCAGGGACTTCATTCAGACCGATGATCTCTACAGGTGAAGACGGTCCGGCAGTCTTGAGTTCCCTGCCGTTCTCATCTGTCATCCTTCTGACACGGCCGAACGACGTACCGACGACAACAGGATCACCCTGGTGCAGTGTACCGTTCTGGATCAGCAGCGTTGCGACAGGGCCTCTGCCCTTGTCGAGCTTGGCTTCGACGACTGTGCCGCTGGCAACAGCCGCAGGATCGGCCTTCAGTTCCCTGACATCGGAAACGATGAGGATCGTCTCGAGCAGTTCATCGATACCGTCTCCCTTTTTCGCGCTTGTGTGTACGAAGATCGTATCGCCGCCCCATTCTTCAGGCATGATGCCGAGTTCTGTCATCTCCTGCATGACGCGGTCCGGATTCGCATCCGGTCTGTCCATCTTGTTGACCGCGACGATGATCGGAACGCCTGCAGCCTTCGCGTGGTCGACTGCTTCGCGTGTCTGGGGCATAACACCGTCGTCTGCCGCAACGACGATGACCGCGATATCCGTTACAGAAGCACCGCGTGCACGCATTGCCGTGAATGCTTCATGTCCCGGCGTATCCAGGAAAGTAACTTTCCTGCCGTCCACATTGACCTGGTACGCACCGATCGCCTGGGTGATGCCGCCGGCTTCACCGGCTGCCACCTTCGTGCGCCGGATCGTATCAAGGAGCGTAGTTTTGCCGTGGTCAACGTGACCCATGATCGTTACGACCGGGGGTCTTTCCGTGATCGTTTCGGAGTTGGAATCCTGTTCAACTTCAAGGCTGTCCTCTTCACGTTCCTGGATCTTTGTGGGTTCGATATCATAGCCGATGCAGACGAGCTCGACCATTTCATCTTCAAGCGCACTGTTGATGGTGACCATCTTGCCCTCCATAAACAGTGTCTTGATAATATCGGAAGACTGGCGTCCTATCTTTTCCGCTAACTCACCTACGGTAATGCCGTCCGTATATGTGATCTCGTGAATATCAGACCCTTTGCGGTTTCTGGAAAAATCACGCTTGTTATTCTGGTACGGTTTCCTGTTATTATTGTTTTTCTTCTTAGCTGCAGGTTTACGTTTATTTGCCATTCGCTGTCCCCCTTCCATTCTTTAAAGAAGTGTTTCTGTTATTTTGACGTGTGAATTGCCTCCGTTATCTCTTCATAAAACTCTTCAGGTATGCTCACACCGAGTGCTCTTTCGAGCGCTTTGTTCTTTTTCGCCGCGGCAACTGCCTCAGCATCCTTTTTCAGATAGGCGCCGTGTCCGTTCTTTTTGCCTGTCAGATCGACGGCAAGTTCGCCTTCCGGCGTCCTTACGATGCGGAGAAGCTCCTTTTTAGGGAGCTGTTCTCCTGTCGCAACGCACTTTCTGAGCGGTATCTTCCTGGCCATTGCGATCAATCATCCTCATCGTAATAGTCTTCGTATTCATCGTAATCGATGTCATACTCTTTTTCTTCTTCTTCAAGCAGCTGCGCTTCGATCTCAGCGAGTTCCTCTTCGCTGTACGTAGGACCGTCAACAGCTCTGAGATTCTTCTTGATCTGCTCTTCAAGATCCTTGTTGCGGACCTTGTATTCATCCTCATCGCTCTTCTTCTTTTTGCGCTTCGGCTTGTCATACTGCTTGGGCTTGCTTGTATCGGCGAGCTTCTCGAATACCGATACATATGTATTTCTTTCTGCCATCTCTTCGAGGTCGGCGTGTTTCCTGGATGTCTTTTCCTGAGGTCTGGTCTCTTCAGGCTCTTCCTCGTCTTCATCCTCTTCTTCAGGTTCTTCCTCTTCCGGCAGTTCTTCTTCAGCAGGTTCTTCTTCCGCTTCCTCAGGTTCTTCGGGAATGACTTCTTCCGTCCCGGGTTCTTCGACAGTCTCTTCTGCAGTCTGTACTTCTTCAACAGGTCTTTCCGTCTTCTCCTCTTCCTTCTCATCCTTGTAGGACAGCTCATCAATGATCCTCTCACTGACGACTTCCTGCATCTCTTCCGGAATGATCTCGTCTTCCGCTTCATCCATGCCGGAAGCAGCGAGCTTCGCTGCGAGTTCTTCCCTGCGCTTGTCTTCCGCTTTCTTCGCTTCCTTGCGGAGACGCTCAAGTTCCTTCTGGGCAGCGATACGGCGCATCTCCTCTTTCCGGAGTTCTGCCTGTCTCTTCATCTCTTCGTAATCGACACCCATCTCTTCGATCTCACGCTTCGTCTTGATGTCGATCTTATGGTTCGTCAGCTTGACAGCCAGCCTTGCATTCTTTCCCTTTTTGCCGATCGCGAGGGAGAGCTGGTCTTCATCAACGATAACGAGCAGGCTCCTTCCGTCCTCCTGGGGCAGTACATCCTTGATCTGTGCGGGCGCAAGTGCATTCCTGACAAGCTCAGTCAGATCATCGTTCCACTGGAAGATATCGATCTTCTCACCCTTGAGTTCCTCGATGATGCCCTGCACGCGCGATCCTCTCGGACCGATGCAGGCACCGATCGGGTCGACCTCGGGATTATGACTGAATACCGCCATCTTTGTCCTTTCACCTGCTTCCCTTGCGATCGCCTTGATCTCGACGATGCCCTGGTAGATCTCAGGGACTTCCTTTTCGAAGAGTCTCTTGACAAGGACAGGGTCTGCCCTGGAAACAAGTACCTGCGAACCCTTTGTGTCTTTGTTGACTTCGGTGATCACGACACGGATCTTCTGACCTTCTACAAGCCTCTCACCCGGGATCTCAGCGGAATGCGGCATCATGGCGACCGTCTTGCCGAGATTGACAAGCTTGAATTTGTCTTTTACGGATTCGATGACACCGAGGACCATTTCATCCTTCAGGTCGATGTATTCGTTGTATACAGCTACTTTTTCCGCTTCACGGATCTTCTGCCTCATGACATTCTTCGCGAGCGTCGCAGCTGCCCTGCTCATCGATCTGATCTCGATCGGCCTGCTTACCGTGTCGCCGAGCTGCGCATCGGGATTGATCTCACGCGCCTCTTCGAGGGAGACTTCCAGCTCATAGTCTTCGACTTCCTCGACTACCTTGTAGTTCTGGAACAGGTCGATCGTCTCTTTTTTCTCATTGATCTCAGCAACGACATCGATGTCGGAAAGCTCGGCGTCCTTCTTATAGGCACGCGCCATCGCTTCCTTCAGTGCTTCGATGACAACGTCAGCAGGGATATTTCTTTCTTCCTCCACTGCATTCATTGCCTTGATCATATCTTTGTATTTCAGTTCCATTTCAATCTCCTCAGATTCTTACTGCCATACGTATAAACTTTATATTCTCTTTTGTGAACTCAGCAGTTCTCGTGGCTGCCTTGTCACGGTATTTCAGCCGGATCAGACCGTCGCTGACTTCGATGATCTCCCCGGTTATCTCATTCATCTTCTTAACAGGTTCCTTCAGTTTTACGAATACATAGGCACCCGCCATATGATCGAGCTCGTCCAGATCCCTGATCTCCCTTTCCGCACCGGGGCTGCAGACCTCAAGGGTGTAGTCCGATTCGACAGGGTCGTGTTCGTCAAGCAATGCGCTCAGCTCTTCACTTACGGAAGCACACGTATCCAGATCCATTGTCCCGTCACTCTTCATGATCGAGACCTGCAGGGTTCTGTCTTTTCCGCCGATCCACTTCAGTTCATAAAGCTTTACATCATTCTTTTCAAAAACAGGCGCGAATAATTCTTTTAATCCTTCCAGTTTTTCCATATGCCTCCATACACATAACAAGGAGTGCTCCCGCACTCCTTGTTTGCATGTTTAGAATATAACCTCTTTTGCGCTGATATGCAAGTAAAAAGCGTTGTTTTTCAAGCTTTTTTTGCGTTTTTTATACAGATCACCATCTTCCGGTCGTCTCATAGAAGAGTTCTTTTCCGATCATCAGACAGTCATACGGAAGATTCTCGTC
Source organism: Solobacterium sp. (assembly GCA_024698805.1). Classification (GTDB taxonomy): domain Bacteria; phylum Bacillota_I; class Bacilli_A; order Erysipelotrichales; family Erysipelotrichaceae; genus Bulleidia. The sequence goes on from JAILQT010000128.1 coordinate 5,436, forward strand.
CATATCCGCAATGACACTGTTCAGGTACTCCTTCATCTTCGTGTCATTTTTCCTGACCATGAACTTCAGATCCGGATCCTCGGCGAATACCATCCCGTACTTTTCATACAGGTCTTTGCCTGTGATCGTCATATAGGGAAGCCAGCCCTGCAGCTGCGAATTGTCGAGCAGGTGTGACTGCCTGACAACGATCGCCTGGACGTCACCGCCAAGCAGGTCGTATGTATCGGAGATATGTTCCGGGATCTCCAGGTCGGCAATACTGTTCATATTGAATTTTGATATGAATGCACTGACCATCGGATCCTCTGATACAGAAGCGGTACGGATGCCGCTGAGCCTGTTCACGTCATCATTGATGTCCATGCCGTTTTCCAGGATCACGGTGATCCCTTCCCGGTAATACGGATCCGTATATTCCAGATCCTCCGCCAGTTGTGACTCGATTGGTATCGGGTCCAGGACCGCATCGACTCCTCCGACCATCAGTTCGACCTGAAGCACATCCGGAGCTGCGATCTTGAGTTCATATTCAGCGCCTGTACCTTCCATCATCTGTTCCAGCATGACGGACGCAAAACCGATGCACTGCGCATCATCCGTCAGGATCGAGGCCGGCATGTACTGACAGGAGGTAGCGAACAGGATCTTGTCCTTCGGGGGGATGGGTTTGCTGCCTTCCGCTGCTTCCGTCTGTTCTTCCTGATGCACGGGTTCTTCCGGTTCGGCAGCCTGCTGCTGCGGTTCGCTCTCTTCCGGTCTGTCCGGTTCTGCAGATTCTGTATTTTCCGTCTGTACCGGGACCTCTTCTGCAGCCTGTGCGGCGATCCCGGAAGCTGCTTCCGCAGGACTGTCCGCAGCAGCGGAACTGCCCCTGCCTGACGTCAGGATCACGACGCCTGCGATCAGAGCGAGTACAGCCACTCCGATCCCTGCATACAGACCGAACGGTGTTTTCTTTCCAGGTGTGACCTGTCCTGTGCCTGCCGTACCTGCAGGCGGTACGGGTGTCCACGGTGATGTACCTGCAGGTTCAGTTTTAAATGCAACTGTGCCTGTCGGAAACGGCATCGTTATGCCGTCATTCAGATCCTTCAGCAGCTCATCCGCACTCTGGTACCGGTCTTCCGGATTATACTTTATGCATTTTTCCAGGATGGCTTCCAGTTTTTCGGAAACAGCAGGATTGATCTTCCTTGCGGGCGTATAGCCGTATGGAGGCTCCAGCGGGCTCTTGCCTGTCGCCAGATAATACATCGTCATTCCCAGCGAATAGATATCCGTCCTGCCGTCGCTCTGTGCCAGGCCGAACTGTTCCGGTGCCGCGAAACCGTTGGTGCCGATGTAGGTCGTATCCCCGGCTGCCTGCGCCTTGTATTCCCTGGCGATACCGAAATCGACCAGCTTCAGCGTGCCGTCGTTCTGCAGGATCACATTCGCGGGTTTCATATCCCTGTAGATGATCGGCGGTTTCCTCGTATGGAGATAGCGCAGCAGTTCTGCAAGCGTACGGAACCATTCGATCACTTTCTCTTCCGGGATCACCTTTTCCCTGCGGATGACATGCTGGAGGTCTTCTCCTTCGACAAAGTCCATGACGATGTAGATCAGTTTTTCATCCTCGAAGATATCGATGACCCTGACAAGGTTCGGATGATTCAGTTTCGTCAGGATATTCACTTCCGCAGCCAGGTCGACCGCCTGGTCTTTCCGGACGGATTTGACTGCGACGATCGTATCCAGACGGATATGCCTCGCCTTGAAGACAGTCGACATACCGCCTTTGCCTACAAGTTCGAGTACTTCATAAGTACCATTCAGTATCTGTGCCATATGCTCAACTTCCCGTCTGTTTCAGAACGATATCCTTCATCGCATCAAGCATAATGTCCTGCCTGTCGTTCGGACTGATCCCGGAAAGCACCTGGTTAACGAGCCTGATCAGCTGCGTGTTTCCTTTTCTGGCATTGATCACGAGATTATCCGGGTTCACAGAACCGGTGTTTTCCGGAAGCTTATAACCGTAATAACTTAGATCTTCCTGCTTAATAATGATCAGGATCGATACGATATCATTGTAGTAAATGTTATACAGGTCTTCCGTACTGAATACGGCGCAGTCATAATCACCGTCTTTGACTTTCCTGACGGCTTCGTTGAGTTCATCTGTCGATTCGCCGACTGTACCGGCAGCTGTCATGCCGAGTGATTCGGCAAAATCAGACAGATAATCCCTTTTTACCGAGACCAGCGCATCCATTCCCTTAACATAATCTGCCAGTTCCGTTGTATCAAAGTTCGTTCCCTGCGGGAATACGAAACATATACCGTGCCGGAAATACGGTTCGCTCTCTTCCATCACACCCGTATACATGCCCTGGGAAGCGCCCTGCATGACCAGGTCGGCCGCTCCGCTTTCCAGCTGTTCCCTCTCATTGCCGAAATCTTCCGTTACGATCTCCAGTCCGTATCCAAGCCGTTCTGCGATCTTCTGCGCGATCATAATGTCATATCCAAGCTGTTCCTGACCGTCGTCAAAACTGCTGCTGAACGGCGGTGTTATCCCGCTGACAGCGACTTTGAGCACGCCGTTTTCTGCCGTGATCGATTCATCGATCACGACCTCTTCTTCCTCTTCCGGAGCAGGCGCAGGTGAGGTGCCTTTCGGCAGGATAAAGAATATGCCTGCGATCAGTGCTGCTGCAGCACAGAGGATGCCGATGATGAGTGCAGGATTGAACCTCTTTTTTTCCGGTGCCGGCTGCGCTGCCTGCGGTACAGCCTGCTGTGTATCCGTACTGCCGGACGGTACCGCTGCGAGGGATGCAGACGGGAACGCATGCGTCGGATGAAGCGGGTATGTCGCGCCTTCATTCAGATCCTTCAGCAGTTCATCCGCACTCTGGTACCGGTCTTCCGGGTTATCCCTGATGCATTTCTCCAGGATCGCTTCCATCCCGGGTGAAACAGCCGGGTTCAGCTTCCTGGCAGGCGTATAGCCGTAAGGCGGCTGCAGCGGGCTCTTGCCTGTCGCAAGATAGAACATCGTCATGCCGAGCGAATAGATATCCGTCCTGCCGTCGCTCTGCGCCAGACCGAACTGCTCCGGCGCCGCAAAGCCGTTGGTGCCGATGTAGGTCGTATCCCCCGTAGCCTGTGCCTTGTATTCCCTGGCGATGCCGAAGTCGATCAGCTTCAGTGTGCCGTCCGGCTGCAGGATCACGTTCGCCGGCTTCATATCCCTGTAGATGATCGGCGGCTTCCTCGTATGCAGATAACGGAGCAGGTCCGCAAGCGTGATGAACCATTCTTTGACTGTCTCTTCGGGAATGACCTTCAGCCTGTTAATGACATGCTGGAGATCCTCGCCCTCGACATAATCCATGACGATATAGAGCAGTTTTTCATCTTCAAAGATGTCAATGACCCTGACAAGGTTCGGATGATTCAGCTTCGTCAGGATATGCACTTCCGCAGCGAGGTCGACCGCCTGGTCTTTCCGCACGGACTTGATCGCAACGATCGTATCCAGACGGATATGCCTCGCCTTAAAGACAGTCGACATACCGCCTTTGCCGACGAATTCCAGTATTTCGTAAGTCCTGTTTAATATCTGTGCCATATTATTGAAGTTTTTCCGTTATATCGTGCATCGATTCGACCCACATCTCCAGCTCAACATCCATGTTCAGGCCGGAAAGCACTTCATTCACGATGGAGATCATATTTGTATTTCCGAGTTTAGCCGTGATGACAAATTCATCAAAATAGAACAGTGAGTCCGATTCATCCAGGACCAGGCCGTCCTTGACCATATCCTCATAAGTCATCAGTATCATGCGTGTCCTGTGCTCGCCGAAATAAATATATTCGACTTCTTCCGACATCATCAGGGCGCAGTCGTATTTCCCGTTATTGACATCTGCAATGATATCGTCATAGTTATCGGCCATGGAGAAATTGCCGGTGATATTCAGCCCGAGTCCTTCCGCATACTCCGTCAGATAGTCCCTGCTGTCACTTACGGTGACGTTCAGGCCGCTGACTTCGGATTTAAAATTATCCAGATCTATATCTCCTGAATCCTCCGGGAATGCGAAGACAGCAGCCTGCCTGTAATAGGTATCGCTCTCCAGCATCTCATCGGTATACAGACCTTTCGGTGTCTCGCCGATATAGATATCGATCTCACCGTTGTTCAGTTTGTCAACGCGGTCGCTGTAGTAGGTCTGGACGATCTCCAGATCACAGTTCAGCCTGTCCGCGATCAGTTCCGCCAGTTTGATATCGTATCCTATGATCTCATCGCCGATCTCATAGCTGTACGGGAACGTATAGCCGGTAACGCCGACTGTCAGCACACCGTCATTTACAGTCAGTGTATCCGGTACAGGTTCCGCTGTTTTTGTTTCAGGTGTCGCTGCAGGCTCTTCTGTGACAGGCTCTTCCGCCTGTTCCGAGACAGCAGCTGCTGCAGGCGGTTCTGCAGACTTTGACGGGGAGGAACCGCCGCCCATCGCAAAGATGCCGATCCCCACCGCTGCCGCTGCCACGGCACCGATGATGCCGATCAGCGGTCCTTTTGACTTTTTAGCCGGGGCTGCCTGTTTATATCCTTTTTCCGGCTGCGGTGCAGGAGGTGTGCCCGGAGGCTGTGCATACGGCTGCTGCGGCGCATTGCCGAATCCGGTATTCGCAGCAGTACGGAAGCCTGTGCCCGGCTGCGTGCCGGTATTGAAACCCGTATTCGCTGCAGTATAAAAGCCGGTATTGCCGCCCTGCGTTCCTGTGCGGAAACCTGTATTTGCCCCGGTTCCGAAGCCGGTATTGCCACCCTGCGGCCCTGTACGGAAACCGGTTCCGGGTCCGGTCCTGAACCCTGCCGTGCCGGTCGGCATGCCCTGCCGGAACGTACCCGTCGGCGGGGCAGTCATTGAGGATGTGCGGAAACCGGTACCGGTCATCGGATTCGTCAGGAACGGATATGTCTCCCCGTCATACAGATCCATCAGCAGTTCTTCCGCACTCTGGTATCTGTCTTCGGGATTGTCCTTAATGCATTTCTCCAGGATCGCTTCCAGTCTCTCCGAAATATTCGGATTGATCCTTCTGGCAGGCGTATATCCGTAAGGCGGCTGCAGGGGGCTCTTTCCTGTCGCAAGATAATACATCGTCATGCCCAGCGAATAGATATCCGTCCTGCCGTCGCTCTGCGCCATACCGAACTGTTCGGGCGCCGCAAAACCGTTTGTACCGATATAGGTCGTATCGCCTGTTGCCTGTGCCTTATATTCCCTGGCGATGCCGAAGTCGATCACTTTCAGCGTGCCGTCCTCCTGCAGGATGACGTTCGCCGGCTTCATGTCCCTGTAGATGATCGGCGGCTTCCTACTGTGCAGGTAGCGGAGCGTATCCGCCAGTGTCCGGAACCATTCGACCACAGTCTCTTCGGGGATGACCTTCTCCCTCTGGATGATATGCTGAAGATCTTCACCCTCCACATAGTCCATGACGATATAGATCAGTTTTTCATCTTCAAAAATATCGATGACCCGGACCAGGTTCGGATGATTCAGCCTTGTCAGGATGCTGACTTCCGCAAGCAGGTCGATCTGCTGGTCTTTCCGCACGGCTTTGACAGCCACTTCCATATTCAGACGGATATGCTTCGCCTTGAAGACAGTCGACATTCCGCCTTTTCCTATGAAATCAAGTACTTCATATGTATTGTTCAAGATCTGTGCCATACACTTTTACTCCATTCAATATCATAACAGAATATGCACTCCTTCCGGCATGAAAAACAGGCATATTTCCGCATATGCCTGCTGTTATACCGTTTTCTGATTACTTCATTTCATAATTGCTGATCTCGGCCATCAGGTCACCGAAGCCGTTTTCAGCCCTGGTGATGAAGCCCAGGATGCCTTCGTTCCATCCGGCGATCAGGTTGAATCTCTTTCCGCAGAACTGCTGCGTGCCGTAGCCCTGCAGGTCGATGCCGTGGACCCAGAGATCCCTGTTGAATCTCTGTCTGTACTGGTCAGCTTCGCTCTGTACGGTCTTCAGACCGGCATAGCTGCTGTTGCACATGTTGTCAGAGAAGTAGATGATACGGTCGAACGGTCTGGAAGCTGTATCCTCCTGCAGTGCGTAGATCAACGGCAGATGCATGTTTGTGCAGCCGCTTGCCGCTGCTGTCTGCCTGCAGATCTCCAGAATGGAATCATATCTGCCGTAGTGCGCAATATGATAACCGAGCGGGTCCGTGCTGTTCGGCGCGCTGAAGTAGCATACCGCTGCATCGTCACAGATATGATGTGCGAGCGCACCCATCAGGGCAGCGATATCGATGCACCTCATATCGCTCCTTCTGGACAGTGCACAGCTCATGGAGCCGGATGTATCGACAGCGATCAGTGTTCTTCCCGGGATCCTCTCCATGTTTCCGACAGAAGCAGTCAGCGCCTTTTCAAGCGCTTCGCGGATCTCGGACGTCATCAGACCTGCATCGAGAAGGGACTTGTAAGCCGCATAGAAGCGGAACGGGAGCTGACGGCTTCTGCGGACATTCTCCGCATCAGCGAGCATCTCAAGGACAGGCCTGATATCAGCACCTGCAGTGAGGATGTTCCTGAGGTTGCGGAGTGCCGCCATATAACCGAGCTTTCCGGAAGTTCCGAGTTCGTTCCATACTTCCTTCGTATTGCCCTTTGCGGACAGTTCCGTCTCCCATGTATAAGGTGTTTCCAGTGCATCATCCAGGATCCTGCCGAACAGTTCTTCGATCTGCTCATTTGCCGGGACCGGATGAACGATACGAAGGACATCCTTGAATGTGATATCCCTTCCGGTATCGTATTTCTCGAACTGGTACGCATTGAACTTCTGCATGACGATGGCGATCTCACGCTTCATGGCGTTGGGGAACGGCTTGCCGTACATGGTTCTGTAACATGCCATGATCTCCGTGATGTCATCAGGACGGACAACGACGTTCCGGATAACGATACGGGTATATGCATTTGCATGACGTGCGATGACTGCCGTCAGGACATGGGAAACAGAACGGAGATTTGCCCTGTTTCTTGCATAACATGCAAGCTTTGCGAGGAATTCCGGATCCCTCACAGCGATGATCTCAGCAAGCCTGACGATGTTTCCGTCTGTCCTGCCGTAGAACTTTTCTTCACCGAACATGGAAGTCAGAACGGCTGCCATAAGCTCTTCTTTTTCCTGCATGGGGTATGCGGGATATCCGTCGGCATTCATGATCCGGTTCGTATTTCTGATGTTGAATCTTGCCATTGCATTGACCTCCTTTCGGTATAGCAAAATGTATAGAGAATCGTCGACAACGGTACGTGTAGCGCTCTGCCAATTGAGCTAACGTCCCATACGTGGGACGTCTGGGATTCGAACCCAGTCCTTCTTCATTAACAGTGAAGTAACCGTTCTCTGCACTGCTATACGACTGTTATTATAACCTTATAAGGTAATATTGCAAGGGCAAAATCTGAAATTTTTCAAAAAAAATGTCCTCAGAAAGGACATTGCAGGCTGATTATCCAACTGTGATGGTGCAATTTACAGGGAAAATGCCCTGCCGTAATCATTTTGATTTCTGAAGCATGCCTTCTGCTGTTACAGTGCACCTTCCCGGAACAGCACAACTTTTATCGTTTTCAGAAGTATAAGGATATCCAGACCGAGACTCCAGTTCATGATATACTGCATATCCAGTTTGACGATCTCTTCAAAATCCGTGATGTCGCTTCTGCCGCTGATCTGCCATAACCCGGTTATTCCCGGCTTGCACGCCAGTCTGGCACGGTGATGGTATTCATACCTTTCCCATTCGTCCAGTGTCGGGGGCCTTGTCCCGACCAGGCTCATCTGTCCCATCAGGACATTGAAGAACTGGGGAAATTCATCCAGGCTTGTCCTCCGGATAAAATCACCGATGCCCTTTCTGCATGTACCGTCGGGCATTGTCCTGTTTCCGATGATCCGCGGATCATTGTCGACCTTGAACATCATCCCGTCAGCGACGCGGTTCTCCTTCATCAGATCCTGTTTTTTCCCTTCCGCATCCATATGCATGGACCGGAATTTATACATTTTGAAATGACGGCCGTTCAGGCCGATCCTCTCCTGTGCAAACAGGATCGGACCCGGTGAAGCGATCTTGATCATCGGCCCGATGACCAGGAACAGAATCACCGTGATCAGGCATCCGACAAGTCCCCCGATGATATCCAGTACACGTTTGGCGATCTGTTCCCCCAGGGTCAGATAATTCAGGGTCGATGTCAGCGTCATGTCGCCGCCGATCTTTTCAAAAAAGGTCTTGCTTTCTTCGGAAAAGATCGAGGGCACATGATAATGGATCGGCACGCCCATCTGCATGCAGGCGCTAATCAGGTCCGCAACGGCCGGATCCGAGATCAGGCAGTCTACATAGAGTGCATCCACCGATTCCTGACAGATGTATTTTGCCGCATCGTCAATAAATGCAACGACCGGTACGCCGTCGACCATGGAGGGGCCGCTTTTTGCATTTAAAATAACGCCGGTGATCTCAAAATTCTTGACCGGGCTGTGGTTGATCCGCTTCATCGTCTTTTCCGCTGCATCCCTGTTCAGCAGGGCAAGCATCAGTCTTTTCTGGGAGACAGGGGTATGATGATTCCGGACGAACCATTTCCAGAAAAGCCTTGTTGCATAGCCGAGAACGATATGCAGAAAATAAGTCAGATACAGGAACGGTATCGAATAATCCTCAGCAGTCTTCGTTGAGAACAATATGATCATGATCCCGGCAAATACATACGTGCAGTGCTTCAGCGTATCTTTGACCTCAGCATAATAGCCGCGCTGCAGCACATTGTGCATCGTATCGAATACAAGGAACACAACGGCATCGCTGATTACTGCAAAGATCCACAGATGCAGATAAGACGGATCGTTATAAAGCCATGACTTATACAGGATTCCATAGAGCATGAGCAAAACAGTCGACACTGTGATCGCATCTACTACGAAGAAATCCCCATGTTTCATCCATCCGCGGGCGCGTCGATGATACATATAGCAACCTCCCTGCCGGAATTCAATCTTATTATTCTGTTATAAGTCTGTAGCTCTTTAACATCTGCCGGATATCTTCAACAGAATTCTGCATGATGATATCTAAGATCGACAGGCCGAATTCAAATGAATCGCTGCTCTGGTGATAAGGTACAGGGATCGTCTCGATAAACGCAAGTTTCAGCCCCTGTGCTTCGAACTCCTCAAAGCTGTAAAGCTTTGTTCCGCCGATCAGGTTGTGATACGTATCGGCACCCATCTGCCTGCAGTAATCATAGATCCTGTCCGTAAACCTGAGTCCCGGATCCTGTTCAAAATCCGAAGTCCGGATGATCCTTGTCCGGATCTGCAGGTAATCGCATACCAGGCAGATCGACTGATAGAGGAAATCCGCAAGATTATCACCTTCGAAAGATAACATCCTGTCCATCAGTTCAAGGCCTTCCCTGCAGTAAGGCGCAGTATGATAGAAGCCCTTCAGCTGGCGCAGAGCGGTTTCCTTATCGATCGGCTTGATCCTGTGATCCAGGATCAGACGGTTCTGCGAAGCATGATCCACTTTAATGTTGAAATATCTGACCGTATTCCCCTCAAGGATCCTGTTCCTGTTGATCCATCCCTGCTTGATGTAGTTATAATTGTCAGCGATTGCAAACGTATCCACTGAATCGATCAGCTGCCAGTAAGCTATATACGGTATAAAATACGGCTGGTTAATTGCGACTTTCATTTCTTCCCCTTATTCTAATTTGATTTCTGTCACCCGGAACTGCTCAAAGTTCAGCAGCTGTACTGTCATCCTCTGTCTGCATCAGGCCTTTGTGCCTCTGCATGACTGCCTCATAATCCGTGAACCGGACGGCCAGATCCCTGCCGTTATCATCTGTGATCCCGATCGTCCGGTTAAGCTGCTGCAGGATCGAGCAGATCTCCCGGGCCGTACGGGCAGAAAACACGATCTTCACCATCAGTCTGTACTGTTCGACATTATCCCCCTGCTGTCTGACCATCTCTACATTGAATTCTTCCGGATCCAGGCTGTCAATGCCGGATATCTTTTCGATCGTGCCGGCATGGTCGGCAAACAGATAATAGACACATGTAGCACCCCTGTACGGTCTTGCGATCGGTTCCGGCAGCATATCTGCCGTATGTTTGATGCCCAGTGCTGTGTCCAGCATCCATTCCACATTATCGATCCCGTGACATTTTTTAAGGATCGATCCTGAAGTATCCGCACTCAGGCGGTGCGCCATCTCAAGGGCATAATAATTTCCTTCATCATCACGGATGCACTGGATCCAGGCTATCCCTTCCCTAAAGCCGGTCTCCTTCAGCAGTCCGGAAAACTGCGGGTCCATCTTCCTGAGATAGTCATTTACACCAGCTGCAGCGGAACTGCCGAAAGAATACAGGAACGTCGGATACCCGGGCTGTCTGTAAACAGTACCGCTGTATATATAGCGTATAACGCCTTCTGCCGCGAAATAATAATTCCATGTCTCCTCGCCTGTGATGTACCTCTCAAGGATCAGCTCCGGATTATCGCCGAAATCCGACGCCTTGCGCAGTCCGGCAATGAGTTCCTGCCGGTTCCTGCAGATGCTCAGACCGGCATTGCCTGTACCGTCGACCGGCTTCACGACGACAGGATAAACGATCCGATCCCATGCGTCAGCGTCATCGGGATCGGGAACCGGATACTCCGGCACGACAGGTATGCCTTTTTCAATACATTTTGTCTTGAACAGGCGCTTGTTGCGCGCATATTCCCATGTACCTTCAGAGATATAGCACGGGAGGCCCAGATCCTTTGCAAGGATACTGACCCTGTCAAGGTTGAATTCGCTGACTCCTGCAAATACAGCATCGATACCTTCCTCACGGCATTTCTGTTCAAGAAGGTCTACCTCGGCAGTACTGATCATCCAGTAAGCATCCGCCTCCTGTTTGGCAGCTGAAAACTCCGGCGGTATCATATCTGTCACGATCGTATACCACCCGCGCTTTTTCGCTTTCTGTATGATCTCTTTGCTGGAAAGGGAACCTCCTAGCATCAACAGTTTTTTCATCTATAATGCACTCCATTTATCTAAATAGCGGTCCTGCGAATATGTATGCATATACACCGCTTCGCAGACATTCTGGTTTATATCCGGCAGGATGCCTCAGTTTTTCCATAATGACCCCGGCAGTGCTTTCGCATGACGTGATATTTCCATCCATAAATCCATTTCTGTCAGTTGCTTTACGATACGTATCCGACAGCCTTTTTTCCTGCTGCAGGTAACCGTTTTTCAGGATACGGAACCTATGAGCGATCCGTATCATTTACAGAGCATTATTCTCAGCATACACAAAAAAATTCCCCACCTTATATATTAAGTGTATAAATGCATAACTCTTTGGTCAAACAAAACTTTTCCCTGATCTTCCGCTTTCTTTACGGCTTTACCGGTGATCACCTTTTTACATACAGTGCGGGTATCGTCTGATCTGCGAAAAAAAGGTATGTCCGCATGAGAACATACCTTCAGGATCAGTTGATTTGAGACGATGCCGTTACCGGATGAGGCGTACGGCAATGTCCGGCATTACTGCTTATTTCTTGGCAGCTTTCTTTGTTGTCTTCTTTGCAGTTTTCTTAGCTGCGGGTTTCTTCGCAGCGGCTTTCTTGGGAGCTGCAGCCTTGGCTGTAACGCCCTTTTCCTTATCAAGATTGATTGCAGCCTGTGCAGCAGCCAGTCTTGCGATCGGTACTCTGTAAGGTGAGCAGGATACATAGTTCAGGCCGACTCTGTTGAAGAAGTCGATGGAAGCAGGATCGCCGCCGTGCTCGCCGCAGACACCGAGGTGGATGTCAGGACGTGTAGCTTTGCCGTTTTCTGCAGCCATCTTGATCAGCTGGCCTACGCCTGCCTGGTCAACGTGTGCAAACGGATCGTTTTCATAGATGTGCTTGTCATAGTAGTCGTTCAGGAACTTGCCTGCATCGTCTCTTGAGAAGCCGAATGTCATCTGTGTCAGGTCGTTTGTACCGAATGAATAGAATTCAGCAGTCTTTGCGATCTCGCCGGACAGCAGTGCTGCACGCGGGATCTCGATCATTGTACCGACTTTATACTCAAGCTTAGCGCCTCTCTCAGCGATGACCTGGTCTGCAGCCTTCCTGACAAGGTTAGCGACATATTCAAGTTCCTTAGGTTCGCCAACGAGCGGTACCATGATCTCGGGAACGAGCTTCCATGTACGGTGAGCCTTGTTGATGTCGATCGCTGCATTGATGATAGCGCGTGCCTGCATCTCGCCGATCTCAGGATATGTAACGTCAAGACGGCAGCCGCGGTGACCCATCATCGGGTTGAATTCATGCAGTGCTGCTGCGCTGGCTTCAACATCCTGGATCGTGATGCCGAGGTCTCTTGCGACGTCTTCTGCTTCAGCAGCTGTCTTCGGCAGGAATTCATGCAGAGGCGGATCGAGCAGACGGATCGTAACGCTGCGGCCCTTCATTGCTTCGAAGATACCGTAGAAGTCTTCCCTCTGATACGGCTCGAGTTCAGCCAGTGCTTTCGCTCTCTGTTCATCGTTCTGTGCAACGCACAGCATACGGATCGCTTTGATTCTTTCAGGTGTATTGAAGAACATGTGTTCTGTACGGACAAGACCTACGCCTTCAGCACCGAATTCAACTGCCTTCGCAGCGTCAGCCGGTGTATCGGCATTTGTACGGATCTTGAGTGTACGTCTCTGGTCTGCCCAGTCCATGAACTTCTTGAAGTTGCCGGAGATCGTAGCGGGAACTGTCGGGATCGCGCCCTTGTATACGTTACCTGTTGTACCGTCTACTGAGATAACGTCGCCCTCGTTGAATCTCTCGTCATTGACTACAAAGTATTTCTCTTCTTCGTTTACGGAAATAGCACCGCATCCGGATACGCAGCATGCACCCATACCGCGGGCAACGACTGCAGCGTGGCTGGTCATGCCGCCGCGGACAGTAACGATAGCCTGTGATACATGCATACCTTCGATATCCTCAGGTGATGTTTCAAGACGGACGAGAACTACTTTCTTTCCTGCATCAGCCTGTTTCTTTGCTTCAGCAGCAGTGAATACGATAGCGCCGGAACCTGCGCCGGGTGAAGCGGGAAGACCCTTGGCGATCAGATCGCCTTCTTTTGCCTTCAGTTCTTTTGCGTCAAATGTAGGATGGAGGAGGTCATCAAGCTGTTTCGGCTCAACCATCATCAGAGCCTGGTCTTCTGTGACGAGTCCTTCCTTGACCATGTCGACAGCAACCTTCAGAGCAGCCGCAGCTGTTCTCTTGCCGTTACGTGTCTGCAGCATGAACAGACGTCTGTCCTGGATCGTGAATTCCATATCCTGCATGTCATGATAATGTGCTTCGAGCTTTTTGCGTACATCATCAAGCTGCTGGAATGTCTCAGGCATTGATTCTTCGAGTGAAGGATATTTTTCTTTTCTTTCCTTCTCTGTGATGCCCATGCCCTTTGCCCAGACCTGGGAACCCTTCTTGGAGATCTGCTGCGGTGTGCGGACGCCGGCAACGACGTCTTCGCCCTGCGCGTTGATCAGATATTCACCATAGAAGTATGCGTTGGAACCTGTAGCAGGGTTTCTTGTGAAGCATACGCCTGTCGCACAGTCTGTACCCATGTTGCCGAATACCATGGACTGTACGTTGACTGCTGTACCCCAGTCGCCGGGAATGTCGTTCATGCGGCGGTAGTAGATCGCGCGTTCATTATTCCATGATCTGAATACGGCTTCGATCGCACGTTCGAGCTGGACCTTCGGATCCTGCGGGAAGTCTTCGCCTTTTTCTGTCTTATAGAATTCTTTGAACTTCTTTGTCAGGGCTTTCATGTCATCCGCATCGAGTTCAACGTCGAGCTTGACACCCTTCTCATTCTTAAGTTCGTCAATGATCACTTCGAATCTCTTCTTGGAAAGTCCCATAACAACATCGGAGAACATCTGTACGAAACGACGGTAGCTGTCATATACAAATCTCGGATTGTTGCTGGCTTCAGCCATCGCTGCCGCGACTTCATCGTTGATACCGAGGTTCAGGATCGTATCCATCATACCGGGCATGGATGCACGTGCGCCGGAACGTACGGAAACGAGCAGAGGGTTCTTCGGATCACCGAGCTTCTTGCCCATAAACTTTTCAAGCCATTTCAGATTCTTGTCGACCTGCGCCATGATCTCTTCATTGATCTTTTCGCCGTCTGCGTAGTACTGGTTGCAGGCCTCTGTTGTAATTGTAAAGCCCATCGGCACAGGCAGCTCAAGGCTTGCCATCTCGGCGAGGTTCGCACCTTTACCGCCGAGGAGTTCTTTCATCGAACCGTTGCCTTCGGTAAACTTATAGACATACTTTTTAGCCATATAGCCTCCTATTTATTAAGTAAATTATAAGTTAAACGTTTTCATTAAACAAGGCGACGACAGCAATTCAAACATGATAAATGTAAAAATTTTCATCGGATTTATTTTAAAATCACGATTCGGCATTCATATCAATTATGAGCATTCCGATTGACGCGGAAGAGTGTATTCTGCATTATTATTTCGGAGTAAAAATGAGAACAGCGATCGTCACCGACACCAACAGTTCCATGAGTCCTGCGGAAGGAAAACAGCGCGGGATCTTTGTTATTCCGATGCCTGTCATCATCAACGGCGAATCGTTTCCGGAATACAGCGGCATCTCCTTTTCCCAGGTCTTCGCAGCGATGGATTCCGGCAAAGAAGTGACGACTTCCATGCCGAGTGCAGGCAGTGTGCTCAGCATATGGAAAACAGCTGTATCGCAGGGTTATGACGAGATCGTGTACATCCCCATGACGAGCGGCCTGTCCTCTTCTTATGATGCGGCGTGCATGCTTGCGGCCGGCTTCAAAGGCAAGGTCACTGTCGTGAATAATCACCGGATCTCCCTGACGCTTTACGAATCCGTACTGGATGCCAGATATCTCGCGGATCAGGGAATGCCGGCGGAAATGATCCGGGAAAGACTGGAAGGATCGGATGATCCATCGATCTACATCACCGTCGATTCCGTTGAATATCTGAAAAAAAGCGGGCGCATCACGGCTGCCGGCGCGGCAGCGGCAGCGCTGCTGAAGATCAAACCGGTGCTCTGTATCGGGCATGACAGACTTGATGCATACGCGAAAGCCAGGGGCATGCACAGCGCCCTGAAAAAAATGATCGAAAGCATACGCAGCGATGTGGAACGTTATGATCCCGATGTCCGCAATGAACTGATCGTCGGCATGGCGCATACACTCACGGATGACAGTCTGGCGGCGTCATACGCGCAGAAGATCATGGATGCTTTCCCGGATATCTCCTTCAAATCCCTGCCCCTGCCGTGCTCTGTTGCTTCGCATACCGGACCCGGCGCTGTCGGATACGGCTTAATGCGTATCGAAAAAGGACGCCTTTCTGAATAATACTTTCTGATAGAACAGGTCACCGATCCGCTTTACCGATACGGACGGAAACCTGTTTTCTTTATGCATTTATGCATGCCGTCTGTTATGGGATCCTACAGGGATACGTAATATGAGTCATGGATCCGTTTCCTGAAACTGCAGACAGAAAAAGCAGCACGGAATCCTTTTCCCGTACTGCCGTCATTCTTTCGAAAATGATCCTGTATGGATCAGTCAAATGTCACCCGATCCGCATACTGCGTGAAGTCTGTGAATATATTCATAGCATCAAGTCCGTGCACATCGTCCCTGACACCCCAGATATTATTGATATGTATAACGCTGAAGACAGGGACCTCTTCATTCTGGGCAAGGATCACTTCCCGGAACAGTTCAGCCCTCGTATCCTGATCGGGTTCCCGGCTCGCCCTGCTGTAAAGCGATCTCGTATCATTATTCACCCATCCGGAGCTGTTCAGGCCGGTATTGGAAAGCAGATAAGTAATGGCCGCAGAATCGTTGGAAAAAGATGCGGTCTGCGCGTGCAGGTCAAAATCCGTATCATTCGTTCCCGGACGTACACCGTCATAAACTATATTTACTTCGACACCGATCCTGCCCCAGTTTTCCGCGGCTGTTTCAGCCATTTTCCGTATCCACAGGTTCTGCATCAGATTCGCATTATCCGGGACATGCCACTCGAACTGCATCGTTTCATGATCAGCAGAACTGACCGTGCCGTCCCCGTTCACGTCATTTCCCCGAATGTGTGTGACAGGATCCGGCAACCAGCCGGCTTCATCCAGAAGCTGCGCAGCTTTTTCCGGATCATACGCATAGGGATTCAGCACATCGTCGCCGGGGTATGCATACGATGCAGGTGAAGCCGGCGCAGCATTGAGCGAGCCTTTGGCTTCGAAGTCGACCGTTTCCCTGTAATATGCCTCTTCATCGAAGCCGTACAGCAGGGCCTGCCGCACCCGGACATCAGCCAGGTTCGGCCTGGTCGTGTTGAAGCACAGAAATACTAAACCGGCAGGATAATCAACAATATGTGTATCCGGCATGACACGGATCTCTTCGCCGTGCATCGGGTCATACCGGATAAGGTCCAGGCTGCCTGCAGCGAGTTCATCCGGCAAAGATGCCTGCGGCATCTCCATAAAGCTTATGCCCCTGTAAGGCAGCGGGTTACCGTAATAGGAGTCATTCCTGACCAGGTCTGCATGATCCTGTTCCTGCCAGTTCTCAAGCGTGACGATGCCGCACCCCATCGGTTCGCCGTTCTTATTCATCAGCTCGTCATAACTGCTGTGCGCGTAGTATTCATCATCCAGGATGCCCAGCGTAAAGCAGCGCATGTTGTTGTACATGGTCCCTTCCAGTTTGAACGCGATCGTCCTGTCATCGATGACCTGTATCCCTGTAATGATCTCGCCTATGTAATCATACGGACCCGCATAATCCAGTTCCCGCAGCGTATTGTATGTGAAGGCGACATCCTCCGCCGTCACAGGGGAACCGTTCGAGAATACGGCATCCTTCAGTCTGAATGTGAAGATCTTCCCGTCCTCCGAGACCTCCCAGTCCGCAAGCTCCTGCACATAGCCGCCTTCCGGATCATAGTCGGCGAGTCCGTCAAACAGCAGTGAACAGATATAGGAATCACATTCCTTATCCGCAGCCAGTGGATTGAAGACACCTTCGATCCCGTTCGCTGACGACTTCTGGCTGAAACCAACCCGCAGCACCTTTTCCGACAGCGGGACATCCCTTGAAGCGCTTTGTCCGGATGCGTCCGGTACTGACTCAGCAGTTCCGTCTTTTGCGGATTCAGAGTCCGACGGGATCACCGGTGTTCCTTCCGGCTTTTCCCCGGGGACATCTGCATCTGTCTTCGCGGCCGGTACCTCTGCTGTCTCAGCAGCAGGAACTTCTGCAGGCCGCTTTGGGGCTGTGATGAAAAAGATGCCTGCGATCACTGCCAGCACTGCGGCTGCGATCCCCGCATAGAGGGATGCCGGCTTTTTCTTCGGCACGGCAGCCTCTTTTACAGCGGATACATTTTCTTTATCTGCTGTATGGATAACGGTATCCTTTCCTTTTCCGGATCCCCCTGTTTTTTCAGATCCTTCTGTTCCTGCAGGATCGGCAAAGGTTCCGTCCGCGGCTTTGTCCCTCCTGCGCAGGATCGAGGCTGTCGCAAAAGGGAGGGTTGCACCGTCAGTCAGGTCCTCAAGAAGTTCATCCGCGCTCTGGTACCTTTCTTCCGGATTGAACTTCATGCATCTGTCCAGTATGTTTTCCAGTTTTTCGGAGATCCTGGGATTCAGTTGCCGCGCAGGGACATAGGTATACGGAGGCTCCAGGGGACTCTTCCCCGTCGCGAGATAATACATCGTCATACCCAGCGAGTAGATATCCGTCCTGCCGTCCGTCTGCGCCAGGCCGAACTGCTCGGGGGCTGCGAATCCGTTGGTGCCGATGTAGTTCGTATCCCCGGTCGCGGATGCTTTATACTCCCTGGCAATACCGAAATCCACCAGCTTCAGGCTGCCGTCTTTCTGCAGGATGATATTTGCAGGCTTCATGTCCCTGTAGATGACCGGCGGCTTCCGGCTGTGCAGATAGCTGAGGATATCCGCCAGTGTGATGAACCAGTCTGTCAGCGTATCTTCGGGAATAACTTTCTCCCGCCGGATGATATGCTGGAGGTCCTCGCCTTCGATGTAATCCATGACGATATAGATCAGTTTGTCATCTTCAAAAACATCCAGGACACGGACAAGGTTCGGATGGTTCAGCTTTGTCAGGATGCCGACTTCCGCTTTCATATCCACAGCCTGGTCTTTTCTTACAGACTTTACAGCG
The DNA here is from genome assembly GCA_024698805.1 of Solobacterium sp. GTDB lineage: Bacteria > Bacillota_I > Bacilli_A > Erysipelotrichales > Erysipelotrichaceae > Bulleidia. The sequence goes on from JAILQT010000128.1 coordinate 23,867, forward strand.
ACGACCGTATCCATGCGGATATGCCTGGCTTTGAATACCGTAGACATTCCTCCCCTGCCGATAAAGTCCAGTATCTCATATGTATTGTTCAATATCTGTGCCATGTTTTTTACTCCGAAGATATCATAACAGAATAAAACCGGTATGTGCGCGCACTGGAAGATCCTGCGCTGAATATGCAAAAGACAGCACTTTTTCCGTGCTGTCTCTTTCAGGATCTGTGATTTCCGTATGCCTATTCGGGAATGTACTTTTCGATGAATGCAAACAATGCGTTGAAGTAATCCGGATCTTCGGATGTATCGCCGAAGCTCCTGCCTTCCGCCATATACAGTTCCTTTTCGGATGCACATGCATAGTAGTTGTCAAACAGCATGCTTGTCGGAACGATCTCATCCTCTGTGCCGTGCACGAAGAGGATCGGTGTATTCGACTGCTTCAGCTGTCTGTGCGTGCTCACATCGTTCATGGAGAAATGCAGGAACTGTCTGACATAGAAGTCGACTGCAGGGAGCAGGAAGTGACCGTCAAAGTTGTAGTTCTTCCTGATCATGTACAGGATCTCATCCTTAATGCTTGAGAAACCGCCGTCTTCCACAGCGCACTTTACATTTGAAGGCAGGTATTCACCGACAGCGTTCATCACGGCAGCACCGCCTGTGTTGATGCCGAACAGTGCGATCTCAGCGTCCGGATCGATGCCGATCAGGTGGTTGACCCAGCTGATCAGATCATAATGCTCATTCCAGCCAAGGCCTGTATACTGGCCTTCGGACATGCCGCATCCCCTTGAATCCGGCGCAAGAATATTCATGCCCCTGTGATCTGCTTCCCACAGATAATCCAGAACGGCGCCGCTGTAGGATGCGACAGGATGCTGGATGATCATCCATCTGTGTGATTCGGGATGGTTTGTGATACGCAGTGCATGCAGCTTCAGGCCGTCGTAGGAATCGAGGAACTCATCGGTCCTTTCACTGTGTGCGAACCATTCCGCCTTTTCCGGGGAACTGCCTGTCCTTGCGCGTCCGACCTTTTCATAAAGAGCCGAATGATACAGATCGAATGCCATGCGGAAGATATGATATGCACCGGCTGCGTATGCGGCAGTGCCGGCTGCGGCTGTCACGCCGATCGTCTTCAAAAGGACGTGTTTCTTTTTCTTTTCTGCCATGATTATTCTCCGTTTGTAAATATTTACAGAAATCTTCTGCAGATATTATAGCATGGTTCAACCGTTCAATACAGCCAATCTCTCGAGAATCGCCTGATATTGTTTCGTGTAGGCTTCCAGTTTATTCTTCTCTTCGTCTACCTTTTTCTGCGGTGCTTTCTTCAGGAAGTTCGCATTGGAAAGGATGCCGTTCGACCTGGCGATCTCCTTTTCCAGCCTTTCCTTTTCGGAGGCCAGCTTCTTCAGTTCTTCCTCGGTGCTGCTCAGCTGCGTGCTGACGATATAGAGGCTTCCGTGATCGATCGTTTCGACGGTCAGGTCGCCTTCCAGGCTGTCGTTCCAGTCTGCTTTGGCCATCTTCTGCAGGATCGCTGCAAGCTCGCCGTTATACGGGATGACATTGCCGTCAAGATCCTTCAGCATGACGTCAAGACGTGCGGAAGGCTTCAGGCCGTTGATATTCTTGATCTCGCGGATCCTCGATACAGCGGAGATCAGACGGCTGATATCCGTCAGATCCGTACCTTCCGCCTCTTTGACAGGCTCGGGCCACGCCTCGAGGCAGATACTGTCCTGATCATGCGGGATCGTCAGGTAGATCTCTTCCGTAACGAACGGCATGAACGGGTGCAGCAGGCGTACGATCGCATCAAGGCAAACGAACAGCGTGGACTGCGCGCCCTTTACAACAGCAGGATCTTCACTGGACAGCGAAGACTTGCTCATCTCGACATACCAGCTGCAGAAATCGTTCCAGACGAAGGAATAGACTTCGTTGCCGACAAGCGCAAACTCGTATTTTTCCATGTTCGGCGTGATATGCGAGATGACGTCGTTCAGCCTCTTCAGGATCCACAGGTCCGCGGAAGAGAGCGAAGACAGGTTTACATCTTCTTTCGTAAAGCCTTCCGGCAGGTTCATGATGACGAAACGGGATGCGTTCCAGATCTTGTTGATGAAGTTCCAGGAAGCCTCCACCTTTGCGGGGATATAGCGCATATCCTGTCCCGGCGTGCTGTTCGTCGTCAGGAAGAAACGCAGCGCATCGCAGCCGTATCTGTCGATGACATCCATCGGGTCGACGCCGTTGCCGAGCGACTTGGACATCTTCCTGCCCTTTTCATCCCGGATCAGGCCGTGGATCAGTACATCCCGGAACGGTCTGTTCTTCGTAAAATGACGTGCCTGGAATGCCATTCTTGCGACCCAGAAGAAGATGATGTCATAACCGGTGACCATTGTCGTATTGGGATAGTAGCGCTTCATATCTTCGGTATCCTCAGGCCAGCCGAGTGTTGCGAACGGCCAGAGGGCACTGGAGAACCAGGTATCCAGGACGTCTTCATCCTGGTCCCAGTTTTCGATATCTGCAGGTTCTTCCTCGCCGACATACATCTCGCCTGTTTGCCTGTTGTACCAGGCGGGGATCTGGTGTCCCCACCACAGCTGTCTGGAGATGCACCAGTCTTCGATATTCTCGAGCCACTGCTCGAATACGCGCGTGAATCTTTCCGGATAGAAATTGATCCTCTGGGCGGGATCATCCTGGTTGTTCAGGACGTCCTCAGCCAGCGGCTTCATGCGGACGAACCACTGCTGTGAAAGATACGGTTCTACGACACAGTGCGTTCTTTCGGAATGACCGACTTCGTGCATGATGTCTTCGATCTTGACGAGATTGCCTTCTTCCTCGATCTGCTTCGTGAGCAGATCGCGGCATTCGTATCTGTCCATGCCTTCATATTTGCCGGCAAGCGCGTTCATCGTCCCGTCAGGATTCATGCAGATAGGTTTCTCGAGACCGTGTCTTTCCGCGATCTGGAAGTCGTTGGGGTCGTGTGCAGGCGTGCACTTCATCGCGCCTGTTCCGAATTCAAGGTCGACATAATCATCGGCGATGATCTCGATCGGCTCATGGTTCGCGGGATTGACCGCATGCAGGCCGATGAGGTGTTTGAAGCGCTCGTCATTGGGGTTGACGACGACGCAGACGTCACCGAACATCGTTTCGGGTCTTGTCGTGGCGACTGTGAACGTATCGCCTGTTTCCGTGACCTTGTAGTTGAAATAGTACATCTTGCCGGGATCACTCTGGTGATAGACCTCGATATTGCTGAGGGCTGTGCGTGCTTCCGGATCCCAGTTGATGATCCTGTAGCCCCTGTAGATCAGTCCTTCATTATACAGGGATACGAAAACATGACGGACAGCCCTGTTGAAGCCTTCGTCCATCGTGAATCTTTCCCTGCTGTAGTCAAGGCTGTTGCCGAGCTTTGCCCACTGTTTGCGGATTGTGGCAGCGTATTCCTCTTTCCATTCCCAGGCCCTTTCCAGGAACTTTTCACGGCCGATGTCATAACGGGAGATGCCTTCGTTCTTCAGTCTCTCGTCGACCTTTGCCTGCGTCGCGATGCCGGCGTGGTCCATACCCGCAAGATACAGCGTGTCATAGCCGCGCATCTTCTGATAGCGGATGATGATGTCCTGCAGGGTGTTGTCCCATGCATGGCCGATATGCAGCTTGCCCGTGACATTGGGCGGAGGGATCACGATCGTATAGGGCTGCTTTGATTTGTCACCGGCGGTGAAATAACCCTTTTCCACCCAGCTTCCGTATTTGCCTTCCTCTACTTTTTTGTGGTCATATTTTGCCGCAAGATTTTCTTTCATGCCAGATTGTATCGCACAGAGATCCAGACACTGCGCGAAGCTCCTTTCCCTCAATCGTCTGCTGGATCAGACAAAAATAAAACGCCCCCTGCAAGGGACGCAGTTAACGTGGTACCACCTTTGCTTGCTTCTCAAAATGCGTAACGTGCATGACGCGGCATTCCTTACTCAGTTTCGGGAACACGGCTCCGGGGCGACTTCATCCATGCCTTCTGTCTGTTTTCACCATACACAGACTCTCTGCAAGCAAGGCTTCCGGATTACTGCTCCCCTTCAAAGCTTTTCAAACATTATAACAGAATCACACCCGTTTTCAATATGAACGGTCTTCCATCAGTCTTTCCGTCAGACTGCCGCTGACGAACAGGAATACGATCATCAGGACGAGGCGCACATACGGCGGGATCACAACGATGCTGTGGACCAGGGCCATCAGAAAATAAAGCGCCAGATAGATGATGATATAAGCGGAAAACGATTCCAGGAAGAATGTCAGCTTTTTCCCTGTCAGTTCTTTTTTTGCGTCCTTCTGATCCATAGACGTATCTTATAACCGGCAGGCGTTTTTTGCAATGAAAAGATACGATGGTACAATATACATATGTGCGGAAGATATATATTCTATGACGGACTTGATCCGTATATCCGGTCGCTGATGGAAGCTGCGGAAGGCATTTATGACGACAGTGTCTTTACGCAGATATCCTTTTATGACGTCATGCCCTCCCAGCTTGCACTGGCGGCTGTGATGACGAAGAGCGGGAGTCCTGCAGTACGGACGATGCGCTGGGGATTTCCGGGGTTTGACGGGAAACTGATCATCAATGCCAGGAGCGAGACATTCAGCGAAAAGAAAATGTTCAGGGATACCCATCCCTGCATCCTGCCGGCGAGCGCCTATTACGAATGGGGCCCGGACCGGCAGCGCTATGCATTCACCTGCAGCCAAAAGCCGGTCTTCATGGCAGGGCTCTGCAGGAAAGAGGAGGACGGGCTTCATTTCATGATCCTCACGGAAGAAGCGCCGGCACCCCAGTCGCAGGTACATGACCGGCAGCCGGTGATCTTCACCAAGGCGGACTCAGTCCTCTGGATGCGTACAAAAAAACAGACCCTGATCACTGACAAGGGCCTGCACAGCAGGATACTTTTTCAGAAGAGCGCCTGATTGTGGGCGATCTTCAGATGTTCATATGCCTTCTCGGTGACGACCCTGCCGCGGCTTGTCCTGTTGACGAACCCGATCTGGATCA
>JAILQT010000057.1 GCA_024698805.1 Solobacterium sp.
TCCCTTACAAGTTTCAGCTTTCCATCCTCTATCTTGTATGTCTGGGCCGTATCGGATGATATGTCATAATCCTGCCACTCCCTCGTTCCCATGGTCTGGATTATGACATTTACATTGTTCCCGATCCCTGAAGAAATCATATCGCGGAATTCCCCTTCCTCCTCCAGCAGCATCGCCATGAGCGCGATGCGCCAGCTGTGATCGGCCGTGCTCTCCCGGCGGTCATTCTCCGTATAGCAGTGCCGGTATGTCGTTTTCAGTTTCCCTGCCTGCTGCAGGATCTCCAGCAGTTCTTCCGGTCTCATACGGAAGGTCAGTCCTCTTCCTCGCCGAGGAATACACGGATCGCATCCTGCAGGCAGAGATCCCAGAACCTCCACTCATGGGAGAAGCCTTCATATTCCTTGAATACCGCTTCCAGACCGCATTCCTTCGCATAGTCCCTGAACTTCAGGAAGTTCTTGTACATGAGGGGGTCCGCGTCGCCGCAGGAGAACGTCAGCTGCGGCATGTCATCGCGCAGGCTGACCTTCCTGGTCAGGTCCCAGATGTTGAGCGGTGAAGCGAGGTAGCCCTCCATACCGCCGGCGTTGTTGATGAGGTTGATCTCCCTCTGGTAGAAAGGGGATTCGGGATCGGGTTTGCTGAGTTCTGTGGGGACGGAAGACATGATATAGGCGGCCTGGAATTTTTCCGGATGATTATAGGCGAATTCCAGCGCTCCCCTTCCGCCCATGGAAAGACCGGCGATAAAGTTGTCTTCGCGCTTCTCACTGACAGGCAGCCATCCGTAGATCATCGGCATCAGTTCTTCCGTGAGATAGGAATATACATTGTAGCCAAGGCCGAACGTCTTCCAGTCGGTATAATTGGTATTCTGCGCACTCGGCATGACCAGGACGAGGTCATGTTCACAGGCGTAAAGCTCCGCATTGCTTTTGCGCAGCCAGTCGCTGTAGTCACCGAATGTGCCGTGCAGCAGCCAGATCACCTTGTATTTTTTACCGGAGCTGTAAAACTCCTTCGGGTCCTTCCCGTACGGAAGATCCGGCAGGACGATATTGACATCGGTGCTCCCGAAAAGGTATTTGCTTTGAAAATTCATATGAATGAGTGCCATGATGAAACCTCCATACATCCATTTTCACAGAAAAAAGGGAAGCTCTCAATAAAGAGTTTCCCTTAATGCAGTATGCTTTCGATGTATTTCTTCCAGAAGGAATGCGGCGCTGTGCGCTGCCACAGATCCCATGCGTATTCATCCTCTTCGTCCATGCTGTAAGCATCCCCGCGGAAATACGCGCTGCAGATCCTGCACGCGAACTGCAGGAGCTTATCCCCTTCGCTGCTGTCCGTCAGTGTGCTCCCTAGCTCCGTCTGCACGAACCTCCGGATCGTCTCGTCAAAGCGTGCTTTCGCTTCCTCCTGCAGGATCCCGAGGCGGATACAGCTGCTTTCAAATGACTTCCTGTCTTCCGCGACGTTGACAGCACCGTACTGGAGCGGGTATACGCTGATGCTTTCGGAACAGATGTCTGTCAGCTGCCCGTCGCAGGCTGTTCCTGAAAGATGGCTGTGCCCGCTGAGATGGAGGAAGACGCCGTACTGCTTCAGCAGCTGTACGGTCTCCTCACGGTTGTGCAGCACGAAGCCTTTATCCATGTACCGGCTCTGGCACAGTGCATTCTGATGGGAAACGGATATGACCGTGACGCCATCCTCCCGCGCTTTTTCCAGCTGTGACTCTGCCCAGGCAAGCGTCTCAGGCAAAACAGCCCCGGGAAGCGCTTCCGTGTTGGCATCCAGCAGCAGGAAAGAAAGATCATCCGCGATCCTGTACAGGTAACTGAATGAGGCTTCGTCACAGGCTTCCGCCCCGCCGGGCCCGAACATATGCATCATCCTGCGGAAACCCTCCTGTGTGACGATCTCCGTATCGAGCACACGGTCACCGCGGTATGCATGGGCGCGGCGGTGCCGGATATCATGATTCCCAGGCAGCACGAGGACCGGTATGCCTGCCTCCCGGATCCCTTCCAGGACGGCCTTCACTTCCCTGAGGCTCTGCATCTCCCCGTTGAAGGTCAGGTCGCCGGGCACGACCAGGACGTCGCAGTCCGACTGCAGGATCCTGTCGCGGAAGGCAAGCAGGATCTCTTCCGAATACTCGCTGAGCGTGCCGGCAGTCGAACGGATGACCTGCTGAAAAGCACTGCCGCCGTCATAGAGCTTCTTTGAGAGATGGTGCAGATCCGTCATGATCCGGATTTTGATCTTTTTGTCTTTCATCACCTACATTGTCGCAGATTTATCTGCGGGGATACAGGGAAATCCCGTATTTTGCCGGATGACTTTCCGTGCCGACCATGACACAATTAATGCGGAGGAACGAGCCATGATAAAAGCGATACTCCTGGACATCGACGGTACCCTGACCGATGACAGGAAAAGGATCACCCCCGAAACAAAAAAAGCACTGCTGAAAGCACAGGCTGCAGGCATACGCCTGATCATTGCAAGCGGCAGGCCGCCGAGGGGCTTAAGGCGTTTCGCAGAGGAACTGGACATGTATGACAACAGAGGCCTGTTCATCTGTTACAACGGCGCCGAAGTCATCACCTGCGGTACGGAAGAGACCCTGTTCTCCGTTCCGATGCGCCCGGAGGAATCAAAAGCCGTGCTTCAGCATCTGAAGCAGTTTGACGTCGTTCCCGTCATCATGCACGGGCGGTATGCCTATCTGCCGAATGCCTACAAAGGCAATATGATCGATAACGGCAAAGGCACCGTGTTCAATGTGATCGATTACGAAGTGCACAGCAACGGTTATCTGATCCGTGAATGCGCGGACATGGCGGAAGAGATCGGCTTCCCGGTCAAAAAGATCCTGACTGCAGGCGATCCTGCATATCTGAAAGAGCATTACATGGAGATGGATGAGCCATTCCGGGATACGCTTTCCTGCATGTTTACGGCACCGTTCTATTACGAATTCACCGCGAAAGGCATCGACAAGGCCAAAGCCATCGAAGCGACCCTGAAGCATATCGGCTGCACCAGGGAGGAGCTGATGGCATTCGGCGATGCGCAGAACGACAGGTCGATGATCGCATATGCGGGGATCGGCGTCGCGATGGGCAACGCTGTCGATGAGGTAAAAGAGGCTGCCGGCTACGTCACGCTGGACAACAACCATGACGGCATCGCGCATGCGCTGCACCATTTCCTTGGCATCTGAGGGGCCGGAAGAGATATATGGATGAAGAAAGAAAACATTTCGATGTCCGTGAGCGGATCAGGCAGCTGCGTGAAATGAAAGGCTGGTCTGCCGCAAAGCTCTCCAGGGAGACAGGCATTGCGCAGCAGACGATCGGTTCCTGGTACAGGCGGGGCAACTATCCCCCGCAGGACAAGCTGGAGGTCATCTGTGATAAACTGGGCGTTTCCCTTTCGCAGTTCTTCAGCAGGCCCGGCAGTTTTACCGTTGAAGGGGACGATGCCAGGATCCTTGAAAAACTGCGTCTCCTGGATGATGACAGCAGGAAGATCATCGAGGGAATGGCCGATGAATTCCTCAAAAAAGGACGGGAAAAACAAAATGCAGGCTGAACCTGCATTTTTCAGTTGCGGATCGACCGGCTGATCGCGCGGATGACAGGCACGATCTGTCCTGCCCTTCCAAGCCCCCACTCGAGTGAAGCACAGTATTTGTCCGCAGCGGAAACGATTGCCCCTTCCATCGTTACAGGGGAGCCGATGCCGGACGGCCACATATGATGGACGATGCAGTCCTCCATGACAGGATTCACATCGAAGAACATCCGGGCGTTTTTCAGCGCTATGCGGGGATGGACGATGTTATGGTTCATACCCGACAGACGGAACTCCTTCGTGTCATACAGATAGAAATCATGCAGCATCGCACCGCGGGCTGCGCTTCTGTAATCCAGTCCGGCGTTTTTCGCCCAGAGATAGGAATACCAGGCGACGTTCAGACAGTGCTGGTAGCGGTTTGTCGTCTTATGATGCACATATTTCTTCAGTTCTGCATAGGCGTCTGCCGCAGTGATATCGCTGACGATCATCAGAAACTCCATCGCTTCTTTATGATCCGCGTTAAGAAATGTCTCTTTTGAACCGGTTATGAACGTCATGCCGTCTCCTTTCAGCCAAACACAGTATATCGGAAGAATTCCCGTTTGCAAGGAGCGGATATTAATATTCGTTTACGATATGAAAAGACTGCGCAGTGCGCAGCCTCTCAGGCGAACCAGACCAGGATCCGCTCTTTCTTTTTTCCGTGCGGCTTTTTCGCCGGTTTTCTTCCGGCATACCGGAGACAGGCACTGTTCAGGGCGTGCATGAACTCCGTGCCCCTTGCCAGGGTATCCGGATCCGGATGCCAGCTGCCGTCGCAGTGCCGGTAGAAGTGCGAGACGGAGACCCCTGCCTCATCTTTCCAGGTGACGATGACAGTTCTCTCTGTCCTTGTGAAGGATGTTACCGTGATGTCTTTCATACATATCTCCTTTCCGCATGCGCCTGATCGGGGAAAAGGAAAACAGGTCCTTGCGGACGCAGTTATCCCTGCGCATGTATGGACCTGTCGATATGTAATGTACTGTTATACTAATACTTTTATTGTGTGAACGCAACCGGGATCACAGAAGTACTTCGCCGTTGGATTCGATGATCTCCTTATACCTGTAATAGGAGTTCTTGATCTTCCTTTCCAGTGTGCCTGTACCGTCGTTGAACCTGTCGACATAGACGAAGCCGTATCTCTTCTTCATCTCGCCTGTACCTGCGGATACGACGTCGATCGGTCCCCACCAGAGGTAGCCGATGCAGGGAACGCCGTCCAGGATCGCTTCATGGACCTGCTTCAGGTGCATCTCGAGGTATCTGACACGGAACGGGTCATCGATCTTCCCGTTTTCATCCAGGTTCTCATCGAGGCCGATGCCGTTCTCGACGATGAACTGCGGTTTATGATATCTGTCATTGAGGACATTCATCGTATAGCGCAGTCCCTTCGGGTCGACTGCCCAGCTCCAGGGCTTCGGGCTGCTTTCCTTCAGATAAGGATTCTTCTTGCCTGCGATGCCGCCGGTGTTGGAGATCATGTTGGCATCTACCGCATAGACGGCGGAACGGTAATAGCTGTACGCGACGTAGTCGACCGTATATTCTTTGATCAGCTTCAGGCCTTCTTCATCCATCTGCGGCTTCAGGGAAGGATTCTCGTTCCAGATGCGCCATACATAGCCGGGGATCTCGCCGAGGGCCATCGGGTCACACATGTAGAATACAGCCATGCGCTGCGTATTCAGGGCACCGAGCACGTTGTCGGGGTTGCAGTCATCCGGGTATGTAGCTGTGCCGGAAGCTGTCATCATATTGCCGACGAGGTTGTTTTCATCGGCCTCATGTCCGATCTTTACTGTCCAGGCATTTGCGACGAGGATGTTGTAATAGCCCTGCCAGATCTCTTCCTGCGTGACGGAGCCGATCGGATCGTTCTTGTCTTTGGGGTCCGTGATGTTCAGGATACCGCCGGCAACGAACGGGTTCCGCAGCATCGCGTTGACTTCATTGAACGTCAGCCAGTATTTCACCGTTCCCTTATATCTGTTGAATACGGTCGTCACATAGTTCTTCCAGAAACCGATCAGCTTCGGGTTGGACCATCCGCCGTATTCCGTCAGCAGGTGGAGCGGCGTCTCGTAATGCGACAGCGTGATCACGGGCTCCATGCCCAGTCTCTTCATCTCGTCAAACAGGTCCTCATAGAACTTCAGACCGGCCTCATTGGGTTCTTCCTCATCGCCGTTGGGATAGATCCTGCCCCAGGCGATGGATGTACGGAATGAATTGAATCCCATGCCTGCCATCAGGGCGAGGTCTTCTTTATAGCGGTGGTAGAAATCGATCCCCTCATGGCTGAGGTATTTCTTTTCGGGGTCGAGGCACATCTCCCATTTGCCTGTCTCCCCATTCCATTTGATGCCGGGCTCTTTTGAGCCGATACCGACCATGATGTCTGTTACATTGGGCTGTTTGCCGTCTTCCAGCCACGCACCTTCAAGCTGGTTGGCTGCGACAGCGCCGCCCCATAAAAAGTCTTTGGGAAAACTCATGATTATCATTCCTTTCTTCTTTGTTTCATTATCGCACACCGCGTAAAATAAAAACATGCATAATGCATGTATTTGGCCTAAGCTGCCTGCACGGGGGATTCTTTCCGGCGGACGCGCGTTACATAATAAAGCACTTCAAGCACGCATGTGACCATCCAGCCGACGGGATAGCCGAAACCGACGGCTGCGGGCGTGTTCATGATAAAGCGCGTCATGACGAACAGGTAGATCTGGCGGACAGCCACGAAGCCTGTCAGCATGATCACCATAGGTGCCCTGGAATCACCCCTGCCCCTCAGTGACCCGGCAAGGACATGGTTGACGCAGTTGAACAGGAGGAAGTAGACGTTCGTCCTTAAGAACAGTACGCCGTAGCCGATCACGTCCGCATCCTGCGTGAATAAAGAGACGGCGTTTGCGGCAAATATCCAGATCAGCGTCGCGATGACGGACGTGATGAGGACGTTCAGCAGGATCGTCGTGCGCGTCCCCTCTTCGGCACGCTTCAGTCTGCCGGCACCGATGTTCTGCGATACGAACGTCGTGGCGGCGAGCGCCATCGAGTTCATCGGCAGCATGATGAACATGTCGATCTTGTTGTAGCAGCTCCAGCCTGCCATGACGCCGGAACCGAAATAGTTGATATAGGACTGTACGAATACATTCGAGAACGATGTGAGGACGGACTGGATCGCGGCGGGAAGTCCTACGGAGAATACACGGCCGAGGATCTCACGGTCGATCTTCATGTCCTTCCAGACAAAGCGGTAGATATCCTGTGTCAGGCACAGCAGCGCAAGGATCAGCACTGCCGAGATGAACTGCGAGATGATCGTTGCCAGGGCGACGCCGGCGATGCCCATGCGGAAGACAAGGACGAACAGGAGGTCCAGGATAATGTTGAGCACGCTTGTCAGGATCAGGAAATACAGCGGTCTTTTCGTATCGCCTACGGCACGCAGGATGCCGCTGCCGATATTGTAGAGAAGCAGTCCGGATATGCCCGCGAAATAGATGCGCAGGTATGTCACGGCATCCGGGAAGACGTCTTCCGGTGTCGCCATGAACCGGAGCATCGGCCGGACACCGGCGATACTGACAGCCGTAAAGGCGGCGCAAAGGATAAAGGAAGCCGTCAGGACCGTCTCGACGGCATCATGGAGCCTCTCCATGTCGCGCGCACCGAAAAAGTGTCCGATGACAACGCCTGCACCGACGGAGAAACCGTTGAAGAAAAAGACGAATATATTGACGATCATCGTCGTTGAGCCGACTGCCGCAAGCGCCTGGGTGCCGACAAAGTTGCCTACCACGATCGAATCCACCGTATTGTAGAGCATCTGGAAGACATTTCCGAACATCAGCGGCAGCGCGAACTGAAGGACCAGCTTCACGATATTGCCGGATGTCAGATCGACGCTGGTCGTCTTTTTCTTTTCCATAAGAGAATCTCCTGACGAGTGTAATTATACTTCAATCCGTCTGAATCTTCATTGCCTGCAGAATAAAAAAGAAGGGATCCTGCGATTGACCGGACCCCTGGCAAATACAGCCTGCTGCCTCAGCCCTTCTTCTTTTCCTTCTGCGCGCTCTTCCGGCTGTCGCGGTATTTCGGATCCTTCATCTCCCGGATGTACAGGAACCATACGAAGCGCCTGAACCCCATACTGCAGAAAAGGCCATGACCTGTTCCCTCTCAGAACCGGAGACCTTTCGCATAGATCTCTTTGATATATGCTTTGAAGCTGCGTTTTCCCGTGTGGATGTCAGCCACCATGTCTTCGGTCATCGTCCACTTGCCGAAGCGGATCACGCCCTTCTTCCATTTCGGGGCCATCGCGATGACCAGGTCGAACACGAACGCCGGCAGATAGGAGATCTTCGGTTCTTTGCCTGCAGCTTCAAAGAACATCTTTGCGATCTCTTCATAGGTGTATGTCTCGGTGCCGCCGACATCATACTGTCTGTTTTCATCGCACATATGTTCAACGATAAAGTCCGCGAAATCGCGCGTATCGATGACGTTGCAGCGGACAGGCATCTTCGTCTTCAGCAGCGTCACTTTGCCCGCTTCGACCTTCGGCTGGAAGATATGCGCTGTGTCATAGAAATAGCCTGTCGGACGGAAGACCGTATACGTGATGCCGGATGAAGCCAGGTCTTTTTCAAACATGGCTTTTGCGTCAAGCATCGGGATATGGCGTCCCTTCGAAGCCTTCAGTACCGAGACGAACGCGAAGTTCTTTACACCGGCATCCAGGGCTTCGGACAGGAGGTTCCTGTTTGCGCCGTAGTCGATATCGTATGCGGTGAGCGTCTCGCTGGCCTTTGTCAGGCCGACGGTCGTGATCACGGCATCCGCGCCGTCCAGGCAGCCCTTCAGACCCCGCCTGTCTGTCAGATCCGCCTGCAGCACGGTGACGCCTTTCAGATCCGTCTCTTTTACAGCGATATCGGCAGCGATCACTTCATGACCTGCCGCAACGAGTGACTGGAGCACATCACGGCCGAGATGGCCGAATGCGCCTGCAAGAAATACTTTCATCTGTTACACATCCTTTCCAGATCCCTGCCGTTTTACCGGCTTAAGAACATATGCATACCGGCTGCTCGCGCAGAAAAAAGCGCACAAACGCCTTTTTCCGTATTTGCAGTATGACCACGCTGCAGACGCGCCGCAGGAAATACCGGGATACGCTCCGCGGCTTCCGCCGGCACTGCATACATATGATCTCGTCTCCCACATATTGAAATTCAGAGCAGTTTATTCAGAAACGGCCGGATCGCCGCAAAAGACGACTCTTCCTGACGGCTGGAATACAGCAGCGTCTCCGCAAAAAAGCGTACCGGCGAAGGTTCCGCCTTTATGTCCAGCCTTTCCAGCATCGGACCGATGATCCCGCACAGCTGATCCAGCAGGACCTTATGATAATGTGCGGAAACATTCGCGGTGCTGCCGTACTGGCTCCAGACAGAGGAATACATCCCGCCGAATTCCTTCAGTCCGTTATATACAGCCTCAAGGCCTTCCATACAGTCATCTGTCACGGAACAGACACTTTCGGCTTCATACAGTTTTTCCAGCCAGTCTTCCAGGATCACGGATGCGGTCAGGACATCCTTGGAAGGATAATAGTTATACAGCGTTGCCGGCGCGATCGAGCACTGATCGGCTACCCGCCGCATCGTCAGCGCGCGATACCCTTCTTCCAGAAGGATCTTCCGGCTCGCCGCGATCACGTTCTCCTTAACATTCCTGATGATCTTGGGCATATGCACCACCTCTTTTATGACCGTGTTCATAATAAATATAGGCGCCCGGTATAAGGCTGTCAAATACAGATGTTTTCCGCATATGACCGTCATCGAAGGAATACAGTCTGCCGGGCAGGATCCGGATCCATATCCCCGTATCGTCCTTCACCGGGCTGTTCATGAAAAGGATCCCGCCCGGCGGGATCCTGTGAAAACGGTATATCGGTCAGTGCTGTTTATAGCGGATGACTTCACCGCTCCAGGCTTTGCGGAGGATCTCCTCCATGTCCCTGACCATCGGCACGCGGGGATTCGCGGGCGAGCACTGGTCCTCATAGGCGAGATAGGAGAGTTTCTCCGCAGCAGCCATCCATTTTTCTTCATCCAGATACGGCAGGCTGCAGAACTTCATGTCGATGCCGCTGTCGCGTCCGAGCGTTTCAACTGCTTTTGCGAACGCTTCGACGCCCTGCTGCAGGTTTTCTACCTTCAGACCGATCGCCTGCGCAAGTTCGCAGTAACGCAGATCTGCCTTGTAGTGTTTGTACTTCGGCCAGATGCCGGGCTTTTCCGGCTTCGTGCCGTTGTAGCGGATCGTATACGGAAGCAGGATCGCATTGGCAAGGCCGTGCGGCACATGGAACTCAGCGCCGACCTTGTGCGCCATGGAATGGTTCATGCCCAGGAAGGCATTGGCGAAAGCCATGCCGGCCATTGCCGAAGCATTGTGCATCTTTTCACGTGCCTCCGGATCATTGGCACCGTTATGTACGGCCCTCGGCAGATATTCAAAGACCATCTGCACGGCTTTCAGGGCCAGGGCATCGGTAAAGTCGCTCGCCAGTACGGACACATAGGCTTCGACTGCGTGGGTCAGAACGTCCATGCCGGTATTTGCCGTGATCGCAGGCGGCAGTGTCATCGTCAGCGCCGGATCGATAATGGCGACTGTCGGTGTCAGGGAATAGTCTGTCAGCGGGTATTTGATACTTGTCTCCCTGTCGGTGATGACCGCGAACGGGGTGACTTCCGAACCTGTACCGGAAGTAGTCGGGATGCATACCAGATTGGCTTTCTTGCCGAGTTCCGGATACTGGAAGGCACGCTTGCGGATATCCATGAATTTCTGTTTCAGGTCATCGAAATTGACTTCCGGATGTTCATAATACAGCCACATGCCTTTAGCCGCATCGATCGCAGAGCCGCCGCCGAGGGCAATGATCGTATCGGGCTCAAAGGACCTCATCAGCTCCAGTCCCTTGCGCACGGTCTGGATGGAGGGATCCGGTTCGACATCGCAGAACAGTTCATACGTGACTTTGTTCGTACGGCGCGCAAGCTGGTCGGTGACCTTGTCGACGTAGCCGAGTTTGACCATGGACTGGTCGGTCACGATGAAGACTTTGTTCATTTCGCGCATGTCATGCAGATATTCAATGGAATTCTTTTCAATATAGATCTTGGACGGGATCTTGAACCACTGCATATTGTTCCTCCTCTCACCGATCTTTTTGATATTCAGCAGGTTCACAGTGCTGATATTGTCAGAAACGCTGTTGTGGCCGTAGGAACCGCAGCCCAGGGTCATGGACGGGATAAAGGAATTATAGATATTGCCGATGCCGCCGAACGTAGACGGTGAATTCCAGATGATGCGGCATGCCTTGATGCGGCGGCCGTATTCACGGACAAGGTCCTCATTGGCTGTATGGATGGCAGCGGAGTGCCCCGTGCCGTTGAACATGACCATCGCTTCCGCTTTATCAAGACCGTCTTCGACGCTTTCCGCCTTCAGCATGGCCAGGACAGGGGAAAGTTTTTCCCTTGTCAGCGGTTCGTTCTCACCGACCTCTTTGCACTCGGCAATGATGATGGAAGTATCCGGATCCACTTCGAAGCCGGCCTGCTGCGCGATCCAGTACGCGCTCTTGCCTGCTACTGCGCCGTTGAGGCGTGCTTCTTTGCAGCCTTCGCCGTATGCTTCGGCATTGAACATGAAGCGTTCCAGCTTCTTCTTTTCCTCTTCGTTCACATAGTGGACGTTGTAGTGGAGGAATTCGTTCTTAACATCTTCATAGATCTCTTTGTCCACGATGACAGCCTGTTCGGATGCACAGACCATGCCGTGGTCAAAGGCTTTGGACAGGGCAACATCAGAAACAGCTTCGGCAATGTCCGCAGTCGTTTCAATATAAGCAGGAACGTTGCCTGCACCAACGCCGAGGGCAGGCTTGCCGCAGCTGTAGGCTGCTTTGACCATTGCGTTCCCGCCGGTAGCCAGGATCGTGGAGACGCCCGGATGGTTCATCAGGGCACTGGTCGCATCCATGCTCGGCACTTCGATCCACTGGATGCAGTTCTCCGGGGCGCCGGCTGCTACGGCTGCGTCATACATGACCTTTGCGGCAGCTGCCGAGCATTTCTGGGCATTGGGGTGGAATGCGAAAATGATCGGGTTCCTTGTCTTCAGACAGATCAGCGATTTGAAGATCGCGGTCGATGTCGGGTTGGTAACAGGTGTGATGCCCGCAATGACGCCGACAGGTTCGGCGACATACTTCAGGCCTTTGACGGGATCCTCATCGATGATCCCTACCGTTTTCTGATTGCGCATGTGGTTGACCACATATTCGCAGGCAAACAGGTTCTTCGTCGCCTTGTCTTCAAAGACACCGCGGCCTGTTTCCTCGATCGCCATCTTTGCCAGTTCACCGTGCCTGTCAAGCGCTGCGACGGAGCATTTCGCTACGATATAATCGATCTTCTCCTGGTCGTAACCAGCGAAATCGTCCAGTGCCTTCAAAGCTTTTGCGACCTTTTCATTGACCTCCGCAACCGGTGTGGGAGCAGGTGCTTCCGGTACGGCTTTTGTGACAGTGTTTTTTGTTTTTTTACGTTCGGTCATACTTTTATCTCCTTTTTACGATTTCAGATTATCGCAAATCCATCCGTCGCGCAACTGATTTGATATTTTTTTCACAAATTATTCTTATACCGATCCGCGGCACATACGCATCGCCTGATGCCGGCCTGCTGCAAAGGGCAGATCTGCAGTGAAAACAAAAAACACCGGACAGCCGGTGTTCCATCTAAGAGCGGCATACGGGAATCGGACCCGCGTATTCAGCTTGGGAAGCTGACATTCTACCATTGAATTAATGCCGCATACCAGTATTCTAACTGCGTGCCGCCGCGCATGTCAAGGCATACCGGCGGTATGAAATATATGTGCCTGTATATTTGTAAAAAAAACTATTGTACAACCCTGACCCTTGTGCTATTATAACTAAGCACTGGCGCGTTGGTGAAGCGGCTTAACACACCGCCCTTTCACGGCGGCATTCACGGGTTCGAATCCCGTACGCGTCACTTGTTTTTTTTAGGGGTGTCGTACAATGGTAGTACATCGGTCTCCAAAACCGCTGATGGGAGTTCGATTCTCTCCACCCCTGCTTACCCTTAGAAAAGCGCTAAAACAGGCGCTTTTTTCATTCTGTGGTCAACCTTTGGTCAACTTTCCCACTAAAAAAGAGCCGGGATCACTCCCGGCAGCAGCTTTGATTCAGTTAGTTATCTTAGTTGGTTTAGCCATGATCTCATTGCAGATCTTGGTCCCCATGGCATTGAATCCAAGGCCATGGTACGCGTCGTGCAGAGAATGCATTTCTTCCTGTATTTCAGCAGGGACCTCATCGGCATCTCTGTATTTGCGGTAAATACTGAACATATCATTTCTCAGCAGAGCACCTAATGCCTGGCGCTCTGCTTTTCCTTCGCTTTTCATACGCTGGATCTTGCCGATCAGCCAGCCTGCGAGAAGCGAAACAAGGCCCGAGTAAATGGGCGACAGCAGTGACCAGGTCATTCCTCACCGCTTTCTTCCGGATATGCGAAATCTGACGAATCTGCCAGTCCTTCGCCGATCATGTACC
>JAILQT010000001.1 GCA_024698805.1 Solobacterium sp.
TAATGAGATACAGTACAGTAATTGCCGATGATGACCTGATCAGCAGGCAGTACTTTGAATATACAGTTTCCTCTTCAGTAAAATACCAGATATATGCGTCATTTCCCGATGTGTCGGAAGCAGCAGGATTCTGCAGGATCAACAGGCCTGCCCTGGTGCTTATGGGCATCGGTGCCGCTTCGGCAAATGACGTTTTTGACGCTGCCGGAAAGATCCGTCATTCCTGCAGCGATACAAAGATCATACTTGCGGCGTCCCTGCCGGAAGTCTCCTGGCTCCGCCGGGCTGAAAAAGCCGGGGCGGACAGTTTCTGGTACAAGCAGTTCCAGGACATGCCGCTCAGGGACATCCTGGACAGGACGATGCAGGGTGAATCCGTCTTCCCGAAAAAAACACCTGCCGTACAGATCGGCAATATCCGCTCCGATGAACTGACAGCCAGGGAGCTTGAGGTCCTGCGTGAGCTTATAACCGGGGAGACCAGCAAGGTGATCGCCGGGAAAATGCGCATCACGGAGATGACGGTAAGGAATCATATCATCAACATGCTGCAGAAGACCGGCTTCAAGACACGCACCGAGCTTGCGGTCGCAGCCCGCGCGAAAGGCATCGTGATCAAAGACTGACCGTGCGTACTTCCGGCAGGATCTGCGGGAGGGTGCAGTGACCCCGGATGAGGATATGCTGGCTTCCGCCCGACAGCCTGTCATCCGTCAGTGCCCTCTGCATCAGGACCAGCACTGCCGTGCGCAGTGTCCTGCGCATATCCTGAACAGAACTGCCAGGGATCAGAAGAACAGTCGAATCATGGACCATATCCTGATCGAAAAAATCGAAGATCAGCCCGTGCAGACAGCTGAATTCATCTGTTTCCCGGCATCTGCAGATCAGTTCCTTTTTTTCGGGGAACATCTCCATGACCTCCGGCAGTTCTTTTTCCATTATCGTCTTCATATACCAGATATTATACCATCGGAATAACAGATGTCACCTTCTGCTGCAATGCAGCAGTTTAACAGGAGTGGTTTATGGCAAAAAAAGAGATCGTGATCCTGCATTCAAATGATATGCACGGCGATTTCCTCGCAAAGGAAAAAGACGGCGTCCTGACAGGCGGGTTATCCAGACTGTGCGGATATGTGAAAAAAGTCAGACAGGAAGAAAAGAATGTGATCTATGCGATCGCAGGCGATATGTTCCGCGGCTCCATCATCGATGAAGAGTACCTGGGACTTTCTACGATCGAACTGGTCAACCTGCTCGAACCGGATGTCGCCACGGTAGGGAATCATGAAGTCGACTACGGCATCGCGCATCTGCTGTTTCTGGAAAAGTGCGCCCGTTTCCCGATCATCAACGCGAACCTGTTCGTGACCGTCAACGGGACGAGGCTTTTCCAGCCGTATATCGAGATCGAGATCGACGGTATACGGATCATGTTTATCGGCATCCTGACACAGGAGGTCATCGCATCCACAAAAACGGAGAAGGTCATCGGGACCTTCATCGATGTCGAGGAAGCAGCCAAGGCGACCGGCGTGATCTGCGACAACTACCGTACGAAGAATACCGATATCACGATCCTTCTGACGCATATCGGCATCGAAGAAGACCGGAAACTGGCGGAATACCTGGATCCGGGATGGGGCGTCGATATGATCATCGGCGGCCATTCGCATACATTCATGGAAACGCCCGAGATCGTAAACGGCATCCCCATCATGCAGGCGGGATACGGTACGGGGCAGATCGGCAGGCTGGACCTCCTCTATGATACGTGGAGGAACAGGATCACAGCCATGAAGTGGAGATGTCTTCCGATCGATGCGTCATCTGCCGAAGAAGACGAGATCATGTCCGACATGATCGGCCGCTACCAGAATGAGACAGACAGGAAATACAGGCGCGTACTGACGACGCTCAGGAGGAAGCTCACCCATCCGCAGCGCAACATGGAAACGGAGCTCGGCAACCTGTATGCGGACCTGCTGCAGGATGAAAGCAGCTTCGATATCATGATGATGGGGTCCGGTGCGATCCGCAAACAGGAATTCGGCCCGATCGTCGAATACATGGACATGCTGGAAAACACGCCGTTTGACGATAAGCTCTGGATGCTGAAGGTGACGGGGAAGCAGTTCCGGCAGATGGTTCGCTTCATCCTGCGCGATGAGGCATGGGAAGGGCATACCGAGTTCTATCAGTTTTCCAGAGGCGTCAGAATCGTATATAATAAGACCGAAAGAAAACTGACCAGCCTTGAATTCAACGGGAAAGAGATCACCGATGACCAGGAGCTGACGATCGCGCTGCAGAACTATCATTACATAAACTTCACGGAATTCTTCAGTGTTCCCGTTGAAGAAGTCGAGAAGAACATGAAGCCGAGGGTGGTAGCCACTTCTGTCAATAATATCGTCGAAGAATACTTTTCCACGCATCCGGGACTGGATGCGCACGTGGAAGGCAGGATCACCCTGCTGGATTGATCGAAGGCAGTCAGGAAAGGAGCTTTTATGGGATTATTTGACGCAAAATACTGCGATATCTGCGGAAACAAACTGGGTATCCTCGGAAACACGAAGGTCGAAGACGGCCAGCTCTGCAAGGAATGCGGCGGAAAGCTTTCACCGTATTTCCGTCCCCGTCACCAGACACTGGAGAATGTAAAAAAACATCTGAACTACAGGGAACAGAATCAGCAGGCGCTCGCTTCCTTCAAACCGGACAAGGTATACGGGAACGGTAAAAAGATCTATGTCGATACGGCAGGACGCCGCTTTGCGGTGAGCCGCAGCTCGGATCTTCTGAAGAACAATGCGGACATCATCTCCTTCGACGACGTACAGAAGATCGCAAGGGACATCGTTGAAGACAGGGATGAGATCCTGAAGGAAGGGGAAGACGGGAAGAAGATCCCCTATGTACCCCCGAGATTCGAGTACGAATATTCTGTATATGTAAAGATGTCCGTCGCAAATGCGAACATCGATTCCGAGATCTCTGCAGAACTGAGCGAAGGCGACAGGGCGGATCATAAGTTCCGCGACTCTTTCAAGAAGTACTGTGCCGAAGCGAAAGAATTCGTAAATGCCGTAAAGCCGGGTACGATCGAAGAAGAAGAGAAGACCGAAGGCAAGCCGGTGACTGCGGCAGTCAGGCCGGAGGCTCCGAAGCCCGCAGCCGCACAGGCAAAGGCGGAAACTCTGACGAAGTATAAGAAGATCATCCGCTGTGCAAAATGCGGCTATACGTCCAACGGACCGGAGATCCCGAAGTTCTGCCCGGACTGCGGCGATGCGATCACGCTGGATGACATCGATATACTCGAAGTAAAGCCGAAGCCCGCTGCCGCGGCGCTGTTCAAATAAACAACAGGAAACGTGTATGTACGCATGCACGTTTTTTCGTGCGATAATACAGCTGTGAAGATCAGCTGCACGGTACAGAGGATAATCTTCAGGGACTGCAGTACAGGGTATGCGGTCCTTTCGTGCATGTCCGGTAAGGATGCGCCCGTGCTGACAGGACAGCTCGCGTCCCTGAAGGCAGGAGAAAGGATCACGGCGCAGGGGGAATGGACAGACCATCCCCGCTACGGC
>JAILQT010000090.1 GCA_024698805.1 Solobacterium sp.
GCTTCCGTTGTCTCAAGTCCCTGTTTCAGTGTTTTAAATCTCTGGTTCAGTGTCTGAAGCTCAGTTGCCTTTGTCTTTAATTCTCCTGTATTTGTTCTGAATTCTGCCATCTTCTTTGTCCTCCTTGGCTTTACACCTATACTGTAACTCTTATTTTCCCTTTTTACCCTTTTTCGGATATTTGACATGTTTTTGCGGATGAACGGCATAAACCGCATGCATGTACGTACGCATGTATCTTTTTTATATATTGCGAACATATCCTTAACAGAAAACTGTCATGTCTTTGAATTTTCATTAAGTTCTGCCGGATAACCTGAATATTGGGATGAATGACATACATGAAAAATATATCAATGATATAATATGCACGTCGAAATAAATACAAAGGGGGTAATAACTATGCCATTTTGTCCAAACTGCGGGAACCAGATCCCCGAAGGATCACGCTTCTGCCCTTCATGCGGACAGCCATTCGCTCCTGCGCAGACACGCTCCGCACAGTACGCGGAACCCGTTGATTACAATTACGGCAATCAGCAGGGATTCCAGGACGCGAACTACAACGTAAACAATTACACCATTAATAACTACAACACGAATATGCCTGCAGCGATGATCCAGCCGCGCAATATCATCCTGTGCGTCATTCTTTCATTCCTCACCTGCGGGATCTACGGCATCATCTGGATCATCAAGGTCAATGATGAAGTCAACTACCTGGCAAATGAACCGACTGCCACTTCCGGCGGCCTGGTGATCCTGTACACGCTCCTTACATGCGGGATCTACGGTTTCATCTGGTATTACAACATGGGCAACCGCTGCGACAGGATCGAGAGAATGAACGGCAGTAAGGGAATTCTCTATCTTGTACTGGGACTTGTCGGCCTGGGGATCGTTTCCATGTGTCTGATGCAGGATACTGTAAACAAAGCAGTTTCCTACAACGGTATGAATTATTAATAAGGTGACCTTCTATGAAAGCCAAATTTTGCATTAAGTGCGGCAAGCCGTTAGGCGAGGGGTTCATGCTCTGTCCTTACTGCGGCACCGGTATCGCGGAATACGAGATCAACCGGGAAGCCCTTGCCAAAAGCGCACCGGCTGCACCTGTAAGATCCGTACAGCAGCCTGCAGTGAACAGAAGTACCGTCAGAACAGAATCTGCGGCATCTTCCGTTACACCGGTCGCGGATAAAGAGAAATCGAAAGCAGTCCCTGTTTCCAAAAAGACAGCCGTCAGGCAGAGACCGAAGAAGAAATGCCCGTCATGCGGAAGCGAAGTTCCCGAAAAGAACAAATTCTGTTCCGCATGCGGCTATCGTTTCGAACCTGCAGTCACTGTCCGGTCAGAACCTTCCGTCGATCCTGTAAAGCCCGTGACTGCTGCACCGGAGCCGAAGAAAGAAGAAGTTCCTGTATTCGTTCCGGTCCATGAAGAAGTCGTTACGGAAAAACCTGTCCAGCCTGCGGAAGAGAAACCTGCAGAGATCATTGCGGCACCTGCGGCTGAAACAGTCCCTGCTGCAGAAGAGATCAAAGAGAGCCCGGCTGAAGAGATCATGCCTGAACCTCAGGAAAGCCTCAGCCTGGATGATCTGCTGAATAACATTGACAGTTATGAAGAAGTACCGGCTGAACCGGAAGAAGTTCCCGAAGAGATCATTGAAGAGCCTGTGATCGAGACACCGGAACAGATCGATGCGATCGTCGTTGAAGAAGAGATCCCGGTCGAACCGGAAGTCATCGAAGAAATCCCCGAAGAGATCACTGAAGAACCCCGGATCGAAGAAGAGATCACGATCCCTGCGGAAGAAGCGGACGGCATCGAGGAGATCATCCCCGTTGAAGCTGCGGAAGAAGTCTTTGAAGAAACACCGGAAAAGATCTGCCCGTTCTGCGGTGCCGCGATGGCAGCCGATGACAGGTTCTGTCCGGAATGCGGCAGAAACGTCAGCGAAGCAGCGGAAGATGAAGAGGACCTCATCCCTGTAGCTGTGCTCGAAGAAGTCGAAGAACAGCCGGCAGAAGATATCGTTTTCGAAGAAGAGGAAGAAGATACAGAGCCGGAAAGGATCTGCATGTACTGCGGTGCCCGGATGGCGGCGAACGACAGATTCTGTCCCGAATGCGGACAGCCTGTACCGTCCGCATCACGGGAACCGGAGCCTGAACCCGATCCTGTTCCCGCAAGTATCGTGATGGAATACCGCTGTCCCAAGTGCGGAAACTCACTGAGCAAAGATGACAAGTTCTGCATGGTATGCGGCACAGCGATCAATGCGGCCAATATTATCGAGGAAGAAGCTGCAGGGGAAACAACTGTCCTTGCTGTGGATAACTTCCCGCCGGCAGAACCGGAAAAGGAACCGGAAAAACCTGCCGGAAACGTATGTGCGAAATGCGGCAACCCGCTCAACCCGGGCGACCTGTTCTGCATGGTATGCGGTACGATGGTGACTGAATCGAAACCGGCACCGGAACCGAAACCGAAGCCTGCAGCGCCGGCACCGGAAGCTGTATCCATCGATGAAAGACCGTCCTGCCCGAAATGCGGAAACCCGCTCAATCCGGGCGACAGGTTCTGCATGATCTGCGGCGCATCAGTCGGTGAAAAACCTGCCGAAAAGAAACCCGAACCGGAACCTGTACCTGCACCGGTACCCGAACCGGAACCTGCTGCGGCAGCTTCAAATGTCTGCAGGACCTGCGGCAGCCCTCTGAATGCCGGTGACAAGTTCTGCATGATCTGCGGCACGCCGGCAAACACTGCAGCCCCTGCTGTTGAAGAAAAGAAGCAGGAACCTGTCAGCGTAGAGCCTGCACCCGCATCCGCCGGTGTATGCGCGAACTGCGGCAGCCCGCTCGGTGCCGGCGACAGGTTCTGCATGATCTGCGGCACGCCGGCAGGCACTGCAGCCCCTGCTGTTGAAGAAAAGAAAGAAGAACCCGTAAGCGTAGAGCCTGCACCTGCATCTGCCGGTGTATGCGCAAACTGCGGAAGCCCGCTCAGCGCCGGCGACAAGTTCTGCATGGTATGCGGCACGCCTGTCAGCGCAGCTGCACCCAGTCCTGCACCGGAGCCTGCAAAGCCCGCACCCGAGCCGGAGCCCGCACCTGCAGCAGGCAATGTATGTGCCAACTGCGGAAACCCGCTCAATCCGGGCGACAGGTTCTGCATGATCTGCGGTACGCCTGCGGTCGGCAACGCTGCACCTCCGGCACCCCAGAAACTCATCTGTTCCAAATGCGGAAGCCCCCTGTCAGCCAACGACAAGTTCTGCATGATGTGCGGTACGCCCGCCGGCAAATAAGGAGTAGGATATGAGAAGATTTAAACTGGATATGATCAGCAGACCGGACGGAAAGATCGAATGCCCTGTCTGTCACGCTTACTTCACGCCGGACGCAGACTACTGTCCCTGCTGCGGCAGGGAGCTGAAAGAGGATTATATTCCCGAACCTCCCAAGGGACCGTATATCAAACGCGAGTCTGACGGCTCTGTCACAGAGATCAAAGGCGATTACTTCCGTATCGGAAAATCCGCCCGCCAGTGCGACATGGTCATCGAGCACGGATCTGTTTCCGGCATCCACATCGACCTGCTTCGCAAAGACGGGAAATGGTACGTCTATGATCTGCGTTCCACAAACGGCACATGGCTTGACGGCGTCAGGATCCCGCCAAGGGTCGATACAGAGATCCATGATGGCTGCGAGCTGACGCTCGGCCGCGAAGTCATCTACTTCTACACAGGTGAATAAAAACTGCAGGAGGACCGTCCGGTCCCCCTGCTTTTTTGATCGTTATTATTAATACCGGTAATCCGGCTCGGCACCGTTATACCATTCGTAACGGCAGTAGTGCACATGTTCCATATCTTCCAGGGTGAAATCCGGGAACACTTTCCGGTACAGCGGGAGATATTTCTTTTTTTCAGCCGCCGTAAGGGGTCTTGCGATATCGCTCATGTGATAGGTATTGTCTTCAGGACGAAGCGGTTCGATCTGTTCCAGATAATAATCAAGGAACGGACCGGGTATGGTCCCCGGATCATAAGGATCCTCTTCCAGGAGCGGTGTTTCAGGATCTGCAGGGTCGAAATACATGCCCCGTCCCTGAACCCATTCCGCATAATCGCAGCAGATCGATCCGGCGAAACCGCCTGCATCCGCGGTCATCCTTTCACCGTATGTTTTCATGAATTCACGCCACTGCCCGATCGTTCCGAACCCGAGACGGACGGCAGGGATCCTGAGTACTGTCGTTCTGCACCAGCAGGACATACTGTTCCCCTTTGTCAGGCCTGTCCGGCAGGCTTCATGAACAGCGATATGATCCAGTCGCTGTTGACGAGCGGGAATTCTTCGTTATTGACGTGATACAGGTCCGCTTCCGCCCGGATCTCCTCTTCCAGCATGGAAACGGGGATCAGGAAGGACATGCCTCTGTCCTCCATGCGGATATTGATCTTGATCACGTCATTGTCCACCTTCTGGTATTCGATGGAAGTGACATCCTCCGGATTCCCGCTGCGGTTATCCAGGAATTCGATAAAGCTGTCATACTTGGCAAGCTCCACCGCGATATCATTCATATGGTCTTCAAAGATACGGATCTTTTCCGCGAATTCCTCGAGCTTTGCGCATCTGCGCAGCGTATACCCCTTCTTTGCGAGATCCCTGGATTCTGCCGTCGAACCGTTCATCGGCGATGCGCTCAGCCAGATGATGAACTTATCCGGGATATTTTTATAGATCAGCGGATACTGCGTCATATATTCCGTGTGGCAGTGCGGGCACAGCTGCCGGAAGATATCGCCGCTGATGCACCTGTCCCTCAGGTCGGGATCTGTTTCCGGATCGACTGAAGTATAGATCGTGGTATCGAATTCTTTTCCGCAGTACGGACATCTCGTTTTGATTTCATGACTGCTGCTGCTCATTTCTTTCCCCCTCTTTTCAAAAAAAGCAGGCATTGCCTGCTTTCATCAGTCTCTTGAACGGCTTCTTGCGAGGATCCTCAATACATACAGGAAGATGTTGATGAAATCCAGGTACAGCTGGAATGCGCCGTAAACAGCCAGATTGTCTCTGATCATTCCGTCCGTTGTGCTCATGTAGAAGTGCTTGATCTTCTGTGTATCCCAGGCTGTGATGCCGAGGAACAGGATCAGACCGAAGTATCCGATGAACAGGGATTCGCGAAGTGCCGGAACAAACATGGAGATGACAGTCATCAGTACAAGTGCGAGCAGTCCGCCCATCAGGAGACCTGAGAATTTTGTCATATCAACGTTCGTTGTATAGCCGATCGCTGCGCAGCTGACAAACAGGACAGCCGCGAACAGGAATGCGGTAAATACTGTACCGAGTCCGTATACCAGGGGCAGTACGGAGAATGTAAGGCCTGTCAGCACTGCATAGAGATAGAACAGCAGTGTGCAGACGGCAGGCGAGAACTTCGTGATCCCGAAGCCCATCGCAAACGCGATGCCGAGTTCAGCTACCGGCACGACATAGAGCAGCCAGGAAGCCCTGGACAGTACGGCATAGAATAAGCCGCCGTTTACGAAGGAATAGCATCCGAAGAATGAGATCGCTGCAGTTACGAGCAGTGCCAGTCCCATATGTACGAACACTTTAGCGATATATGACTTCAGAGAACCCTGCGCTTCATAATACATCTGCTGGGGATTGTTGTATTCGCTCATTACAAAATACCTCCTTTTCAGCCATATACGATATGGCTAATATTTATAATAATTCGCATTTTTGGATTGTCAATCCATATACATGACGGCATCATCCAGACACAATACCGTCAGATATGTGTCTTCGATATAGGAGAATGTCCCTTCCACGATGATCTCCGTCCCTTCTTCGGGATAGTCATCGGGATATTTGTATTCACCTGTCCGGTAGAACCGTATGCCGTTGAGGCAGCACTGGGTCGCATCGGGCACGACGCAGTTGAACAGCATTTCCCCTTCGGAATCATCGAGCTTCAGAAAGCCTTTGATACGGATGTATTTGCCTTCATAATCCTGCGGGGCGTTCATCATGTTGGATATCTCCGCGAATATGACCGTGCTGCTCATATCTGCGAGATCGATATCATATTTCACAGTTTCTTCCGTTATCTCTTCCGCTGCGGACTCTTCCGCCGGTTTCGGCGTATAGACGACCGTTTTGTTTTTGTGTTCTTTACTGCCGCAGCCGGCAAGGAGGAACACGCACAGAAGTGCAGTAAGGACCTTCCTCATTGTCTGCCTCCCCTCATAACAGCGGAGATGATCATAACGGCGAAGAATACGATCACGTCCGCAGCGACGATGGTCGAACCTACCGGCGTGCCGGCAATGATCGCCGTGAACATGCCTGTCAGTGAACATACGACAGACATGACGGCAGAGCAGATCGTCACGCTCTTGAAACTCCGGAACAGCTGCATCGCCGAGATCGCCGGGAATATGACCAGCGCGGATATCAGCAGCGAACCAACCAGGTTCATCGCCAGGACGATGATCACGGCAATGACCACGGCGATGCCGAGGTTGTAGAATTCCGTGCGGATGCCGGCTGACGCTGCGAAATCCTCATCGAAGGAGATGCAGAAGATCCTGTTGTACATGCATATGAACAGGACGATCGTGATCACGGAAAGGATGATGCAGAGCCATACCTCCTGCGCTGTCAGCGTCAGGATCGAGGTGGATCCGAACAGTGTAGTGCAGACGTCTGCGGTAACGTTTGCCGACGTGCTGTATATGTTCATCAGCAGGTAGCCGAATGCGAGGGCGCCTGTCGAGATCATCGCTGTTTTTGCGTCGCCTGATATCCTGGCATTCTTCCCGCTCCTGAGCAGCAGCACAGCCGCAATGACCGTTACCGGCAGGATCAGGAACATCTTCCCGCCGGAAAGGCGGAGCACTGTCGCGACAGACATGGCGCCGAATGCCACATGGGACAGGCCGTCGCCGATATAGGAGAATCGCTTAAGTACGAGGATGACCCCCATCAGTGCGGAACACAGGGCGATCAGCGTGCCGACGATCACGGCATACTGCACAAACGGATACTGCAGATACATGAACAGTTTGGAGATAATATCACTCATCGCTGCTGCCTGCCTTTCTGTTTGCGTACTCTGTATATTCTTTCCTTGTGCCGAAGAAGAACGTCTCATCCAGGGAAAGGATATGTCCCGCATAACGCAGGGCAGCCTGGATGTCATGCGAGATCATCATGACGGTCATGCCTTCTTTATTTGCTTTCGCGATCGCGTCATACAGGTCCGCAGTCGTCGCCGCATCCAGTCCCGTTACCGGCTCATCCAGTACGAGCAGCTTCTGCGCCGCGCAGAATGCGCGCGCAAGCAGGACACGCTGCTGCTGTCCGCCGGAAAGCTCCCGGTACGACTGTCTGCGCAGATGCGTGATATGCATCATTTCCATGTATTTTTCTGCCAGTTCGCGCTGTTCTTTCCTGTAGAATGGTGAAAAAGGAAAGCGCATGAGCGTACCGGACAGGATCACTTCCTCGCAGTTCGCGGGGAAATCCTTCTGTACCGCAGTCTGCTGGGGAAGATAACCGATCTCGCTCCGTTTCAGGTCATGCAGGGTCACCGTGCCGCTGTACGGCTGGCGGAGTCCGAGGATCGTCTTCATCAGTGTCGATTTCCCGGATCCGTTCTCCCCGACAACATACAGGTGATCACCTTTTTCCAGCTTAAAGCTGAGGCCGGAGAGGATCACCCTGCCCTCATAGCCGAGTGAGAGATTCTCACATGTGATCAGGTCACTCATGCAGGGCCTCCTTCAGTACCTCCAGATCCTCTTCCATACAGGAAAGATATGTCGTTCCTTCCGCGATCTTCTCCTCCGTGACCGACTGCATTGAATGCAGTTTCAGGATCTCCGCGTCTTTTGCGGCTGTGTTGTCGATGATCGTGCCTGCGATCCTGCCGTCCGATGATTCCGTGATGATCACCCGGTGCAGGTCCAGCTCATCCAGCTTTTCCGCGAGGAACCTTACTGTTTCAAAGCTGGCTTCCGATTCGGCGGAACAGCCGGGGAAAGCCGCATAATAATCCAGACCGTAGTCTTCGCAGAGGTAGCGGAACGGGAACCGGTCCGCAAAAACGAGCGTATCGCGCGCAGAAGCGGAAACGGTCTTTTCAAATTCATCATCCAGTGAGGACAGCTTTTCTGTATATGCATCATGATTGGATGAATACAGCTGCGCATTCTGCGGGTCGATCTCTTTCAGTGCGTCCGTGATCATCGTGCAGCACTTTTCCGCATTCCGGAGGGAAAGCCAGATATGTTCGTCATACGCATCCTCTTCTTCCCCTTCCATTCCCTCGACGACTTCTTCATTGACAAGGGAATCGAGCTTTTCCATGAGGCTGAGATCCGTATGTTCTTTCCGGACATTCTTCAGCGCGTCAGCTGTCCATGCGTCGGATTCGCCTCCGACATAAACGAACAGGTCGCAGTTCTCCAGCGCGATCATATCATCGGCTGTCGGCTGGTAGCTGTGCAGATCCGTACCCTTGTTCATCAGGAGCCGGATCTCGACATCCTCGCTGCCTGCTGTCAGTTCCCGGATCCAGTCATAGACCGGGAAGATCGTTGCGACGATCCGGATCTTTGACGTATCCGGTGCAGCGGAAGCAGCGGATGTACACCCGCCGGATGCCACCATCAGTATGCACAGCAGTACTGCTGTAATCCTTTTCCTCATACGGCCGCCTCCTTCATGCAGTCTTCGCAATAGCCGTAGAAAAGCGTACGGCGCGGATCGATCCGGAAATGATGATCCTCAAATATATGTTCTTCCAGTTTCGTGACCTCTGCACAGTGCAGATGGATCAGCTTCCCGCAGGAGATGCATTTCAGATGATGACACACCTGCTGTTCACCATGTCTGTGTCCTGTGAATTCAAAACATGCCGGTGTATTCTCATCGATCACATATTTGGTGACAATGCCTTCTTCCTGCAGTCTTTCAAGCTGCCTGTAGACAGTCGTCAGCCCGATGCGGATCGATGCGGACCTGAGCCCGCTGTAGATATCTGTCGCAGTCATATGCGTATCCGCATGTGCCTGCATATATTCCAGAAGCTTTTCCTTCTGGTCTGTTTTATAACTGTTTTTCTTGTTCATAGCCTTTATTCCGTCCGTAAATTGAAAACCATTTTCAAATTTATGCTTTTTCCCGGCGAATGTCAATAAGAATACAGCTCTTCCGGATCAATTTAGAAAAAAAGTATACACGTTTGTATATATGCCCGTTTCCCCCGAAAACTTATACTTGATTTACATGATTCTGAGAGGTGATAAGCAATGAAAAGAAAAAATGAGATACTCGCTGCAGCCGGCATTCCTGCACTGGCAGTGATGTGCCTGGCAGGATGCTCTGCCGGCAGTGCTTCTCTTCCGGCAGCGGAAAGCTCCGCTGCAGAAGAAACAGAAGCAGTCATCCCTGAGGAAGAGTCCGTCCAGACAGAGACAGAAACCGCAGAAGCTGCGGAGACCGGCCTGAAGGGGATGCTGCTGTCGCTGCACAAAACAGGAAAAGAACTGGGCATCGTCGGAAAATACCGCAGTCCGGAAGATATTGAAGACAGTGTGACAGATCCCGGACTCATCGGAATATGGAAAACAGCAGACGGTAATTACACCCTGGAATATCACGAAGACGGAACTGTCACGGATAATTCCGGTACTGAGATGCAGTATGCATGTACAGAAGCGGAAGGGCAGAAGCTGATCGTTCAGCAGGAGACCGGTGCATCGGATGAAAATGACTTCGGGATCACAGAGGTCCTGGCATATAGGATCGAAGGTGATGTGCTTTATGCAGAGCCTGTGGACGGTCCATACGAGCCTGTCCGGTTTGCGTCAAACCTGATGTATGTGTTCTACAGGGACGGCGCATCTTCACCCGTGACCGTCAGTTCGCTGTACGGTGAATGGGAAACAGCCGGCGGCACGCTCGTGATCGATGAAAACGGGCTGTCCGTGCAGGGCGGGCCTGAAGAGCTTGCAGGTCCTTTTCCGGCAGACATCAACGCAGACGGAAATCTTGAGGTTGGGATCGGCGGCAGCGTCTCTGTTTATCCATTCGTCATCGGTTATGAATGCGTCTATACAGAGGAACAGGAGCCGGCAGACTTCAAATACAGCCTGACGCTGAATTACTACGGGACCGATGAGAACGACAAACCGAATCTTGCGGATATCATGGAGTCATACAACGGCATGAGCGGCTATGACGCATATTCCTTCTATCTTTACGGCACTGTAGCGGCAGAGTGACCGTAAACAATGCAGCGAAGGTCCAGATCAGTCCCTGTCTTAAACACGATAAGAGCATTTACCGGCTCCTTTCAGCAATATATGAGGTAAAAAATGTTCAAATGTCCCAATTGTACAGGCAGCCTGATATTTGATATCAAGACACAGAAGATGCGCTGTCTCAGCTGCGGAAGTGTAATGGATCCGGAAGAATATCACAATTCTGAATCCCTCCGGTTAAACAATGCGGATACAGGAACGGATGCGTACGGCGTTATGGTCTCCCTGTGTCCGAACTGCGGCGCTGAGATCATAAGTCCCGATACATCCGTTACCGGGTTCTGCTCGTACTGCCGGGCAGAGGTCGTCATGCAGAAAAGGATGGATGGCGAGAAAAGGCCGCAATACATCATCCCGCTGCAGATCACGAAAGAAGAATGCAAGCGGCAGTTCATGAAATCAATGCATGCACCGTTTATCCCGAAAGATTTCAAAGATGACAGATTCCTTGAAGGCTTCAGGGGATTCTATATCCCGTACTGGTTATATGATGTCCGCTGCAGAAAGACAGAATCTGCCCCGGAACATACAGAAAAGTACCTGCTCAGAATCGCTGATAAACTGGACGGCAGGACCAGCACCGTTCTGTATGATGCGGCCATGCACTTTGATGACCGGATTGCGAATGAGATTGCACCTTTCAGAACAGAAGAGGTTAGACCGTTCGCGGAGGAATACCTTGCAGGTTTTTACGCAGACCGTGCAGATGTCAAAGCCGGGGTATACAAACAGGATATCGAAACAAAAGCAGCCGAAGAGCTGAAAAATTCTGTGACAACAAGCCTGCTGGACAGTAATGAATACAACCAGAGGATCCGTTCAGGGATCAGTGAACTGATCCGGATAGATGTAGAGCCTTACACAGCATTGTTCCCTGTATGGTTTCTGACATGGCGGAGAAAAGACCGTGTAGCTTACGCGGTCATGAACGGCCAGACAGGAAAAATAACCTTTAATGCACCGGTAGATACGAAAAAGATGATGCTGTGGATCATCATCCTGGCATGCATTCTGTTTTTTGTTTTTGAAAACATACCGCCTGTACTCCCAAAGTATGTATTAGCGATCGTTTCAAACATATGCAGCGTGATCCTGTTCCTGGTCCGAAGGGAAACGGCGAAGCTTTACGTGAGCAGTTTCCGTACTGAGGATAAAGCTTACACTGCCGGAAAAACAAATGTGCCGGATACCGGCAAAATACTTTCATCGAAAGCATTCCGCCTGCTGCTGGTATTCATTCCAGCATGGCTATTGATCCCTATTTACGGACCGTCGATCATATGTGCGGTCTCAGCCATACTGTCTCTTTTTATGTTTATATCCATAACAGAACTTTCCATTCCGATGCATCAGGTAAGCGTGATCATCGGCACACTTCTCCTGCTCATCTCGGAAGCAGCTGCCTATTATATTTCCTACATGGATTATGTGGAATCAATATATTCCTTTTCCGGAAGCGGTATCGTCCTGGCAGCAGCCCTGGTCACCTGCTTCCTGATCGTTCATCAGTGCAACCTTATCTCTACAAAACCGATTCCGAATTATACAAACAGGAAAGGCGGCAATAACAGTGCTAAAAACGATTAAGAAGATCCTGCTGTGTGTGTTCCTGTTGTTTGCTTTCAGAATCATAATAAATGCCGGCGGGACAGTTTATGGCAATCCGGAAAACGGTCACAGGGTCGTCATTGATGATCAGGCGGGACTGCTGAGCGAAGACGAAGAGAAAGAACTGATGGAACATATGATCCCCCTTACAGCTTACGGGGAAGTCGCATTTGCCGCAATTGACAAAAATTACCCGAAGCGGTCGGCAAGATACATCGACTATCCGGATGAACTGTATTATTACTCCTCCCTTGAAATTGCACGTAATTATTACACTTTCTGTTTCGGTGAAAAAAGCGGCATACTCTTCATGATCGATCTGGCATCAGACCAGACCTACCGTGTCAACGAGTTTACAAAAGATCTGATCATTATAAAACAAGGTGCAATACATAAAAAGATTTCAGACTATTATGCCGATAAAACGATCGACAAAGTGGCACAGCTTTATTCCAGAAAGGAATACCTCAAGTGTGCAGCATCTGTATTCGACCGGATCGGCCGGGAACTGGCAGGTGAAAAAAACGACGATTCCGCAAAGATCCTTTCAAGTATCCTGCTGGCTGTTTCCTTCAGTGTCCTGCTGAACTATCTGCTGGTACTGTTCACAAGAAGATGGAAACCGCAGAAAAGGGACCGTATGATCTGCTGATCCTTATATATTAAAAAAGACAACGGATCAAAACAGACTTGTTTATGACCGCTGTCTTTTTTATATGAAAACCGTGCTTGCGCACGGCTGTGTTCTCAGAATTCTTCCGCGGATATGATGCCTTCCGACCTGTTGATCTCTTCCAGAAGCTTTTTGCGGTCCAGCGTGCCTCTTTGCCGGATGGAGATCAGCGCGGAATAGATCGGCGGCGCAGCCTCGGAGTTGCTGGTGATCTGCAGGTTTGTGATCGACAGGTTCCTGTCTTTCAGGGAACGGATGATCGCATCAAGGTTCTTCCGGGTATAATAACTGACTGCGATCCGGAATGCCGGATGATATGTGATCCTGTTTCTGACTTCGGAGAAGTATGTCTGTGCGATCAGCACAAGGATCACAGTGACGAGTGCGCCTTCATAGAAGCCGGAGCCGATCGCAACACCGGCAATAGCGGCTGTCCATAACCCGGCAGCGGTCGTCAGTCCTTTGACCGTATTCCTGTTCGTCACAAAGATCGTTCCTGCGCCGAGGAAGGACATACCTGTGATCACCTGGCCTCCGATACGGGAGATATCCGCCGGCATCCCCATATCCAGATACATATACAGGCCGGTCAGCGTCGCTGTGCAGGCAGCTGTGCAGACAAGGATATGCGTGCGGAATCCTGCCGGCTTGTTTTTATAGGATCTTTCAAAACCGAGTGCTGTCCCGCAGATGAATGCGTAAATAAAACGGAAGAGAACAGCGATAATCGTCAAATCTCTGAGCGGGTCTAAAAATGCAAACATACTGTCCCCCTTTCTATGCGATCAGTTCTTCCACCGAGAATACATACGGCATCTCGGCGATCGCGGCCATCATATCGGAATGAGAGGGATTTTCCCTGCTCAGCTGCATCGTGATCACAGCCGAAGGATAACTGTCCCCTTTCCGTTTCGTTGTCTCCACATCGATGTCGTAGATCTTCGCATTGGTCTCGTTGATCATATTCGTGACCTCATCGATATCTTCAATGTGATAGAGCTGGACAAAGACCATGAGATTCCTTGTTTTTCTCTTGAACAGGAGCTCGACGGGGCCGAGGACTTCCATGGTCAGGATCACGACCAGCATGCTGAGGAGCACTGTTTCATAGAAACCGGCGCCTGCCGCAAGTCCCATGCACATCGAAGCGAACAGGCCGATCGCCGTCGTCAGACCGCTGACCTGCTGGTGTGCTTCGCTGAGGATCGCGCCTGCAGCCAGGAAACCGACGCCGGAGACTGCTCCGGAAGCCATACGCGAGGCATCGAATTTCATTCCGACTTCCGCGACGACCGGTGCCCAGTGCCCGTTGAACATCGCGAAGTCATACTTTGCGATCAGGACAGCCATTGCCGAACCGATGCTGACAAGCATGTAAGTCCTGAGGCCTGCCGCCCTTTTCTTCTTCGTTCTTCCGTACCCGACGATGCCGCCTGCAGCCATTGCCAGCATCAGGCGGACGCACAGGGACACAAAATTAAAATCATTCAGTAAAGCCATCAAAGTGCCTCCAATTGTAAAATGTACGTAATATTCCCGTAAAATAAGCATATCATTTCCGGTACAGAAAAATAAAGGATGTGACTGCATCCTTTATTCATATCCGATCTCTTTCAGCAGGAACTGCCTGCCCCCGAGTATTTTCTTTGATCTCGACCCGCATTTCGGGCATCTGCCTTCCTGGATCATCACATTATACATGGCGCCGCATTCCAGGCAGAGCGCTTCCCCTCTCGCGATGATCATCTTCAGTTTGGCGTCTTTGCAGACAGGCCTGTTTTCAATGACCAGGGGGAAATACTTTTCGAAGAACACCGGCAGATACCCGCTCAGTTCCCCGACTTCAAGCGTGATATAGGAGATCCTTTCAATACCGTTGTCGTGCGCAGTCTGTTCCGCAAGCTCTACGGCTTTATGGAGAACACTGATCTCATGCATATTATGCCTTGATCTTCCTGACGGCGATGTTTTTGATCTTCTTCACTTCTTCCCTGATGACTGTCGGAACGAGCTTTTCATACGGGACACCCCATACATCAGCCACCCTGTCGAGATGGATCGCATCGAAATTACACTGCAGGGTGCACAGGCCGCATCCGATGCAGAGCTTCGGATCGACTTTCGCCGCGCCGCAGGACAGGCATCTGGATGTCTCTTTCCGGACCTGTTCCTCCGTGAACGTCAGCCGTTCGTCCGAGAATGTGCGTACCTTTTCCGGATCCTTTCCCGGAACGTTGCGCATGCCCCTGTCGTAGCTGGCAATGACCATATTGTCTTTGTCGATGTAAGAATAATTGTCCCTTCTGACGCGTCCCAGTGTCAGGTCATGGCCTTCCCAGACATATCTGTGCAGGGATTCCGCGCCTTCCTTGCCAGCCGCGATTGCGTAGATCGCAAAGCTCGGCCCGGTATATGCATCGCCGCCGACGAACACATCCGGCTGCGCTGTCTGGCAGGTCCAGCTGTCCGCCTTCGCTGTTCTGTTCCGGTTCAGTTCGACTTTCTCCCCTTCCAGCAGCGAACCCCATTCGATCGACTGTCCGATCGCCGCAAGGACATTGTCCGCCTCAAGGGTGACCGTATCGTCTTCATCGTATTCCGGTGAGAACCGGCCTTCGCTGTCTTTGACGCGCGTGCACTTTTTGAACACGACGGCTTTGACTATCCCGTTCTCTGTCAGGATCTCTTTCGGTCCCCATCCGCACTTTACGTCAATGCCTTCTTCCAGTGCTTCCAAGACTTCTTCATCCGCAGCAGGCATCTCCTCCCGCTGTTCCAGGCACAGCATCGTCACCTTCTCTGCACCGAACCGGACTGCTGTCCTGGCTACGTCGACCGCTACGTTGCCGCCGCCTACGACGACTGTTTTCCCGGAAAGCGGCTGCATCCTTTCAAACGATACGCCACGCAGGAAATCCACGCCGGAGATCACGCCTTCCGCGTCTTCACCGGGTATGTTCAGCCTGCGCCCTCCCTGTGCCCCGATCGCAACATAGAATCCGGCATAGCCTTCATCCCTGAGCTGCTGCAGCGTGATATCCCTGCCGACTTCGATATTGCAGCGGATCTCGACGCCGAGTTTTCGGATGACGTCGATCTCAGCTTCCACGACTCTCCTGTCCAGACGGAAAGACGGCATGCCGAAGGTCATCATCCCGCCCGGCCTGGATTCTTTTTCAAATACGGTGACGTCATGTCCCCATATTGCCAGATAATACGCTGCCGAAAGACCGGCAGGACCGGATCCGATCACAGCGACCTTCTTGCCTTCGCTGAATCGTTTTTCCGGGATATAGCGGTCCGCTTCACTGAGTTCAAGATCAGCGATGAATTTCTTGACTTCGTCGATCGCTACAGGCTCGTCGATATCACCGCGTGTGCAGACCTGTTCACAGAACCTTGCGCATACCCTGCCGCACATCGCGGGGAACGGGTTCTCTTTCTTGATCAGGGCCAGAGCTTCCCTGTAACGGCCTTCATTCGCCATCTTCAGATAACCCTGCACGGCAATATGGGCCGGGCAGTTCGTCTTGCACGGTGCTGTACCTGTCTCCTTTACGACATTCTCACGTTCCCGCAGGAACTTTGCGCCTGTCCACTTCTTCGGAGGCATGAAGACAAAGTCATTTGCGACTTCCGCGCCTTTGATCTCCACCGGCTTTTTCTGGCAGAGCTTTTCTCCGAGCCTGACGGCATTCTGCGGACAGACCTCCACGCAGCCGCCGCAGGCGACGCAGTTCGATGCATCCACATATGCGCAGTAATTCGATCTGGAAAGATCCGGCGACGACGTATACCAGGATGTACGCAGTGCCATGCAGGTATCCCACGGGCAGTTGCAGATGAACAGCGAGAAGTCCGGGCCGTCGATATTGGACAGCTGGTGCACATAACCAAGTTCTTCCGCGCGCCTGATCTTTTCTTCCGCTTCCTGACGCGTCAGCCTTCTTGCCTTGCCCGTCCGGATGCAGCTCTCCGCATAGTTGCCGAGATTGATGCACCATTCCCCTTCAAGGTCTGCCGTGCCTTCGCCGACCATCCTTCTCAGCTTGCGGCATTCACACGGCGCTACGCCGATGCTGTCGCCGGCTTTGTCCAGCCAGTAGGAGATCTCCTCGTATTTGACTTTCCTTGTATTGTTTTCAATGGCCCTTTCCACCGGGATCGCACGCATCAGTGCTGCACCCATGAAGGATGCACCGGAGATCTTCTTCTGCAGATCCAGCACATAGTTCAGAAAGGCAGGCGCAGTTTCCGGATACGCATCCGTCCTTTCTTTCGTCATAACTGTGCTTTCCATCGCGCCCGGCGCAAATACGGGCAGCTGCACTTTATCTTCGCTTCCCGGATCACTGCAGTATTCCAGAAGGCCGATATAGCACAGGTCATATGCCATCTGTGCCGTATCCTCAACGGACATCTTCTCTGCCTTTGCCAGTTCGGGGATCGTATACGGATGACGCAGCTTCATCTTCAGCGCGAAATCGACCTGCGCATCGCTGAGCTGCCTGTCGAAGAATATATATTCCCATGAATGTTCATCCGGCATCGGGTTCAGCATATTGATATGCCGGACAAGCCGGATCAGGTTCTTCCTGGGCCTGGGGCTTTTGTTTTTCCCGTATTCCTCCAGACACTTTTTCTCACCTTCCGTGAGTTCGTGTTTTGTCAGAAACATGATCGTATCCTCCTGCTGTTATTATAGATTACGTACTTTTCATCAAAGGCTATAAATGAGACAATATACAGGAATTGTCTCAAAGGAGGTTCTATGCGGTTTGCCACAAAACAGAAGATCCTGCACGCATTCAATGAGCTCGTGCAGACAAAGGATTTTTCGTCGATCACCGTCAATCTGATCGCAGCGAAGGCCGGCATCAGCCATGCGACGTTCTACAGATATTTCAAAGACAAGTATGAAGTGATGAACTACAATTTCGCCCTCCTGGTCGAAGACAGCCTCGATCCGGATTCGGACCAGTTCCTGCAGGACCTGTTCCACACGCTTCTGATCGAAGGAAAAGAATACTTCTCCCCGCTGCTCAGCCTGTTCACGACGGAAGGGCACAACAGCCTTCACAGGTTCATCTGCGAATACAGCTTTTCCTTCGCGAAAAACCTGTACGAGACCGGCGACCCGTACAGCAGCAGGGATCCGTACAGGACACTCGCAAAAGAAGAGAAGATCCAGCTCAGGATCTTCTGTTACGGTGTATCGCATTTCTATGAGGAATGGCTGAAGGGGAATTATGATATCCCCGCTGCACAGGCTGCCCGTGCCATGTACGCGATCGTGCCGGCAGTACTGCGCGGACCGCTCAGAAAAGACCGGTAAGCACTTCCTTTACTGCTGTTTCGATCTCTTCCGCAGAAGCCTGGAACGTACCCTGGATCATCTCCGCATTTCCCCCGCCCCTGCCCTGCAGTCTTTCGTTGAGGGCCTTTGTGCATTTCCTGAGATCTGCCTGATGCGACAGGATCACATAGGCATAGCCGCTGTCCTCGAGGGAAAGCACTGCTGCAGCGGAAGCGTTTTTTTCCTGCAGAAGCGTGTTGACGCCTTTGCGCATCGCTGTCCTGTCCAGTCCGTCACAGAAAATGACGGACACTTTTTCATTCTCAGGCGCCGTTTTCAGGACTGCCTCGAAATATTTCATCGCAAGGTCATTGAACCGTCTGCCCTTCTGCACATTCTGGTTCAGGATCCCCTTTACCGCATCGGCCGTAGCTGTCTCCGGGGCGCTTAACGCCACACTGATCTCATGGTTCTGGTCAAAGACAGCTTCGTCATACTGCAGGGCGCGTTTCCCGCTGACCATGTCGATGCGCACACCGGACTTGTGTCTGATCACATGCAGGAGGCGGATCAGGCCGATCTCGCCTGTCCTGTGCACATGCGTGCCGCAGCATGCGCAGGTATCCGCGCCGCTGATCTGTATGATACGGACTTTCCCCTGCAGTTCTTTCTTGGACCGGTAATCGATATCCTGCAGTTCTTCTTCATCCGGGAACAGTTCCTGCACCGGTATGTTTTCCCAGATGACCGCATTGGCCCTGCGCTCGATATCCCTGACCTGTTCCCAGGTCAGCGGGCCGTCGAAGTCGATCTGGACCAGATCACCCATATGGAAACCGACATTCTCATAGCCGTATGTCCGGTGGATCAGACCCGAAACGATATGCTCGCCGGAATGGTTCTGCATATGGTCAAAACGCCTGTCCCAGTCGATCACGCACCGGACCTTCGTCCCTGCTTCCACAGGTCCCTCTGTATAATGCAGGATCTCGTCCCCTTTCCTGTGCACGTCGATCACAGGCACATCGCCGATCATGCCGTGATCTGCCGGCTGGCCGCCGCCCTCGGGATAGAATGCCGTATCGTCCAGCACGACTTCCCAGTATTTCCTGCCTTTGTCGCAGCGGATCACTTCCGCTTCGAATTCCCTTGTATACGGCTCGCGGTAAAACAGTTCGTTCATTTCTTCCATAGATACCTCCAAAAAAGATCAGCACAGTGTACTGATCAGATGTTTACCTGTTCGACATCGCCGATGAGATCCTCACCGATGAATACGAGTGCGTTCTCATGAAAGTGCTCGGCATCGTCACTGACAAAATACTTATGGATGCCGCCGTTCTCATGACTCAGGTCATTCTTTTCCTTCAGCGCCTTTTTCAGTGTCTGCGCTGCAGCGTCGGATGAACTGATAATGGTGATGTACGGCACGATGCTGCGGATCGCGTCATACAGCAGGGGATAATGCGTGCAGCCGAGCACGATCGTATCGATATCATGTACGGTCAGCTGCTCGATATATTCCCTGAGGATCGTGGTGACCACGATATCATCTTTTTTATATCTGCCGTTTTCCACAAGCGGTACAAGCAGCGGGCATGCCAGGGAGAACACCTCGGCATCCGGGTTGTACTTGCGGATCATCTTCTCATATGCGCCGGAGCGGACAGTCGCGGAAGTCGCCATGATGCCGATCCTGTTGTTGAGCGTACTGCGGGCAGCTTTCCTGGAAGCGGGTTCGATCACGCCGTAGATCGGCAGGTCGAACTCCTGCTCCAGCGTTTCCCTGGCAACGGAATCAGCAGTATTGCAGGCGATCACGAGCGCCTTCAGGTCATACCGGTTCAGGAAGGAAACATCTTTCCTGCAGTAGGAACGGATCTGCTTTTCCGATTTCGTACCGTACGGCAGATGTGCGGTATCCCCGAAATAGATGACGTTCTCATGCGGCAGTGCGCGCATGATGGAGCCTGCCACGGTCAGTCCGCCGATCCCGGAATCAAAGATACCGATATATCTGTTTTTATCTGTCATAAGCTGTTTACGATCTCCTTGAAATGCCTGCCCCTTTCCTCAAATCCGGAATACTGGTCAAAGGAAGAGGTAGACGGGGAAAGCAGGACCGTATCACCGGATACGGCATATTCCTTTGCCTTCAGGACAGCTTCCTTCAGGTCATTGACGATCAGTGCATCCTCACCGACGAGGTCTGTCGCGATCCTCCTGCCGGAGAAGCCGTAGCCGATAACCTTTTTGACACAGCCGAGATACTTCTTCACTTCATCCATTGCCAGGCCTTTCTCAAACCCGCCGACCAGCAGGATCACGCCGTGGTCAAAGGATTTCAGCGCAGTGATCGTCGCGTCGGTATTCGTGGCCTTGGAATCGTTGTAGTAACGGACACCGTCCAGTTCACGCGTGAATTCAATGCGGTGTTCAACGCCCTTGAAGCTGTATACCGTTTCCCGGATATCCTCTGCGCTGACGCCTTCCCTGAGGCATGCGCATGCGGCGATCATGATATTCTGCAGGTTGTGCATGCCCGGCAGCGTTACTTTCGAAAGGTCGATGACCGGTTCCCCGTTGATGACCATCCAGCCGCCGCTGAGTTTCGCATCCGTGTCGTCCCTGTACAGGGAGAATGTCTGCACGTCGCAGTGAACCGGGTATCTTTCCGTATATTCCTTCACATTCTCATCATCGCCGTTCATCAGGAAGAGGTCATCCTCCTTCATATTCAGATAGACCCTGGTCTTGGCCGTGTAGTAGTTATCCAGGCCGCCCATCGAATCGATATGATCCGGCGTCAGGTTCACGACCACGGATACATCCGGCCGGAACGTCACGATATCCACAAGCTGCGCCTGCGAGATCTCCAGGGAGATATAATGGCCCTCATCCTCCAGCAGGCCGTATTCCAGTACGGCTTCGCACAGGGGCGTTCCGATATTCCCGCAGACATGCGCACGGTCACCGTATGCTTTCTTCAGGCACTCATAGACAAGCGTCGTTGTGGTCGTCTTCCCGTTCGTGCCGGTGATTGCGATATAATGCTGGGGTCTTGCGGTCATGAACGCAAGCTCGATCTCCGTGATCACGGGGATGCCGCGTTCCTTCATACTGCGGATAAAGGGACTGACCGGGGGTACGCCCGGGTTCTTGATGACAAGGTCATAATCCTTCTCAAAGACTTCGTCTGTCTGCGGGACGATCTCCACGCCGATGCTTTCGAGATATTCCCTGTCTTTGATCTCTTTCTTTTCCGTCAGGGTGATCCTGTCAGCCCCGAGTTTATGCAGCAGTCTGATCGCAGCCATGCCGCTTCTTGCCAGACCGATGATCAATATGTTTTTACCTTTAAATTCCATGGTTTTTTCCTCGCCATACTATTATAGACCACATCGTCATGATTTCATAAAAAAAGATGCACGCGGATGCGTGCACCGTTGGTTCTTATCAGAGCAGGAAATACTTTAACATGAAGAGTACTGCCAGAACATACATCAGTACGGACATACCCTTTGTCTTGCCTGTAAGCAGATGGATGATCACATAGGAGATAACGCCGAATGCGATACCTTCGGAGATGGAATATGCAAAGCCCATCATCGTAATGCATACGAAGCAGGGGATCGCTTCCGAAAGATCGTTCCAGTCGATGTTCTCGACCTGCTGCATCATCAGGAAACCGACAACGATCAGGGCAGGTGCTGTTGCGAATGCGGGAATCGTCAGGAACAGCGGTGCGAAGATCAGGGAAGCCAGGAACAGGATACCTGTGATAACAGATACGAAGCCTGTACGGCCGCCTTCGGAGATACCTGAAGAGGATTCAACGAATGTTGTGATCGTGGATGTACCGAGCAGGGCACCGCATGTCGTACCGACTGCGTCAGCGAGCAGGACGCCCCTGATACCGGGGAGCTTGCCGTCTTCATCCAGCATGTCAGCCTTGGCTGCACAGCCGATGACTGTACCGAGTGTATCGAATACGTCGACGAACAGGAATGCGAAGATGATGACGATAAAGTCAAGGATATTCGCGCTGAAGTCCAGCTGGAAGATCATGTTGACGGAAAGATCCGGCAGCGAGATGAAGGAACTCGGGATTACGGAATAGAAGCCCATATCCGGGTTCGGTACATACAGACCTGTGAGCTGGCAGATGATGCCGAGGCCCCATGTGATCAGGATGCCGAACAGCATATAGCCCTTAACGCCCCTGATCAGCAG
This sequence comes from Solobacterium sp., assembly GCA_024698805.1. Classification (GTDB taxonomy): domain Bacteria; phylum Bacillota_I; class Bacilli_A; order Erysipelotrichales; family Erysipelotrichaceae; genus Bulleidia. The sequence goes on from JAILQT010000090.1 coordinate 22,178, forward strand.
GAATGCTGTTACGATAACGCCGATCAGCGCGAGGATGACTGTGATGCCTTCTGTAAAGAATGTGCCGTTTGCCAGTGCTGTTTTGAAGCTGTACAGTGTGACGAGCGTTGAGCCGTCAACGATCACATGCGCATTCTGCAGACCGATGAATGTAATGAAGAAGCCGATACCTACCGATACAGCGACCTTGAGCTGTTTCGGGATCGCATTGAAGATCGCTTCACGGACATTCGTCAGAGACATGATGATGAAGATCAGGCCTTCCATGAAGACAGCCGTCAGTGCAACTCTCCAGGAATATCCCATAGCGCCGCATACTGTGTAAGCGAAATAAGCGTTCAGACCAAGTCCTGCGGACAGCGCAAACGGTTTGTTCGCAAACGCTGCCATACAGAAACATGCGATCGCGGAAGCTACCGCTGTCGCAAACAGGATCGAACCGCCGGCATTTTCAAGACCCGGAGCCGCGCACAGGATCGTAGGATTCAGTGCGAGGATGTAGACCATGGTCATAAATGTCGTCAGACCGGCGATCAGTTCTGTACGCAGGTTTGTTCCGTTCTCTTCAAACTTAAAAAGACGTTCTAACATTTTTACCCCCTTATACCATCCCGTATAAACAAAAAATCTTTCATGAAAAACATGAAAGACGAAAATGACCGTAGTCCCGCATTACGGTGCGGGGTAGAGACACTTCCGCCGATTCGAAAGCATATACGTTCAGGACTCAGACATTATAGTCAATTATTCCGGATTTGTTAAGAAGACTTTAAAAGAGTAAGCGTTTTCATATGAAAAAAAGGAAGTATATACCTCCCCGGTAACGTTTACGGGATCAGTCCGCAGAAAAAACAAGATACGCTGCACCGATCAGTCCGCTGTCCTCGTCCAGAACGGATCTCCTCACATTCACATACGGCTTCAGTTCATCGATGACCCTTTCCCTGACCAGTTCCTGCACTTCCTCTGTGAATCCCGGTGTTTTCATGGCTACGGATCCCCCGAGGATCACGATGCCGGGATCGATATACGCGATGACGCCGGCTATGTAATTTGCCAGATACAGCTTCGCTTCGTTCATGATCCGCTTCGCGGCAGGGTCCCCCTGCAGCGCAAGCACATTGACGTCGCCGGCATGCCGGATCGCCAGCCCGGCTGCACGCGCCCTGCTCTTTATCGCCGTACCGGAACAGAGTGCTTCCAGGCCGCCCGGCAGGATCGAGCCATGCGAAGGCCCGTTGTTTTCCAGGATCGTATTGAACACTTCGTTTGCGAAGCCGTGCGTACCGCGGAAGATCTTCTTATCGATGACCAGTCCCGCGCCTGTACCGGTGGAGATCGTCATATACTGCACGATGCGGTGATCCCTGCCCTCGCCCCGGACCGCTTCCGCAAGCGCCGCCAGATTCGCATCGTTCTCAAGATATGCAGGCACACCGAAGATCTTTGAAGCCTCCTCTGCGATCGCAAAGTCATGCCATGCCCCGTGCAGGTTCGGCGGCGTCAGCACTTTCCCTTCGATCAGGTCCAGGGGACCGGGACAGGATATTCCTGCGCCGCAGATCTCTTTTTCGAAAGAACGGAATACATCGCGGATCTCTGCCAGTGTATGATACGGATCGTATATGTCCGTCGGGAACTCCGCCTTTTTTTCAACGGTCAGGTCCTCCCGGACCAGGGCTGCCCTTGTCGTAGTGCCGCCGATATCGGCTGCTGCTGCATATCTCATAAGTCACCTCTTCTGCCTTAATTGTACATGACAGGGGTCGTTCCATGCATATTTTTCAGGATCCCGGGCTTCTGCGTTGATCGGGACAATAAATCAGCAGGAGGATAAGGATGATAAAAATATAACCATATGAAGTGCTGGCTTTTGCGGACGGCTTCATGTTCATGAAAGCCATGTCCGATGCACAGAAAAAGGAATATGCTTTATGCATATCCCCTTCCCTGTGACTGTTTATGGGAAATCATCCGCTGACGACATCCCTAAGACGGACATCCGGTATGACCGCACGTACTGCTTCCTTCAGCCGGATCATCTCCTGGTCATTGTAGGAAGAGAAGCCGTTCTGGATCAGATTGCCTGTGTTTTTGAAGGGCTGCAGGTAATATCTTCTGCATCCCCGGATCCATTCGGCGATCTTCAGCAGATCATCCTCTGTATGCAGTTCCCTGACGACAGTCGTACGGAACTCGTAATCGATATCGCTGTTCATCAGCAGGCTGACCGACTGCCCGATCGTATCCATGGAGAACCTGTCTTCGCTCATGCCGGCTGTCAGTGCGTATTTCTCCCTGCAGTTCTTGATATCCATGGCGATGTAATCGACAAGGCCTTCATCGATCAGTTCCTTCATCCTGTCCGGAAACATGCCGCATGTATCGATCTTGACCTTATAGCCCATTTTCCTGATCTCGCTCAGGAGTCTTCCCGTATCCTTCTGCATCAGGGGCTCGCCGCCGCTGAGGCATACCGCATCGAGCAGCTTCCTTCTCTTTTCCAGATACCGGAGCACCTCATCCGGGGACACAAAACTGGTATCTTCGGGGATGAATACGAGGTCCCTGCTGCTGCAGTACGGGCATTTCATACAGCAGCCCGACATATACACCGTACAGCTGACCGTCTCCGGATAATCCGTCAGGCTCATCTTGTCAAACCTGCCGATGCGCATGCCGGCATAATCCGCATCGGGATCCAGCTTTTCCCTCGTATTGACGCAGACCTGCGCCATCAGTTCTTCCAGCTTCTCAAAGTCCATCCCGTCCCGGATCTTCGCCCGGTATGTGTTCCTCATCTCGTAGATATCGCGCATGACGTCCGCTGCCCTTTCCGCCGTATACAGTCTCTTGATGCGGCGGTCCTTTTCATCCGGCACGGTCTTCACATAGCCCTGGTCGATGAGCCGCTGTATGCTTTTGGTCGTCGTTCCCTTATCCACCTCGGAGAGCTTCGTGACTTCCTGCATGGATATGCCTTCGTTCTCGTTGATCAGGATCAGGAAGATCAGCTGGCCGGAGCCGATGTCATAAGGCGCAAGCGCCCTGTCGAAGTATTTCATCGTGTTCCTGTAGAGCACGGACAGATTCAGAATAAAATTGCTGTCAGGCATCTTTCCCTCCTGCATCGGTTGGATTTCCTACCAATTTCATCGGAGTTATTATACAACGGTTTGCGCAGCGTTGTACTGTAGGAATACCGAAAGAATTGCGTTATGATAATTTCATGGAAAAATATAAGGGAAATCCCGGCAGCCCGGCACAGCGCATCGCCGCACTGCTGGATAAAATGAACAGTCCGGCGCTTACGGAAAAAGGAAGGCACGCTGCAGCGGCCAGACTGACCGACCAGATGCGGGGAGATGTACGTTTCCTCCTGACAGCTTTTCCGAAAAAGCAGTATGCGGATGAAGATGTGATCCGGCCTGACCAGCTGAAAAAGGCACACCGCATATTCGACCAGAACGGGCAGCAGTTCCTGCCGCTGTACGTCTCGGAAGAAGATATCGCATATTTCCGGAAAGGTCTTGAAAAGGGTGAATGCATCTATCTCTGCGATAAGAAGGATATCCTGGACTTCCTGCTCCTCAACAACGACGTCGCCGCGATCATCAACCCGGTCAAAAACGGGCTTCTCGTCTATCCGGCGGAGCTGAAGAACCTGATCTGGTCGCAGGAACACCTCCGCTGAAAAGACCCCGGTCCCCGGGGTCTGCACAGCTTTTATTCAGATGTGACCTTACTGCCTGCAGGGGATATGGCCTCCCCTGTTTTTTCTGTTTACTCCCGGTGCGGACTGTCCAGTTCTTTGCGGAACAGTGTTTCGACCGTATTCTTTTTCGTTGTGTATTCCCCTGCCGGGATATACCCGAATTTCTCATACAGGCCTTCATGATCGCTGAAGATATAGGCTTCCCGGAAGCCGGCAGATGCCAGATACTCTTCCGCGCAGGCGATCATTTTCTGCGAGAGCCTCTGTCCCCTGTATCCTTCTTCAACAAAGACATAGCCGATAAACGGCGTAAAGGGGACCGTCTCGATGCTGTCTTTCGCGCTGACAGTCAGGAACCCGCAGATCCTGTCTGCATCCTGCAGGATGAATAGGCTTTCCCAGTCTTTGAAATACCCTTCGCGGATCTTCCGCGCCAGCGACTGACCTGCCCTCCACGGGATCCTCTCCGCATATTGCGCTGCTGTATCCAGGAACGGGTCTTCCGCACCGAGCCTCCGTACCGTGATCACTTTAGTCCCCCGATCAGGCTGTCGAGCTTCCGGATCTCATCCTGCGTATCCTTCTCGATGGATTCCTCCATCATCTCCGCAGCGCTCAGCGGCTGCGGCCGGAAGAAATGCGTGCATGCGTAACGGTATGCCTTCTTCTCGGCTTCGGCTGCCTTTTTCCTGATCTTCGAACCGACTGCCAGCATATCGAACGCATGGAAGCCGCCCGGGTATTCTTTCAGGCATACAGGCACGCCTGCTTCATATAATGACCGGAAATACTGCACGGTCTCCGCATAGAACGGTTCCGCTTCTGCGATCACGGAGAATGCCGGCGGCAGTCCTCTGAAATCCTTCTGTCTGGCCGGTGCGCAGTACGGATGCGGTTCTTCATCCGTTTTATACAATGCCCACGCTTCGTCATTCTTCTTTGTATCCCATACCGGGGCATGGTTGTCTGCGGATGTCTCCGTATGCCTGTCGTCGATCATCGGATAGAGCGGCATCTGGAAAGCGATATTGATATCCCCGATATCCCTCGCCATCTGCGTCAGGGCGCATGTCAGTCCGCCGCCTGCGCTCTCGCCGCCGACGAATATCTGGTCACTGCGGATACCGAGCCTGTCCGCACGCGAGACCATCCAGGAAAGCGCGATATAGCAGTCCTCGAGCGCTGCGGGATAGGGTTCCTCCCCGCTTTTCCTGTAATCCGGCAGTACCATGACGGTATTCGTACCTGCCGCGAACCTCTCCGCAAACAGGAAGCACTGTTCCGGGAAACCGGTCGCATATCCGCCCCCGTGGATCCACAAAAGGCCAGTATTGTTTTCACCGCTGCCGTCTCGTACGACCAGGAGCCGCAGAAAAGACCCGTCCCTGCGGGGGATGAACTCTTCTCTCGCTGCCGTGTGTACAGACAGCCATTTGTTCCGGATCAGCCCGGACATCATCCTGTCCGTCCTGATCAGGGCTGCGGTCTTATTATCCATTCAGGAATTCTCTCACTTTCCCAAGCATTTCCTCACCGGTCCTGATACCTTCATCATACACCGTTCTGATCACCTGTGTATCATGTTCTATCCTGCCGACCGGAAGTTTTTCATGCGGCTGGATGATCAGCACGGAGCCTTCCTTTTCTTTTTCTTTGAGATATTCCAGTGTCTCGTTATACCGGATATGCCGGATGCGCAGGTCTTCAAATACAGCAGGGTATTTCCTCATGAGGAACTTCATGAGCTCCATCCCCTTCATCGGCGGTTTGACGAAGCCGGGAGGCTGCGTCAGGATCACGACATTCTTTTCATAGCCGAGATCCTCAAACGCGCGGATGGGGATCGAATCACTGATCCCGCCGTCAAGCAGCTTCATGCCGTCGATCCGGACAGCGCGTGAAACGACCGGCATCGAAGCGGACGCCTGCATATACGCAAGGTCCCTGTCATCCAGGTTCTCCAGGATCTGGTAGACCGGTTCACCGGTCTCAGCGTTCGTGCATACGACCCAGAATTCCATCGGGTTGGACAGATAGGTCTTCGCATCCATGATATCCAGCTTCTTCGGAAGCGTATCATAGCAGAACTTCGCACCGTAGAGATCGCCTGTCAGAAGGAGCGACCAGATGCTGCAGAGCCTTTTGTCATGCGCATAGTTCGTATTGTAGCGGAGCACCCTTCCCGCCTGTTTCGATTTATAATTGCAGCCGAATGCAGCGCCGGCGGATACGCCGATGGCACCGTCAAATTCGATCCCGTTCGTCAGCAGCACATCGAGCACGCCTGCCGAGAACAGGCCCCTCATCGCACCGCCTTCCAATACCATTCCCTTTTTCATTCCAGCCCCCTGAGAACTCCTCTGAATTCTTCCGTGATCTCCTGCAGCTCCTGCAGTGAGTCTGCACATGCAAGCCTGTTTCTGTACTGGGCCGAGAAAGGCATGCCGATCAGATACCAGCCGGCAATGCCGCGCATCATCATGACGCCTGTCTTCTCGCCTTCGTACGCGCATAGTTTTTTACTGTAATCCAGACACAGGTCCAGCCTTTCCTCAAAGGAAGGCGGCTCATATGCCTCATCCGCAAAGGCAGCCCTGATCTCCTGCAGGAGGAACGGTCTTCCGAGCAGCCCCCTGCCGATCATGACGCCGTCGCAGCCGGTCTCTTCGATCATCCGCAGGGCATCATCCGCTGTCTTTATATCCCCGTTGCCGATGACAGGGATCGATACGGCTTCCTTTACCATCCGGATATAGGTATTGTCGCTGCTGCCGGCATACAGCTGGCTGCGTGTCCTGCCGTGGACAGCGACTGCGGCACAGCCTGCCTTTTCCGCCAGCTGTGCGATCTCTGCACAGTTGATATGGTTTTTGTCCCAGCCTGCGCGGATCTTGACCGTTACGGGCCTGTCCGTATGATCCGTGACTGCCTTCATGATCCTGTACGCAAGACCGGGATCCTGCATCAGCCTGCAGCCGGAATTGGAACGGATGACTTTTGATACGGGACAGCCCATGTTGATATCAATGATATCGCAGGATGTGTTTTCTGTAAGGTATTCTGCCGCTTCCGCCATGGTGACCGGGTCGGAACCGAACAGCTGCAGCGCCGTCGGATGCTCGCTTTCAAATACGGTGCACATCTCCTTCGTGCGCCTGTTGTTGAAATGCAGGGCCTTGTCGCTGATCATCTCGCTGACGCACAGCCCTGCCCCGAATTCGCGGCACATATTCCTGTAGACGGGGTTGGAATACCCCGCAAGGGGTGCTGCGACGATATTGTTCTCAAGAGAGACTCTGCCGATCTTCAGCACGTTTGTTCTCCAGTATTTCTTTCAGATCTTCCGTATTGAAAAAATATGTGTTCCCGCAGAACTGGCATGTGATCTCCGCGCCTTTGCCGTCTTCGATCATCTCTTCGAGATCCGCGTCCTGCAGCACGCTGAGCGCTTTGCGGTAGTGTTCCCTGGAACATCCGCAGTGCCACCGGACATCCCTGCTTCCGAGGATCTCGGCATCGGGGAAATACATCCGGATGATCTCTTCCGGTGAATAACCTTCCGAGATCAGGTCTGTCGCCGGCCTCAGGGACGCCACAGCCTTTTCGCAGAGGGTGACGGCTTCTTCCGATGCGTTCGGCATCAGCTGGATGATCAGTCCGCCGGCAGCGATCACGCTCCCGTCAGGATCGACGAGGACACCGACGCTGACTGCGGAGGGCGTCTGTTCGGAGACTGTGAAATAGTAGGTGAAATCCTCACCGATCTCACCGCTCTGCAGCTTTACGACGCCGGAGAACGTATCTTTCAGTCCCATATCGCGGATCACGGTCAGCGTCCCGTCCGTACCGACGGTCCTCGCCACATCAAGATGGCCGTCTTCACGCGCGTAATAGACTGACGGGTCGGATATGAAGCCGCGCACATCGCCGTTCCCCTTTGCCTGGACAAGGATCGTTCCCGCCGGTCCGTGGCCGTTGATCACAGCGACGATCTTTTCGTCTTCATTTTTCAGATCGCTTGCCATGATCGCGGCGGCTGTCATCGTCCTGCCGAGCGCAGCGGCGGAAGACGGCATGCAGTGATGCGCGATGCGTGCCTGTTCGACCGTCCCTGTCATTCTTGCGGCATGGATCCTGATCTCTTTGGAAAAAGCCTGTGCGATTACGATCTCATCCTTCATTTCAGCCTCCTGATGCACTGTTCATTGATCCTGCGCATCTTCTTTTCATCGATCTTTATCATCTTCCTGTCCGCGGTAAACAGACCGTTGCATTCATCTTCAACGTCGCTTACCTGCGTGTATACGCATCCTGCCAGCCCTTTGGGTATATTGGCAAGGATATCCTTCTCGTACAGACGCAGGATGGCATTGCTCAATGCGATCCTGTCCGTGAACTTTTTATAGCCGTAGAGCTTCTCTGCCTGGCTGTGCCCCCACTCCAGATAGGAGTAGCCGCCGAATTCACTGATGAACAGGATACGGCCGTCCTGTTTCGGCATGATGAAGCTGTGGAAGTAATTGTGACGGCTGTTGAAGTCGCCGCAGCCCTGGTCATGCCAGCCCGAGGCACTGTCGATCAGCCTTGTCGAATCGTATTCGCGGATATGTTCCGTTACCTTCTCACTCTGGAACTGGCCCCAGCCTTCGTTGAACGGCACCCATGCGAATACGCTGACCGTGTTGTACAGGTGGTCGAGGATCTCATCCAGTTCTTCATAATAGACGCGTCTGGATTCACCGCTCACCCTGCCCATGGCACGGTTGTTCTCGTCATTGAACCTTCTCAGGAAGAAGTGCGGCAGTACGGTCACCTTCCAGTAATCATACGGTCCGCCGCCGTTCGGGATATCCTGCATCACCAGCATACCGATCCTGTCGCAGTGGTAATACCAGCGCCTGTTTTCGACCTTGACATGCTTTCTCAGCATGTTGAAGCCCATATCCTTCATCCTGCGGATCTCCGCGGCCATCGCCTGGTCTGCCGGGTAGGTCATCAGCCCGTCCGGCGTATAGCCCTGGTCGAGGAGTCCGCTGATGAACAGCGGCTTATTGTTCAGACAGAAGCACGGGCTGCCATTGCTGTCTGTGCCTGCCGAGAATTTGCGCATGCCGAAATAGCTTTTGACGACATCGTCCTCCGTCTGCACATACAGGTCATACAGGAAGGGATCTTCCGGGCTCCATGCCCGGAACTGATCCATCGGCGCTTCATAGTGATGCTGGTTGGTGATGCCGCGGTGTACGGCAAGTCCTCCCGCCGAGATCGTGATCACGGCCTGCGAGAAATTCCCCGCAAGGTCGATATAGACTTTGGCTTCGTCATAGTCGGGGGTTATCTTGATATCATGGACCGCATGGTCGCCGATATCCTCCAGCCAGACAGACTGCCAGATGCCGGATGAAGGCGTATACCACATACCGCTGTGTTCGACCTTCTGTTTGCCGTAGGCATAAGCGCCGCTGTCCGAGTCATCCCGGACTTTGACCATCAGCGCATTCTGGTATTTGATCATACTGGAGACGTCAAATGAGAAAGGCACATAGCCTCCCCTGTGCGTGCCGACTTCGATGCCGTTGAGATAGACCGTGCAGACCTGGTCGACAGCCTCGAAATTCAGCCATGTATGCATCGTGCCGGGCTTGTAGGCAAACTGCTTGCGGTACCACAGTGTCTGTCCGGGCTTCAGTTCATCCGGCGTACCGCTGAGGGCGGAGCCCAGCGCGAAAGGGACTGTTACCTGTTTCCATTTCGCACTGAAAGGATCCCGGCCTTCTTCCGTGATCTGGTATTCCCAGGTACCGTTCAGGCTCATGAAGCTGTCCCTCTGCATCTGCATGCGCGGGTATTCCTGCAGCGGCGCCTGCCTGTTGATCTTTTCCCCCCATTCAGTCATCAGTGTCATGTTCTGCCCCTTTTGACAGCCATGCGTTCAGGAGTACCGCAGCGCAGGAAGCGAGGTGTATCCATGAAAACGCCTGTGTCATCCGATAAAATGAATCCTCATATTTCAGGGATGCGGAAGAGATATACGCATAGCCCAGCATGACCAGGAAAGACACACAGATCATAATGAGCTGCGCAGCAGCCGTATGGATGTACTCCTTCCTGAATATCCCCAGGCACAGCGGCAGCGCGATGCCGGCCGCAAGACATGCGAAATATCCCGCATTCCATATCTGATAGTGATTTGCGATATTCATATACAGCAGTACCGCGGCCATCAGAACGCCGCACAGAAGCCCTGTCACTGCTGTCGAAACTGTTTTCCTCATACTAACGAAGTATATCGAGCAGCTCGTCCTTTGTAAACGAAGCGCGCGACATTTCTTCCCCGCTCAGGATCGATTCCGCAAGATCCGCTTTTGACTGCTGCAGGGAAAGTATCCTTTCTTCCACGGAATCCTTCATGATCAGCCTGTATACCGTGACCGGGTTTTCCTGGCCGATGCGGTGTGTCCTGTCGGAAGCCTGGTTCTCCGCGGCAGTGTTCCACCAGGGATCATAATGAATGACGATATCTGCGGCTGTCAGGTTCAGACCTGTGCCGCCTGCTTTCATGGAGATGCAGAAGACCGGGATATCATCGTTCTGGAACTGGTCGACCAGTTCGATGCGCTTCTGTTTCGGCGTAGAACCGGTCAGCACATGGTAGGCGATGCTTTCCGCTTTCAGTCTTTCCATGAGGATATCGAGCATGGACGTGAACTGGGAGAACAGGAGGATCTTATGACCTTCATCGATCGCGGACCGGATCAGGTCGATGCACATATCCTCCTTTTCCGAGTTTCCCCTGTATCCCTCATAGACAAGCGACGGCGCGCAGCACAGCTGCCGCAGACGCATCAGTTCCGCGAGGACGCGAAGCTTGTTCTCATTGAATTCCTGATCGCTCTGTTTGGAGACCGACGCCCGCAGCAGTTTCAGACGTGCTTCGTAAAGCTGCTTCTGTTCACCGGTCAGGGGTGCGTAATAGACCTCCTCCATCTTGGGGGGCAGGTCCTTCAGGACATCCTTTTTCATCCTGCGCAGGATGAACGGCGCGATCATCTTCCGCAGTTTTTCCCGCAGTTCACCCTCTTCGCCTTTGACGATCGGCGTTTCATATTCACTGCGGAAGTATTTGTAGGAATACAGGAAGCCCGGCATCAGGTAGTCGAAGATCGACCACAGCTCGCTGAGCCTGTTTTCGATCGGCGTGCCTGTCAGGGCGATGCGGAATTTTGCGTGTACGGACTTGACCGCATGCGCAGCGAGCGTGTTCGCATTCTTGATCGCCTGCGCTTCGTCGATGATCTCAAAAGTAAAACGGATATCTTCAAACAGGGCGGCATCGCGTCCGATCAGCCCGTAGGACGTGATGACAACATCGCTCTCCTCCAGGTCTTTCAGCACTTCCTCACGCTGTGCGGCTGTGCCTGTCGACATCGTGACGCGAAGCTGCGGCGCGAACCGTTCAAACTCATTCTTCCAGTTGTATACAAGTGAAGCCGGACAGACGACAAGCGCTTTGCCTTCTTCTCTGCGTGCAAGCAGGAAGCTGATGATCTGCAGCGTTTTGCCGAGTCCCATCTCATCCGCAAGAAGCGCTGCGAAGCTGTTGTCGTACAGGGCGCTGAGCCAGCGGAAGCCTTCTTTCTGGTAATCACGGAGCACATCCTGCAGTGATGCGGGGATCTCATATTCCCTTTCGGATGTGCCGCGGATATTCGTGATCAGGTCCCGGAAATGCGCATCCCGGTCGATCGGATACCCCCGTTCCGCCTCATCATTCAGCAGTAATGCCCTGTACTGCGGGACAGTCAGTTTCCCTTTCCTGAGATCCGAGGGCTTCAGGCCGAGTTCCGATGCCAGGTCCGCGATCTCATCGATATTCTCATCCGCCTTGATGAACTGGCCGTTCTTCAGGCGGTAGAACTTCTTTTTCGGATTGTAGCGCGAGAGGATCTGCGCAAGCTCATCATAGTTGAGGTCTTCGCTGTCCATGTGCAGCTCAAGCAGGTCATGGCTGACCGATACGCCGAGCTGGACCTTGTTTACGGACTTCACCTGCAGTTTCTTCAGGGCGTCGGAAATGAATACTTCCGCCTTTTTCGTCATCGCTTCGATGCCTTCGGTGAGGAGCCGGTAAAGCACTTCATCGTCACCGAATATGCCGTATCGGCTGTTCTCATTGTCAAAGGAATTGAAGAAGCCCGAGAAGAAGCGGGTCATCTTCTCTTCTTCAAACCGGTTCCGTATGTCCGCATCCTTATTCTTTTCCCTGTCGTTCAGGATATTGTATTCGTGTTCCCCGTACACCGCCTTCAGCGTTCCGGTGATCAGGTCCTGCTGCGGCATATCGAGATAGATGCGGAACACCGGCTTCAGGGGGACGTATTTCTCAAGTTCAAAACCTGTATGCCTGATATCCGCCACTTCTATGAAAGCATTTGTCAGAAGTCCTGCAAACTGCTTCATATCCTCTTCGGCGATATACAGTTCATCCCCGTATCTGTCGATATCGAGCAGCTGCGCGAAACGCGAAGAGTACGGCAGCCGGTAAAAAGAATCATTTAATTCTTCATAGATATAGATCCAGGCTGCGCCTTCGAGCCAGTATTCCGTATTTCCTATATGCATGGTGAAGCCGTCAGCCTTCCGGGTGAGGCTGACAGGGACTTTACGGACCTCCGGATCGAAATATACATGATCGGACAGGTCGCTGAGCTTTTCGCCTTCCCTTTTCATGAAGAACCTGGCCTCGTCCGCAGCCTCAAAGAAACGGTCCAGGAAAACACCTTTCAGTTCCAGGTTCTTCCCGAGACGCTGCCGGTACAGATCGGGATCGCTGCGGTAATAGCCGTAATAGCTGTTCGTCCTTTTAAAACGGTTCTCCTTGTTGTCGATGCTGCTGAGGAATGTGAGCATCTTCTGCGAAGGTTCGTCGAACGACTCCATGCACAGCGTCACTTTTTTCTTCTTCCCGAACTCATACTCCGTCCGGTTATCCATGGCTTCGAGCAGTTCATGGATACTCTTTACAACATACTTCTTCTCATTTTTCCTGCCGCAGCGGAACGTGACCGACAGGGAGTTGTCCCGGAAAGACTCTTCCATGTCCGCAATGTATTCAAGGACATAGCTGCCGGACATATCCGGCTCCGCAAACGCTGCGTAATCCGAATTATCCGTCATCATCTCCAGGATCGCATCCGATGTCGGCCGGTGCGGTCTTGTGATGCGGATCCGTCCGTCATCCAGCGCCGACGCAAATACGATCAGCAGCGCCGCTGTATGTTCGCAGATCCTGGATATGCTCGCGCATGTGCAGAAGGTCGAAACGATCTGCCCCGTCTCGTAATTGACCGTCGCATTGATAAAGCGAAGCCGTTTCCCCGTGATCGCGCAGCTGAGCTTGATCTTCGGATAATCCGCAGTCGTATAGCGGATATCATTGATCTGGTTCTGTGCAAGTATGCTGTAAGCTGCCCGCATCACAGGGAGCGGAACAGCTTTCTGGACATCTTTTAATGTGAACATATTCCTCCTGTTAAAAGAGGGCTGAAATCAGTCCTCTTTTTCACTATCTGCAGCAGTTGTTTCAGGCTGTACGGTGAAGTCTTCCTCGACCGATTCACCGGCGACGATGCGCTGGATCTGTTCGGCAGTCAGTGTCTCATGTTCGATCAGCGCGGAAGCGATCTTTTCCAGTTCGCTGCGGTGCTGCTGGATGATCGACATTGCCTTGTCATGGCATCCGTTGACGATCTTCCTGACTTCCTGATCGATTTCATAGGCAACTTCACCGGACACATTATTCGGTGAATTATAATCCCTTCCAAGGAATACGTTCTCGTTTCCGCTGTTGTATTTGATCGGTCCGAGATCGCTCATACCATACAGCGTGACCATATCCTTGGCAATATTCGTAGCTCTTTCGATATCGTTGACAGCGCCTGTCGTGACATCATCGAAGAACATCTCTTCCGCGACGCGTCCGCCCATAAAGGACGTGATGGAAGCGAGCAGGTCGTTCTTCGTATTCATCATCTTCTCCTCTTTCGGCGTCATCAGGTTGTAGCCGCCTGCCTGGCCGCGGGGGATGATCGTTACTTTCTGGACTACCTGTGCATTTTCAAGGAACAGGCCGACGATCGCATGTCCGCTCTCGTGATATGCGACAAGCTTCTTCGTCTTGTCATCATATGTACGGCTGACTTTTGCAGGACCCATCATGACGCGGTCGATCGCTTCATCGACATTCTGCATGGAGATCTGTTCCGCATTCTCACGGACTGCGAGGATCGCCGCTTCATTCAGTACGTTCTCAAGATCCGCGCCGGAGAAGCCCGGTGTCCTCTTTGCCAGCGCACCGAGATCGACATCGCCCGACAGGTGTTTGTTCCTGGCGTGGACCTGCAGGATCGCTTCCCTGCCCTTCCTGTCAGGAAGGGATACGGTGATCTGCCTGTCAAAACGGCCGGCCCTGAGCAGGGCGGGGTCGAGTACGTCCGGTCTGTTCGTCGCCGCGATGACAACGATGCCGGTATTGTCTTCCATACCGTCCATCTCAACGAGCAGCTGGTTCAGCGTCTGTTCACGTTCGTCATGACCGCCGCCGAAACCGGCGCCGCGCTGTCTGCCTACTGCGTCGATCTCATCGATAAAGATGATGCACGGTGCAGTCTGCTGTGCTTTCTTGAACATGTCGCGGACACGGCTCGCACCGACACCGACGAACATCTCGACGAAATCGGAACCGGAAATGGAATAGAAAGGCACATTCGCTTCGCCTGCGACAGCTTTCGCAAGCAGCGTCTTACCTGTACCGGGATGTCCCGCCAGCAGGATGCCCTTCGGGATACGTGCGCCCATCTTTTCAAATTTTTTCGGATATTTCAGATAATCGATGATCTCAGCCATCTCCTGCTTCTCTTCATCGCATCCCGCAACATCCGTGAATCTGACGCGTATCTTTCCTTCCAGCTTTGCCCTTGAGCGTGAGAACTCAAACGCCCTTGCATTCGCGCCGCCGGAACCGTTCATCTTGTTGATCATCCATACGGCGAACACGCCCATCAGGATGAACGGGATCAGCGAAAGCAGCGTATCCATGAAGAGGTTGGATGAATTGGCATCCACGATGCTCAGTTCGGATCCTTCCAGCGCGTCGATCACATATGCGATCTCTTCGTCTGTAGACGGGATCGTGGAACTGAAGCGGACACTCCTGTCCTCCTCATTCTTATACACGCCTCGCACGGTCGTGACATTGCCGCCGACCATGACTTCGCTTTCCTTGATCGTCTTCTCCTTGAGCGTCGTCTTCAGTTCCTGATAGGTCAGGGTCTCGGAAGTGGACCCGTTGTTCATCGAGAACAGCGACAGTATCGCTACAAGGACGATCAGATACGGCAGATAATAGAATAATCTGTTTTTCTGCATTCAATCACTCCTGTTTATTTATAGCATTCCTCTTTCAGAACAGCTACGTACGGCAGGCAGCGGTATTTCTGGTTGAAATCCAGACCGAAGCCAACCACGAATTCATTCGGTACTTCGAAGCCGATATAGTCCGCTTCGATGCGTGTCTTCCTGCGGGAAGGCTTGTTCAGCAGCGTAACGATCTTAACGCTGGAAGCCCCCCTTGTATGGAACAGTTCACAGACAGTCGTCAGTGTCATGCCCGTGTCAATGATATCTTCAACGACCAGTATATCCTTGTCCTTGATCGGTGTATCCAGGTCCTTGAGGATCTTGATCTCACCCTGGGATTCAGTCCCTGCATAACTGGTAACATCCATAAAGTCAAACTGAATATCCAGATCGATATGTTTCACGAGTTCAGCCAGGAACGGTACGGATCCGCGGAGCAGCGCTACGAGCAGCGGTGTTTTGCCTGCAGCCCTGTAATCCTCCGTGATCTGTCTGCCGAGTTCCTCTGCCCTGGCAGTGATCTGTTCCTGTGTAAACAGCACTTCCTTAATCGTTTTTTCTTCCCACATATTCTAATCCTCACTTTCGGATAGAAGACATTGTATCACATCTGCTGTCGGGCTGTCAGAAAAATGCAATACATCACATCCAAGCCCCGGAACGAGGATCACAGACCCTTTTCCGTCAAGAACGACAGGCCATGTGCCGCGTCTGTATCTGGGGATATGCCTGTCGATGAAGAAGCGGTGGACGCTCTTCGTACCGAAGCGCATCCGGATGCTGTCGCCGTCGCGGAAGTTCCGTACCGTCACCGGGAAGTCATCCGCGGAAAGCGTCACGGTGTTCACGCCGCGCGAAGCCGCTTCGATACGGAAGTATGCCTGCCGCTTCAGATCCAGCAGCTCCTGCAGGTCTTTACAGACAAAGCAGTACGGTTCCTCTTTACCTGTCAGGAAAAAGAAGCCTTCATCCTGTACCAGCCGGTATGCGCCGCATGCGCAGACAAAATCTTTCTTTTCAAGAATGATCCTGTCGATGTTTCCGATCTCCTTCAGCGACCGGTTGCCTGCCTTTTTCAGGACTGTCCGCAGCAGTTCATATCTGTCTTCCTGCGACAGCTTCCTGTATTCTCCGATACGGACGCGCCCATCATGCACGAATGTGCCAACCCTGCAGATGCGCTCCTGCCGCACCGCATTCTTCATGCGGATCTCACGCAGCACAAGGTCACGTTCGCTGCGGGTCATCTTCTCAACAACGGTATGCCGGATACGGTTGCGCGCCAGGGAATCATCGTTGTTGGTCTCATCGATAAAATACCGGATCCGGTTCTTTTCACAGTATTCCAGGATGTCTTTCCTGGTCATATGGAGCAGCGGCCTTTTTACCAGGATGCCCCTGTAGAGGATCTCCTCTTTCAGACCGTAATACGCAGGAACGATATTCTTCTCTTCCTGCATGAAATATGTCTCGAGAAGGTCGTCCTCCTGGTGCGCGATCAGCACACCCCGGTAACCGTATTCCAGTACGGTCTGCCGGAAGAATTCATAACGGTGCGTGCGGGCTGCAGCTTCGAAATTCCCCGACGGAAGGAAAGGCCCGTTTAAAACATGCAGCGGGATACCGTGTTCGCTGCAGTATTCGCGTATACAGGCTTCTTCCTCTTCGGCCTGCTTCTGGTGATGGTAGTTCACATGCGCCGCCGCGCACGGGATGCCCTTCTGCATGCACATATGCAGCAGCGCCATCGAATCCGGACCGCAGGATACGCCGATCAGCCATTTCCCTTCTGTTTTTGCCATGCGTTCAGTGTATCATACTTCCTCACTCAGAACATGATATCCATCAGTCTTTCCTTTACATCTTTAAAAGTCTTCGAACGCGTGCTGATATGGGATTTCACATCGATCACCCTTGCGGTGTTCACATACCTCAGGTCATTCAGGAACAGCACGGACGGTTTGTTCATGCCGCGGATCTGGCCGAGGCGCATCAGATGCCTGGAGCCTTCCGGGCTGATCTCGGGATCATAGGCATTCCCGTATGTCTTCGGATTGCTTGTCATCGGGACGACAAGGGCTTTCCGGCAGCACAGGCTGATCACAAGCCCGAAATGCTGGTAGCCTGCTTCATTGAGATAGGACTGGCCGTAATCCATATAAACGATATCGCCCGGTTTTACATGGATGCCCATCTGTTCCCCGCTTGCGTATCTGCTGCGGATCATCCAGTTGGCCTCCGAGATCAGGGAACTGCTGATATTCGACGGAAGCAGCGTCTGGTACAGGTCTGTCCTGTACTTCATATAATTGTTCCAGAGTTCGTTTTTCGTATTTGTCATAATGACCCCCTCTGCCTAATACATAGTCATGAAGAGCCGGAATGCCTGATTTTTGTCAGAAAACTTCTTTCAGCTGTCCGTATTGAAAAATGGATTCCATCGGTTTATGACGGAGGATGTGCAAACAGAGATTATCTATTATAATATGGATGGTTGATTGGAAGGAGATTATCATTATGGCTGAGAGTTATCGGCCCCATTATCATGTTTCAGTACCTTTCGGCTGGGGGAATGATCCGAACGGTACGATCTTTTATAAGAACAGGGCGCACCTGTTTTATCAATGCTACCCGCACAAGTCGGAATGGGGTCCCATGCACTGGGGCCATGTGTCGACGGAAGACTTTATCCATTGGGAACAGCGTCCCATGGCACTGTGGCCGGACCAGCCGTATGAATTTGTCTGCGGGTGCTGCTCCGGGTCCGCCGTGGAAAAGGACGGGAAGCTCTGGCTGATGTATACAGCGGCACAGCCCATGATGCAGCGACAGTGCATCGCCGTATCCGATGACGGGGATCATTTTGTCAAGGATCCGGGCAATCCTGTCCTTACGGCAGAGATGCTTTCGCCGGAGATCTATGAAGAGGATTTCCGTGACCCGCGCATCTTCATGCAGGGGGATACCTATTACATGATCGCAGGCATCCGCTATCTCGACAAAGGTCTGCGGAAAGAGCCTGCACCCGGCAGCCAGCGTGAAGTCACCAACCCGCACCAGCCGGATCCGGAACATAAAAAAGAAGGCTGGGGAAACCTCTGCCTCCTCAAAAGCAAAGACCTGTATAACTGGACTTATGTGGGACATCTTCTTTATCCGCAGCCGGAATTCAGTGAAGACTTCTACCGGCTGAACGGCGTATATGAATGTCCGGACTATTTCGTAACCGACACGAATGCGGAAGTGCTTCTTTCCAGCCCGCAGAACCTGCCCCGCTCCGGAGACCTGTACCAGAACCTCCACTCTGTCCTCTATATGCTTGGACACCTGGACTTTGAGACCGGGCGCTTTGATGTGCAGACGATCGGCGAAGTGGACAGCGGCTTTGATTTCTACGCCGCCCAGACGCTGCGCACACCGGACGGCAGGGTCATCATGATCGCCTGGAAGGAGATGTGGGACCGTTCGTTCCCGACGCGTTCGGAGGAATGGGCAGGAACTTATACGCTGCCGCGGGAACTGACCGTTGAGGAAGGACACCTGATCCAGAGACCGGTCCGTGAGATCCTTGAGTGCCGCAGCGATCCGGCGTCCTGTGCTGAATTATCCGTAAACTGTGATGAAGCCAGCCTTCCCGGGATCTCGGGCAATGTGATCGAACTGCACTTTACCCTGGAGCCGGGCAATGCAGAGAAAGCGGGTGTTAAACTTTTCTGCAGTCCGGAACATGAGACCCTGCTGTATTATGACAGTAAACGCGGATGCGTCGTTTTTGACCGGAGTAATGCAGGCATACCCCTGACCGGCGCGGAAGAGGATGTCAATGTCCGTGTCTGTACCGTCGGCACAAAGGACAGCATCGACCTGGATATCTTCCTCGATGTGAGTTCCCTGGAAGCCTTTATCGACGGCGGCAGGCATACCATGACGGGCAATGTGTATCCGGATCCTGCCATTGCGAAAGGGATTAAATTCTTTGCGGAGGGCGGCACGGCCCTGTTCCGTGATATTGAAAAATACGACATCATCTGACTGATCCGGCATGAAAAAGGACCCGCTTTCAGGACAGTGCTTTCCCGATCCGCACTGCCTGCACTGCGGGTTCTTTTTTGTCTGCCGCATATTTCCCGGAAATATATTCATGAAGACATACGGATATCCCTCCTCTGCGCATTCCGGTAACAGACCTGTATATTTCACGAAAAAAGGACCTGCATACTGCAGATCCCGGGTAATGTTAAGCGAGTTCTTCGCCGTTGGATTCACAGACCTTCTTGTACCAGAAGAAGCTGTCTTTCCTGCTTCTGGAGAAGTCGCCTGTGCCGTCATCATGCCTGTCGACATAGATGAAGCCGTATCTCTTCGCGTACTGTCCCGTACCTGCGGATACGAGGTCGATCGGGCCCCATGTCGTGTAGCCGATGAGGGGCACGCCTGCTTCGCATGCTTTCTTCATGGATTCGATATGCGAACGGAAGTAGGAGATCCTGTAATCATCATGGATGGAACCGTCTTCCTCCACCTTGTCGAATGCGCCGAAGCCGTTCTCGACGACCATCAGGGGTACGCCCGGATACCTGTCAGCCAGGTATTCCAGTGTGTATTCGAGTCCGTCCGGATCGATCTGCCAGCCCCAGTCGGATGCCTTCAGATACGGGTTCTTGCCGCCGTGGGACATGTTGCCTGCTGTCGTCTCTGCACCTGTATGCGTCGTGACGCAGTTGGACATGTAGTAAGAGAATGTGTAGAAATCAACAGTACCTTCTTTGAGGACCTTCTTGTCTTCTTCATTGTCCATGAAGAACGGGTCGACGCCCTTGTCCAGGAAGTACTTCCTTGCCCAGACGGGGTATTCGCCCCTGACCTGCACGTCGCCGCAGAGGTTGTTCTTGAAGTTGTCTTCGACTGTGCATGCAAGAACGTCCTTGGGATCCGGTGTCAGCGGATAGACCGTGATATGGCAGATCATGTTGCCGATCATGAAGTCAGGGTTGATCTCGTGGCCGAGTTTGACGACGAGTGCACTCGCTACGAATTCGTTATGCAGCGCTTCGAATGTCCTCTGTCTGTTGGACTTCAGCTCGGACAGTTTGATCGGCTGCGTTGCGTTGATGTCTTCTTCCTCCATGATGCCGAGGCCGTACAGGTTGCCGATGCCGCCTTCGCCCATGCATGCGATATTGATCTCATTGAATGTCAGCCAGTATTTGACAAGGTCTTTGTACCTTCTGAAGATCGTCTCGCAGTATCTCACGAACAGGTCGATGACCTTCCGGTTCGAGAATCCGCCGTACTTCGTGACGATCGCCCACGGTATCTCATAATGGCAGATCGTTACCAGCGGTTCCATGTCGAATTTCCTGCATTCTTTGAATACATTCTCATAGAACTGCAGACCGGCTTCATTGGGTTCCTCATCATCGCCGTTCGGGAAGATACGGCCCCAGTTGATGGACAGGCGGAATACGTTCCAGCCCATCTCTGCGAACAGGGCAATATCCTCTTTGTAATGATGATAGAAATCGATCGCTTCGTGGCTCGGATAGAATGCGTTGGGATCTGTGACAGGCA